>JBBKWJ010000001.1:0-6682 GCA_037968895.1 Acidimicrobiales bacterium
ATGCCCCGAATCCGTCTCGCCCAGCCCTCGTCAGTCATACGTCCGGCGAAATGATCAGGGTGCGCACAGTTGACCATGAAGTAGGCCGCTGCTTCGTTCGTCGCGTCGTCGACGGCCGTTATGGCGTCAGCAAGGGGTTGCCCGGTCGGCAAGTTCCCGTCAGTCTCCACCGTGAACGAAACAACGACAGGCAACCCGAGGTCGTCTGCAGCGCGAACGACGCCGATGGCTTCATCGGCCTGAGTGAAGGTGAGTGCCGTCACCATGTCGACTTCAGTCTCGGCAAGCCACCCAAGCTGTTCGCTGTGGTAGCGCTGGGCCTCAGCGGCTGCAATTTTCTCTTCTGGCGCATACGCGTCGCCGCGTGGGCCGATGAGTCCGTTGATGACGATCGGGCCTGAGTTCGAGGCGAACTCGTTTCGGAGTCCCGCGGCGAATTCGACCGCACGTCGGTTGCTCTCCCGAAACGAGGCTGCGTCCTGGCCGAGTTCTTCCCCGAAGTGCGACTGGGCTCGCCAGGTCTGTGTGTCGAGCACGAAGCCGGCTCCGGTGTTGCATGCAAGGGCCAGGAAGCCCTCCATGTAATGACGCAGTGCAGCATGTCCCTGCTCGTTCGCCAAAAGAGTGTGGGCCGCGAACTCGGGGATATCGATGCCATGGTTGAAGATGAGATCGGTTTCCAACCCGGCGTCGTTGAGAAACAGACCCCCATCAAGCTGGGGAAGGTGTTGGCGGTATCGAGACATCGGCGAGCTCCTCGTTCGGTTCTCTTCATCCTGAACTTGCCAATTCAAGAAATCCTGAGGGACCTGCGAACGAATTCCTACTAAGTTCCTACGGATGGATGATCCCGTGGTGCTCGTCGACGGATGGGAGCTCGACGTCGCCGCACACATGATCACAAAGGGGCAAGTCATCCGGCGGCTCGAGCCCAAGGCGATGCAGGTTCTGGTTGCCTTAGCCGCTCAGCCTGGTGCAGTCATCTCACGCTCTGAGCTCCTCACCAACGTGTGGGGCGGCGCGTTCGTCGGCGACGATGCAGTCTCCGCCGCGGTCATCAAGATCCGGAGAGCCTTCGAAGACGATGCTCGCTCGCCACGAGTCATCGAGACCGTTCACAAGTCCGGCTACCGGCTTATCGCGACTGTGACTGCAAGCCAAACGGTTTCATCGGTTCGACGCCACGAACGAACCGGGGCCAAGATTCCGAGCGTTAAGTTTGCGACCCTGCTGCGCTGCACCTATCGCACCGTCTCTCTCGACCTGGCACCAGTCGGTCCCGAGGAATGGCAGCGGGCGACCGACGCAATGGCCGGCTCAATTGGCGACATCATCAAAGTTCACGGCGGCGTCCCGATTCACGAGAGCGGAGCGACCATCGGCGTGTTTGGCGCACCGGTCGCTCAAGAGCACCATGCGATGAGAGCAGTTCAGGCGGCGCTCGATATTCGGGCCCTGACGACGGCTACGCCCGAGAGCATGCATGATCGGCTCGACTACGCGTGGCGCATCGGGCTTGCCAGTGGAGAAGTTTTATCGAGCGCACCACCCCGCGGCGGCGCCTTTTCGGTCCACGGGGCAGCGCTGGAGCACGCGGCCTCACTCGCCGTGGCGGCTGAGCCGGGCGAGATATTGCTCACAGCAGAAACCAATGGCCTCGCTGAGGGTTTGGTCGGAGCGCAGCGCTGTGACCCCCATCCCAAATTCACCGGATTCGGCGACGTCTATCGAATTCGAGATGATGCCGGTTGGAGAACCCCTTGGGAAGCCCGAGTCGAACGAGGACTCACGCCACTATTCGGACGCGACTTCGAACTCAACCGGATCAAAGAACTCTTGGAGGGTGTAACCGCCGGCAACGGGCGAGTAGTCGCGATGGTTGGCGAGCCGGGTGCGGGTAAGTCAAGGCTGATCCACGAAGCCCTCCTCTTGGCGTCCGCCCGTGGCTTCGAAACGCTCATCGCAAGGGCATCTCCTCTCGAAGCTCGGACCCCGTTCTTCGCGGTTCGAGCCCCGGTGCTCTCTCGGCTGGATCTAGATCCAGAAGCGTTCATCGACGCTCCTGCGCTGCAAGACCAACTCAGAAAGAGCGGGACCGATGGCGACGCCACCGCACTCCTCGCTGCGCTTCAACCCGACGGCGCGGGCGATGATTGGACTTCGCTCGATCCAGATATCCGTATGTCTCGTACTGTCGCGGCACTCGCGCACGTCATTGTCGACAGCACCGATTTACCGCAGCTGATTGTGTTCGAAAATCTCCATTGGGCTGACGAAACAACTCGACATCTCGTCGACGCCGTCGCGATCCACATCGCCCGTCGGCCTTGCCTGCTCGCCGTCACCTACCGTCCTGAATTTATCGACCCTTGGGCGACCAAGAGCTACTACACGCACCTGCGAATAGACGCGTTGACACCGGCTGACTCGATTCAGATGCTCGATCACCTTGTCGGCGACGACGCGAGCGTCGAGAAATGGAAAGCTTCGGTTGTCGGCCTCGCTGGCGGCACTCCCCTGTTCATCGAGGAAGTTGTTAAATCCGCTCGCGCTTCTGACACGCTAATCGGCAAAGACGGCGTGCTGCGCCTCACCGAGGGCGGCGAGCACAGCACCGTGCCGCCGTCCATCCATACCCTGATCGCAGACCGGATCGACCGTCTGTCCGACGGAGCCCAAGCGATCCTTTCGCTCGCAGCAGTGATCGGCAACGATGTCCCGGCATCGGTCCTGCACCCTTTGCTCCCGGGCCATATTGCCACCCATTTCGACGAGCTCGAGGAGCTCCAAGCTGCAGAGCTTCTCTTCGCCGCCGGATATCAGAGAGATTCGGGATATGTGTTCAAGCACGCCGTCACCCAGGACGTCGCCTACCAAGAGATTCCACCAAGCATCCGACATGAGCATCACCGGAGGATCGCTGAACTTCTGGGAACACTGACTGCCGACGGCGTCCCTTTCTCGCCCGAGCTTGTAGCGCGGCATCATGTCGGCGCGGGGCAAAAAGGCCTCGCTATCGGTGCCTGGATACGAGCAGCCGATTCTGCCATCAGCGCCGCTGCATTCGCGGACGCACTCGAACACCTCAAGGAGGCCCGGTCGTGCCTCCTTGGAGCACCCGCAAACGAGCAGAACGAGCTGGCGCTGACCATCGACCTACGGACAATAAGCGCCCTGATACAGAGTGTCGGGCCAGCAGATCCCGAGGTCGATGCAGTCAGTCAGCGGGCTCGTGAACTCGCATTCACAAACGGCTCTGCCCGACAGCAATTCCAGGCCGCCTGGGGATCGTGGTTCGTTCACCTCATGCGTGGAGAGATCAACGCAGCGCAACCACTTGGCGACGAAGTGTTCGAGCTGGCTGAGAAGCTCAACGACCAGGCGCTGCAGCTCGAGGCCCATCACGTTCAATGGTCCGGCTTGTCGCTTGCCGGCCACCCGAACACGGTGCGCGAGCACGCCAAGATCTGTATCGAGCAATACGAGCCATCAGAACACCACTGGCTGACATTCTCCTACGGGGGCCACGATCCAGGAGTATGCGCATGGAACCTCGATGCGATGGCCCTGTGGCTCCTCGGCCAGCCCGATCTGGCCAGGAAACGTTCCGCACGTGCCATTACTCTCGCTGAGGAACTCGGCCATCCGTACACACGACTCGAAAGCTATAACAGCGCGCTCAACATCGCTCTTCTCGACGCCGACGCCGATGCACTTCTCACTCATGCCGATGTTCTTCTGGCCCTTGTCGACAATCACACGTTGCCCGACTTTGCATCGGCCTACGCCAACGGTTTTCGGGCCAACGCACTCGTACTCCAGGGCGACGTCGCATCCGGTCTCGACCTCATGGTTGAGACCGCTCCGGTATGGCGTGAGTTTTGGGGCGCATGGTGTTTTCCGCTCGACTCAGCGTTCGCCACCACCCTCGGAGCCGCGGGCAGACTCGAGGAGGCCATTGCCGATGCCGAGATGCAACTAGACGCAGCGCGCTGGTCGGGCGCTCACTGGTGGGACGCTGAGTTCCATCGCGTCCTGGGCGAGCTGTTGCTCGCACAGGATCCAACCGATCTTGACCGGGCCAAGGCAAGCTTCGAGACCGCCATCGAGGTGAGTCGCCAGCAACCGTCCCCGTTTCTCGAGCTCCGGGCTGCGTCTAGTCTCGCTCGCATCCATGCCGCGGAAGCCTGACCGGCTGGCGATCGTCGCTCAGAAAGAACCGTCGTAGGCGAACGGCGCAACGAACGAGGCTCGGCCTGCGAGATCCCATTGGAAGGGCTTGTCGGTGACCCGCAGTTGTTCCGCCGTGTACTCCGTCCCTGGGTTTGCACCTGGTATTCCGCAAACGACGGGCCCGTGTGCCTCCGTGCGGTGTGAGGCTCGAACCTCAACGCGCCCCTCGACACCGATCCGCCACTTTCGTTCGCTGTGCGTGAGAGTGATGTCGGCCCGCTCGATTCCGAGGACTTCGGCAATCGCAGGCGCGTACGTCGCAGCAGGATGCCCTCCGACCCGACCGAGGAAGATTGCAGCGATGGCATCGTGCGCCTCGGCGCTAGCTTCGTCGTCGACGAAAACCCGGACCCGCCACGGCACCCCTGGTTCGGCGTCGGCGTACCAACCGGTCATGACTGCGGAGCGGCCGCCAAGGTCGACCTCGCCGAAGTGGCCGTCTTCGATTTTCCACGACAGCGCAAACTCGCACCGGTCATAGGTTGCATTGCCTCCGGGCACACCGTCGTGGCTGCGACACGGGCAGATCGACTCGCAGTTGCAGGCCTCAAGGTAGAGGCCGCTCACCGACCACGAATGGTTCATACCGAAACACCCGTCTCCACAAGGCCGGTCATGATGAGCACGCTCCACGAGATCAACGCCACACCAAGGACCCTCGGCAGCATCGTCGAGTGAGTGACCTTTTCGACCAGCACCACGGTGGCAACAAGGGCGATCCACCACAGGTTCATCACACCAAGCACGAACAACAACGCCATAAGTGCCCAGCAGCACCCAATACAAAGGGTTCCGTGGTGCAGTCCCATGGTTAGGGCTCCTCGTCGCCCCGATCGCCACTCGCTCAACAGAAATCCGAGCGGCGTCCGGCACTTGCCGAGGCAGGCATCCTTGATCTTGCTGAATTGATAGGCGCCTGCGGTGAAGAGGACTGCTCCCGAGATCCAGCGACTCGTCGATGTTCCCATCGCATCGACGAGCGTCGCGTCGTGCAGCGCCCACTGCGCCGTCGTCGCCAGAGCGGCGAACCCGCTCCAGGCGATCAAGTAGCCAACAACGAACAGATTCGTCGATCCGCTTAAGGCCGACGGCGACCGAGACGTTGCGGCTGAGTTGACCGTCTTCGAATACGCCTGGATCATCGGCGAGGCCGATGGGATCATCATGGCGGCCATCATGACCGCCCACATGGTCCACATCAGCACGAAGTCGCCAGCCGTCCAGGCCGACGTCATCGGCATCGCGAGGATCGACCGAGCGGTCTCCATCTCGCCTATCCCTGACACCGCCCCCATGTCAGGCATGTCGGCCACCGCGCTCATGTCGCCCATTTCAGAACGCAGCGCGAACAGATATGCCCAACATGCCGCAGTGATCAACAGAAGCACTGCAGCCGTTGACAACCGACTCGACGCTGGCCTGAGTCTGATTGACGTCGTCATGATCAGCCCTGGTACGCAAAGGGTGAGAAGAACCCGTTCTTGTCTGACAGGTCCCACTCGTAACCGTGGTCCTTGTAACGCAGATGTTCCGAGCGTGCGACCACGGCGTCGAATCCTGGACCGATACACAGCGGATGGTTGTTGACCGTGATCTGTTCACCACCCTGGCCGGCCATCGCCGTGATCTTCACATCAGCAATCTCTCCGATTCGCAGCGCTCGAGAAGCCCCGTCGATGTCGAAGCTAATTGGAGCGGCCATGACCCCCACGACCTCACCGATGTGAGCGCCAAGCACGGCCGGGTGCCCTCCCGCAGCACCAGAGAACACAGCGCCAAGCGCTCCTGCCTGCTCTTCGGACGCTCGATCATCAAGATAGAGCGCGGCCCGCCATGGTGTCTCGATCATGTGCCCTGGTGAATCGACAGCAAGCGCAACGTTGAGCCCGTCCAGATTGACGCCTTCATGCTCACCCTTTTCGATGTGCCACGCAATCAACACCGTGCATTCACCCGTTGTCGGCGGACTGAGGAACACGCAGGGACACGCCGCCTCACAATTACATGATTCGAAATAGCTTCCTTCTACGTTCCACGTCATGACTGAACCCCCGTTGTTGTAGTTGACACAACCATGACGGACCGCCGTGTGACGCGCCGTTTGACGTGAAGACGAGTTCATCAAACGGTCCGTCAAACGGTGGCGGGCTAACGTGGCCGCGGGTCGCTCGACCCACCAATAGGAAGCGAGGCCAGGTGTGAGTGTTGTCGTACACCTTCTCGGCGAACCGCGAATTGAGCGGGACGGGGAACCCGCTCCGGCCCCTCGCGGGCACAAGGTGTGGGCAGTCCTGGCCTTCCTGATCTTGAGAGAGCGACCACCTTCGCGCAAGACGGTCGCCGAACTATTGTTCAGCGACGCCGACGATCCCCGTGCGGCGCTGCGTTGGGCGCTGTCGGAGATTCGGAAGGTCGCAGGTTGGTCGCCTAGCGAACTCGGCGGCGACCC
>JBBKWJ010000002.1:0-2870 GCA_037968895.1 Acidimicrobiales bacterium
GGATGCCGGCGATGCCTAGTACGGCCAAGCGCCCGAAGTTGTCTTCGATGGCATTGGTGACAATATCTTGGACCTGCGAGTCGGTCGGATTCGGCCCCAATGCGTCGATGCTGTCGATCACGTCGCCGATGACCGGCACAAAGATGGCAACGGCCAAGATTGCAGCAATGATGAAATCGATCAGACGAGCGCCAACGCGTGATCCGGGGCTCGCCAGGCGCAATCCGGGTCCGCTGCCGCCGACATATCCCCCGGCGCCGGGTGATGCTTGGGGCGTGTGGACCGGGTCGCCAACCCAACGTTGACCGTCCCAGTACCGCGTGGTTCCGGGCGGATCGCCCTCAGCGTTGTACCAACCAGGATCAGTCATGTGTGGGCCTCTCTCGCCGAGCCGGCGGACAATTGGTCAACAGCGTAGACCAGGTGTCGTCTCCCGCTACAGGACACGTGTGCTCAACGGCGGTTTGCTCGAATTGCTTGCACGGCAACAAACGTCTGTGCGGCGGCAACGGCGGTCATCAGGAACGGACCGGCCAGCGAATCATCGGCAAACGCCGAATTTTGCGCTTCGTTGTAGCTCGACCATGCGCCGACTGCGAATAAGACGTCGAGGATCGTCATGATGAGCGCGGGCACGAACAGCATGATCGGCCGCTCTTTGACAGCACCCGCGAACTGGAAGCCGAGGAGCAGCCCGCCCACGACGATCAGTGCGACGAGGAAGGCAATCGCAGCACCCAACAAGTTGTCGAGATCGAGACCTATGGCATTGAAATCATTGTCGAGATCGCTCGCTATGACCGCGAGCCAGAACACGCCAACGGCTCCGAACGCCAACGGGATGGCCTTGAGCACCGTGACGACGATAGCGACGACCTTCAGGCCGGATGGAAACGTCGATGGCGCCGCGACGGGGTACTGATACGCGTAACCCGCCGCCGTCCCCGCAGGAGGTGGCGGCATCGGGGTTGCCGTTGGTTCGTATACCGGGTCACCCACCCAGGCATAACCATCCCAGTACCGCTGGGTGCCGGGCGGGTCTCCCTCGCCGCGATACCAACCAGCTTCAGTCACAGACCTACCTACTCTTCGCCGCGTGTCTCAACCGCCGCAGAGTAGACCAGCGCCCGCACCCCGCGTTGAAAAGCGGAAACACCCTGAGCCTGGAGCACTAGGCGATACCTTCTTGAGTAGGACGAGACCTTTGTTCTTGACCGTCTTTGGCCTAAATCCCCGGCGAGTCGCTATCTCCCGATAGGAACGTCCTGACGCAAGCGCCGCGAGGATCCTCAATTCGGATGGCGACACGGTTGGCAGAGCTTTTTGTATTTGCGGACAAGTTGAAATCTGCGACCAGAGTTTGCCCTCGTCGAACTCTGGAAGGACAGTTTGGGCAACCACTCATCCAACCTACTCGACACGCGTAGTGCAATCATCCGAGCGAAGTACACCGACATGTATCGAACGCTCGGAGACTCTCTAGATGACCCGTGGTGACGGAAGCTGTGAATAGGTACCGTCAGGATTGGTGGCTCTCCCAGTGAGCGAGGTCCCGGTTGGTCTCTTCAACATCGAAAGCTACGGGATCGAACTTGTAACCATTGACCTGGCGCCAATGGTTGTAGTTGGAGCCACGACCAGTCTTCATTGCGGCAACGAGCTCGTGGTAGCTCCACGGACCGCCGATGTCTTCGGGCGGTCCGGCACGACGGCCGTGGGTGCAACGCACGAAGGGAGGGTCCCCGCGCTTTGCCACGACCTTCTCAACTGTCAGGGTCAGTCCCCAGTTGTCGCCGTAGTCATAGACGTAGCCCAACATGTCGCCGGCAGTCGTAAGCGAGCTCAGAGTCACCGATCTGCTGTCCTGACTGTCGCTGCTGAAGTTTGAGTTGCTGCTGTAGCGGTCGTAGCCGACCTGGAAATGATGGAGATGGAAATTCTCCCAACCGAAGCCGATCTGGATGGCCATGTGCAGGTCGTTGAGCGAGGCTTCGGAGTCAATGTCGAATCGGCGCCAAATAACGGGCGTGACCTCGTCGACCTCGACTTTGACACGATGCAATGTGGCGCTCACGCTCCGAGTCCTTTCCGATGGCGGCGCTTGGACAGCCTCAGACCTGACTGTGTCGTGGTGTTGGCCGAGGTGCTCTTTCTGCAGCTCGACGGCCACGACATAGGACTGATGAGCTGCTTGTCGGGATATTCCAAGGGCGTCGCCGACTTGTTGCCAGGAAGCTCCTTGCTCTCGTGCGGCTCGGATCAGGATCCATCGCTGGCCGACGATTCGCTTAGCCAGAACATCGCCTGCCCGTAGTCCAGAGAGTGGGTCCTGATGTTCGACTGAGTCGAAGGCGTCTTGGGTGGGAATGTCAACCCGGATTGGCCCCAGTGTGATCACACCCAGTCTCAGAGCCGCTCTAACGCCGTTGACCTCGTCGCAGCACTTACCACCCACAACACACGCTCCAAAACGACCAAATAGGGCCGTGGGGGTGGGGGTGGGTCGCTCACGCAATTACGCCATCGGCGCATGTCTACTCCCGTGTTTTTTTATACTCCCGAAATAAGAATGGTTCTCAAAGTCTCAAGGTCGTGGTATCAAGCCGATCATGGCGACGGTGTTCAAGGTCACACGCAGACTGTGTCTGCGGCGACAGAACGTCGGCCCAGGGTCGATGCATGATGGATGCACTCCAACCAACCAAGGACCAACCAATGCGCTTCTCAAGCTTCTACCGCACAACCACCATCACGGCCCCAAACAACTACAACTACAGCTCGTTCACGTTCGGCGATGGCAGCGTTCGATTTTAATCGGGCCATCATTGGCCTGGCGTGTGTCGGCGCCGCTCAACCCTCCGCGTGAGGTC
>JBBKWJ010000003.1:0-32387 GCA_037968895.1 Acidimicrobiales bacterium
GACGCGCTTGGCTCGGGCAAGCCCGTCGTCACCGCCAATAAGGAACTCCTCGCCAACTTTGGCACTGAGCTCTACGCCGCTGCTGACGCAGCTGGCGTCGACCTTCTGTTTGAGGCCGCGGCGGCCGGCGCCATTCCGATTGTGCGCCCACTTCGCGAGTCGCTGCTCGGCGAAGACATTGTGCGCATCATGGGCATCGTCAATGGCACCACAAACTTCATTCTCACCAAGATGTCAGAAGAGGGGACCTCATACAGCGACGCGTTAGCTGAGGCGCAAGACCTCGGTTACGCCGAGCGAGACCCGACTGCTGATGTCGAGGGGTACGACGCCGGGGCAAAGGCGGCAATCATGGCCACGCTGGCCTTCGGGGCTCAGGTCGTAGCTGGCGACGTATACCACGAAGGAATCTCGGCCATTACTGAGGCCGATATCGCATACGCCAAGCGCCTTGGTTATGAGATCAAGCTGCTCGCCATCGCTGAGGTGTTCGACGACGCTGGTCGCGAAGTTGGCGTGCGTGTGCACCCGGCAATGATCCCAAAGGAGCACCCGCTCGCATCGGTTCGCGGAAGCTTCAACGCAGTATTCGTCGAGGGGCGCTCGGCTGGCGAGTTGATGTTTTACGGTCGCGGTGCTGGCGGTCGACCAACGGCAAGCGCGGTCCTTGGTGATGTCATCGACGCCGCAGTAAACCTCAGCCGCAAAACTCATCGATCGGTGCCACGCGGTGGGAAAACCACGATTCGGCCCATCGACGATCTTGAGTCGGCGTACTACGTCAACATCGAAGTCAACGACTCACCTGGCGTACTCGCTCAGGTTGCTGGCGTCTTCGGCAATCACGGCCTCTCGATCATGTCGATGGAACAGGAGGGCCTTGGTGGGGGAGCCCGCATCGCGATCATTACTCACAACGCGAAGGAACGAGGCTTCCAGGCTGCGCTCCACGACCTCCGCAAGCTCAACGTCGTCATCGGCGTTCGTAGCGTGCTTCGGGTTATCGGAGCCGACTAATGAAGTACCTCTCGACCAGAGGTCAGGCCCCCGAACTCGACTTCGCCGATGTTCTACTCGCAGGCTTGGCCAGCGACGGCGGGCTGTACTGCCCCGATTCGGTGCCGCCCTTACCTACGCTCGATGACGACGACAGCTACACGCAAATAGCGCAGAAGGTCATGTGGCCTTTTGTCGAGGGATCGATCGACCAAACAGATTTCAACGCCATGGTGGAGGAGGCCTACGCCTCGTTTGCAACGCCTGAAGTGTGCCCGGTCGTTGATCTGGGCGGCGGACACTTCTTGCTCGACCTGACCCAAGGTCCAACCCTTGCGTTTAAAGATGTGGCGCTTCAGCTTGTCGGCCGTCCGCTCGACTACGAGCTTGGCCGGCGGGGTGAAACCAACACCGTCGTCGCTGCGACCTCGGGAGATACGGGATCAGCGGCGATCGAGGCACTCAAGAACCGGGCAAACGTTCGTGCCCTCGTGCTGCATCCGCTCGGCAGAGTCTCTGACGTGCAACGCCGCCAGATGACGACAGTCGACGCCGACAACATCCGAAACCTTGCGCTTGAAGGCACCTTCGACGACTGCCAAGACATCGTCAAAGAAGCCTTCAACGACCCAGAGTTGCGCAGCGCATTCGGCCTTGCGGCGGTCAACTCAATCAACTGGGCCAGGGTTATGGCGCAGATTGTCTACTACGTGACTGCCGCTCGCCGTGTGGCGCCCGATGGCGGCCCGGTCTCATTCTCGGTGCCAACAGGCAACTTCGGCAACATCCTGGCTGGCTGGTATGCCAAGCAGATGGGCGTCAATATCGCGCAGCTCGTGGTAGCCAGCAATCGCAACGATGTCCTCACCCGCTTCTTCGAAACCGGCCGACTAACTGGCGAGTCGGTGGAGCCATCATTGAGCCCAAGTATGGATATCCAGATCTCGTCGAACTTCGAGCGCATCCTTTGGGAAGCCTCCGGGCGCGACGGCGCCGCAGTCGAGGCGCTGCTCGCTACCTTCCGAGCCGAAGGCGACGTTGAAGTCCCGGCGGCGTGGGTTGGCGCAATCCGAGCTGACTTTGTTGCTGACCGTCTCAGTGACGAGGGAACGATTGCCATCATCAAGGAAACGCACGATCGGCTCGACTTGCTAGTCGACCCCCATACCGCAGTTGGGATCTCGGCCGCGCAGCGAATGCGAGCCGACAATACGATTCCAATGGTGACACTCGCGACCGCGGCGCCTGCCAAATTCCCCGATGCGGTCGAGCTCGCCACCGGTGTTCGACCCGAGTTGCCACCGTTCCTTAGCGAACTGTTCGACCGCAAAGAGATTTTTGACGTGAGGGCAGCAACCGTTGACGACGTTGCCGACTACTTACAATCGGAGTTCGGACACCGATAGAGCTAGTGAGCAGAGTCCGCTGGGCGCAGCTCGGGGCAGCCGATGAGTTGGACTGACCCGATGGTTTGCTATCGTTCACCCAACGCATCCAGTCCACGCCCACGTGACGGCTGCTGTAGTGGCTGTCTATTCGGCCAAAGAACCCCAAACCATTTGGGTGTTTCAACTGGCTCGGGTTCCTCTGATGAACCCGGGTGACCCGAGACTCGGCCCATGTCAAGGTGCCGGTCATTTGAAGTAGGAGTACGTGTGAGCGACCAGTTCACCATGCAACGGGCCGATTTGGCCAAGAAAGACAAGAGCGAGCTGCAGACGATTATCGCGGCTCTAGGCGGCACCTCGTCGGCACGGTCGAAGAAGGACACCCTGATCGACCAGGTGCTCGAGCTCTCTGGAGTAACGGCGCCTGCGCCAGCCCCGACCGCGTCTTCGGAGAGCAACACCGGCGAGGCCGACGCAGCGTCGCCTCAGTCCGCGCCCGATCAGGCCGCAAGTCAGCAGAGGGCCGCAGAAGAGCCGTCATCTGGTGCCGCACCAGCGAACGACTCGCGCCAGCAGCGCCAAGCCCAACCACGGTCTGGTGCCAACCAGCGTTCGAATCGCCAAGCCGACCAAGGCACCCCGTCTCGGAGCGACAAGCCCTCGGCTGAGTCAGACTCAAGCGACAACAAAGGCAGGGGACAGACAAGCCAAGACAAGGGTGGTCAAGAGAAGAGCAAGCAAGGCAGCTCCGATGAATCATCATCGTCACAAAGCAACGCTCAATCTGACGACACGGACGAGGGCAACCGGAAGCGCCGGCGTCGCGGCCGCGGCCGCGACAATGTCGCCGAAGACAGCCAAACAAGCGACCTCGTGCCAGTAAGCGGTTTCCTCGACCTGCACGACAGCGGCTATGGGTTCCTTCGAGTTGATGGTCACCGCCAATCGGCAAGCGACGTGTACGTCGCAGTGAAGATGGCTCGCACATTGGCGCTTCGTCGTGGCGACCTGATCACGGGAAGCTCGCGGCCGGCTCAGCGCAACGAAAAGAATCCGGCGCTGCAACAGGTCGAATCGGTGAGCTCGCTCAGTGTCGACGAAGCCAAGGATCGGCCGGTTTTCGAAGATCTTACGCCTGTGCATCCGGTCGAGAACCTGATCATGGAGCGGGCTGACGCTCCGAATCTCACGGGCCGCGTGCTCGATCTTGTGACACCGCTGGCTATGGGGCAACGTGGCCTCATCGTGGCGCCGCCGAGAACAGGCAAGACCGAAACTCTGGCCGAGATGGCATTGTCACTCGCGGCCAATCACTCCGACGTCTCACTTTTCATCGTGCAGCTCGATGAGCGACCAGAAGAGGTGACCAAGATGCGCCGCGCCGTGCCAAGCGCACAGGTCGTCGCCTCCCAATACGGTCGTCCGGCCGATGAACACGTCTCAGCCGTCGAGCTCACGCTCGAGCGAGCCAAGCGTTTGGCCGAAACTGGCCACAACGTTGTCATCCTTCTCGACGGTCTTTCCCGACTGATCAGGGCATACAACATGGCAAGTCAGGGCGGCAACCGGGTCGGACTCAACTCGGTTGATGCGTCTGCGCTCTATGCGGCAAAGCGGTGCTTTGGTACTGCATGCAATCTCGAAGAGGGTGGGTCAATCACGATTTTCGCCACCATCAATGATGCTGCCTCCGGCCCGCTCGACGAACTCATCTTCGATGAGTTCGTCGATGCCGCCAACGTCGAGATCTATCTCGACCGTGGTCTGGCCGAAGTTGGGGTGTTTCCATCCATCGATGTTGGTCGTAGCGCTACCCGCGACGAGCACCTTTTGATGGACGAACGCTCGGCCGAGTTGGTTGCAAAAGCACGTCGATCTGTTGTCGAACCACGAACCGACGATGCCGGTGCGCCGCTTGTTCGGCTGCTCAGTGCGTTGACCGCAACCCCATCCACCGAGGATTTCCTCAACGAATTTGCGTAAATCTCGTCTGATCGCGGAAATCGTCCGCCACACTGGAGCAGCTATGAAGACCGATATTCACCCCAATTACCGTCCCGTGGTCTTCCAAGACCTCGCTGCCGACTTCGCCATCTTGACTCGTTCGACGATTCAGACCGAAGACACCATCGAGTGGGAAGACGGACAGACCTATCCACTGGCCAAGGTTGACATCTCGTCAGCCAGCCACCCGTTCTTCACCGGACAGATGCGTATCGTCGATACCGCTGGTCGTGTCGAGCGCTTCGAGCGCCGCTTCGGTCGCCGAAACACCAAGGAGTAATCGCCCGCTATTGCGGCGATTTCGATGTGTCAGAGGAGCAAGCTAGCCAGCGCGAACGTCTGGTCGAAGCAAAACTCCGTGGTCTGACCCGTCGACTCACTGATCAAACTCTTGTGACGAAAAAGGCTCCCGGTGGCTCCGGGGGCCTTGTCGCGTCTGAGGGTTATCTCGTGCTCGACTCCGGAAGCGAATCTGCGGGGATGACGCGGCGCCGAGCGACAGGCGAAAACAGCGTGATTCGTGGCCTCGGCCCTGCGCTCATCTGGTCTCGGTCGGTCGAAGCGACGAAGCTCAATCTGTTTGTCGACGACGGCGGCCCTGCCCTGGCACGACGCGCTGGGTATTTCGGCGACCACATCACAGTGTGGGAGGTTGAGGGGGCAGAACCGAAACCGGTGACGGCGGCTCCAATCGAAACCCCACCAGTGCTCAGCCCTGAGGTCTTGAGCTGGCAAGACCTGATCATCGATTGTGGGGCTACCCCAGTCGATGACTTCGGTCGGCTTGTCGCCGAAGTGAACGGACTTGAAGTAGCCAGAGTCGTTGTCGAAGACGATGGATCGACCGTTCTCGAGGTTGGTGTCGGTCAGGCCGACCGCGAGCTTCACCGACTCGTGCACAGCAATCTCGATGCCGAAGGTTCACTTCGGCGCGCCGTTGCCATGGTAAGCGAAACGAGGGTGCCTGGAGTTGTCCGGCATCCTCTGCAGCGCCTGGCCCGCGAACGCTGGTACCGGTCGGCCATTGTCGCCGAACCGTCGCTGGTCGGCGCCAAAAGCTTGGTCCCTGTCGCCCCCCTGCGTGAACGAGCAACGCTACTCGGCACTCAGCCTGCGGCGGCGGTTGGCGTTGCGCTCGATGGTTCGCCAATTGTTGTTGTCTGCTCAGTTGGGGTCGACCCTGACCTGCTACCTGAAGCGGCCGACTACCGGCAGCGAAGCAATCCTGATGCCGCTCTCGTCATAGTGATTCCCGAACGAGACCGTCTGGCCACGATTGACTCGCTCATCAACCAGCTTCCAAACGCTCGCTTCGAGTCTGTCGCGCCGCCATGGGAAGAACAAGAGCCGATCTAGCTCTGCCCAGAAGATCCGCCGATGGTGCCACTATGGGCACATGGATCAGAGCGCAAGTGAGCACTGTTCGTTCGAGACGGCGAGACTTCGCGTCGGGCCCTGGCACCAGGTGCCGCGAGAAGGGGGTGCTGAACTCGCCTCGGTCATTGCCGGCCTGTTGACTGAATCGACAACAGTGGCGCTTCCTGACGCCTGGCGCGGACACTACTCTCGCGAGCGAGCGAGCGAATGGATCGACGAGCGTGATCGTGAATCACCAACGCTTCTCGTCGTCGATCGGGCGACACGTCGGCCGATTGGACTCGTCTTCCTTTACGAAGCGATAACCCGTCGAGCCAGATCCGAGCTTCGAATCGGCTATCTCTTTGCGGAAGCGGTGTGGGGACAAGGTCTTGCAACCGAAGTTGTTGCGGGATTAGTCCGCTGGACGCAGTCGGAGTCATCAATCGGCCGGTTAACCGCTGGCGTCACGTCAACGAATACGGCATCCATACGAGTTCTGGTGAAGAACGAATTCCAGCAAATCGCGGAGAACGGCGGCGAGGACGTCTACCAACTCGACGTTGACCTCACCAACGGCGAGATCGAAGCGGGAGCACGGTAGTCTCAGGCAATGCTAGACCGCCTTGAAGCGCTGGAAGATGAGTATCGCTCCATTGAAGGTCGCTTAGCCGACCCCAATGTCGCTTCTGACAACAAGCGGTTCGTCGAGCTCAGTCGCCGTTATTCCGAGCTGGGCGAACTCGTTGCGCTGTCGGGCAAACTCCGCGGCCTAAACGAAGACCTCGAAGCTGCGAAAGAGATGTACGCCGATGGCGACGCCTCTGATCGTGACGAACTTCGGGGCGAGATTTCGTCGACCGAAGAGCAGATCGCGTCGCTAACCGACCAGCTCAAAGTCCTCATGCTGCCGAAAGACCCGAACGATGGGCGCAACGTAATTATTGAGATTCGAGGGGCCGAGGGTGGCGAAGAAGCCAACCTGTTCGCCCGCGACCTCTACGAGATGTATCAGGGCTTTGCGGCCCGCAATAACTGGAAGGTCGAACTGCTCGGTGCTCAGCCATCTGATCTTGGCGGATTCACCGAGGTCACGTTCATGCTGAAGGGCGACGACGTCTGGACCAGAATGAAGTTCGAAGCAGGGCCACACCGTGTCCAACGGGTACCTGTTACCGAATCGCAGGGACGCGTGCACACCTCGTCTGCGACCGTCGCTGTGTTGCCTGAGGCAGACGAGCTCGACGTCCACATCGACATGAATGACGTCACGGTCGATACCTATCGGTCGAGTGGCGCTGGTGGCCAGCACGTCAACACCACCGACTCTGCGGTTCGAATGACCCACGTGCCGACCGGCCTTGTCGTGTCAATGCAGGACGAGAAGAGTCAGCTGCAAAACCGTGTTCGTGCGCTCGCCGTGCTTCGCTCTCGGTTGCTTGCCTTGAAGCAAGACGAAGCGAGAGAAGAAGCCTCGGCGGCGAGGAAAGACCAGGTTGGTAGCGGCGGACGGTCAGAAAAAGTTCGCACCTACAACTACAAAGAGAACAGGGTCAGCGACCATCGCATCGGTCTCACGATCTACAAGCTTGACCGGGTGCTGGCGGGCGAGCTCGACGAGGTAAGCGACGCTCTCGTTCACGACGAACGAACCAAGCAGCTTTCGGCCGAGGTAGGTAGTGACAACTAGCGACGACGACCAAGGCACGCCGTGGCTGGCGTTCTTCGTTGAAGCGAAAGAGCGGTTTGCCAACGCCGGGGTTGAAGACTCCGAGATAAGTGCCAGAAGGATCATCGAAGAAGTCTCCGGCTTTGAGGGCGCTGAGTTTGTGCTCGGCCTCGACACGCTTGCGACTGTTCGCGGTGTCGCAAAGTTCGACGAGATGGTCGCCCGCCGGCTGAAAGGCGAACCGCTTCAGTACGTCGTCGGTCGGTGGGGGTTCCGGAATCTCGATCTGATGGTTGATAGCCGAGTGTTGATTCCGCGTCCCGAAACCGAGACTGTCGCTCAGCTCGGGCTTGACGAGGCGGCCCGACTGGTTGGGCTCGCCTCGCCGCTAACCCTCGTCGATCTCGGCGGTGGAAGTGGAGCAATCGGCCTTTCTCTTGCGTACGAGACGAAGCACACCGAGGTGTGGATCAGCGATATTTCTCCCGACGCCGTCGCCGTTCTCCGAGCAAATCTCGCGGGCTTAGGTAACCGGGCGACCAGGGTCCGAGTTGTTGAAGGCTCGTGGTTTGAGCCGCTCCCCGAAGAGCTGATGGGCACGATCGCCGTCATCGTGTCGAATCCTCCGTACGTTGCCGACGACGAGCAGTTGCCCCCGGTGGTCGATGATTGGGAGCCAAAGGGCGCATTGCGCTCGGGCCCAACTGGCCTAGAAGATTTGCTGCATATCGTCACGGAATCACCTCGGTGGCTGCGTAGCGATGGAGCACTCGTCCTCGAGATGGCACCCCATCAGACCAAATTGATAGCGGCGGCGGCGAGCGAGCTGTTTGCTGAGGTCGAGGTCCACACCGACCTCAGCGGCCGAGAACGTGCCGTGGTGGCTCGACACAGGCGGTATGGCACGAACTAGGATGTTGCGCAGTCATGCAGGGCCGTTTTGTCTTCACTACCGAAGACCATCCTGCGTTCTACAGGGAGTGCCATGTTCGGTCGTCACAACAAGCTCAACACTGAGTGGCTTGAATCGGTCAGTTTCTTCGCCGACTTCACGAAGGAAGAGGTCGAAGAGGTCGCATCACTGGGTGAACGTGAGGAGGTCAAAGCGGGCTCGGTGCTTGTTGATCAGGGCCGTTTCGGCGACCACTGTTACGTCATCGTCGAAGGCAGCGCCAACGTCTCGATCTCAGGTGAATACGTCACCACGGTGTGCGCAGGCTCAATGGTGGGCGAGATGGCACTCGTCGAGCATCGTCCTCGTAACGCATCGGTTGTCGCCGAGACCGACATGGTGGTCGTTTCGTTCGGTATTAAGGAGTTCAACGAACTACTTGATCGAAGCCCTCATACCAGGACGCGTGTGCAAACCTTGCTGAACAAGCGAGCGGTCGAAAACACCAGCCGCGACTGACTACGTCAAAGTGGCCCAAGGGTCGCCGCGTGCGGCCCCCATCGGTCGTTCGGTCGGTAGCATCGTCAGGAATCGCTAAACAAGGATGTTTTATGCGCGTCGCCGTCGCTTCTGACCACGCAGGATTCGAACTCAAACAGCTGCTTGCCGACCACGTGAAAGCCGCTGGGTTTGACGTAGTCGACCTTGGCACAACAGATACGGCATCAGTCGACTGGCCTGACTATGGCGCCGCGATTGGTCGTGCTGTCGCTAACGGCGAGGTCGATCGCGGAATTGCTGTGTGCGGAAGTGGCATCGGTATTTGTATCGCAGCCAACAAGATTGCCGGGGTGCGGGCGGCCACCGTTCATGACGTCACGTCTGCTCGGATGACCAGGCAACACAACGATGCCAACGTGATGTGCCTCGGCGAACGTTTTACCGGCATCCAAGTTGCCATTGACGCGGTCAACGCATTCCTGTCCACCGAGTTCGAGGGTGGCCGACATCAGCGTCGAGTCGACAAAGTCACCGCCCTTGAGTCGGCGTGGGAAATTGCGGCGTCCGATAGCGCCGCGTCCGATACCACCGCACCACCCAACAATTAACTCTGTCTCACCCCGAGAGGACACAACGCCATGCCTTGGCCTGTCACCAACGATGATTCCGTTCAACTACTTCTGACCGCGGAAGCCCAGCGCCAAAACACTGCGCTTCAGCTGATCGCATCGGAAAACTTCGCGAGCCCCGCAGTGATGGAAGCCACCGGCTCCGTCTTCACCAACAAGTACTCTGAGGGTTACCCGGGGCGCCGCTACTACGGCGGAAATAGCGTCGTTGATGAGGTCGAGACGCTCGCCATTGAGCGAGTTTGCGCACTGTTCGGCGCCGACCATGCCAACGTCCAACCGCACTCTGGCGCCAATGCCAACATGGCTGTCTATCAGGCACTACTCGAGCCAGGCGACACAGTTCTTGGATTGAGTCTCGACCACGGCGGGCACCTCACCCATGGCTCTCCGGTCAATGCTTCCGGCAAGCTCTACAACTTCGTCGCATACGGTCTTACTGGCAGCGACGAACGAATCGACATGGACCAGGTCCGAGCGCTTGCGCTGGAGCACAAGCCGAAGTTGATTGTCGCTGGTGCCACCGCGTATCCGCGAATAATCGAGCCAAAGCCCTTCCGCGACATCGCCGATGAGGTTGGTGCTCTGCTGATGTTCGACGCCGCTCACATCGCCGGCTTGATCGCAGGCGGAGTGCACCCAAACCCCATGCCGTTCTGCGACGTGATGACTTTCACCACGCACAAGACGTTGCGGGGTCCGAGAGGCGGCTGCATCCTTTCGACCGCGGCCCATGCGAAAAAGATCGACTCGGCCGTGTTCCCCGGCCAACAGGGCGGACCGCAAGAACACTCGATCGCGGCGAAGGCTGTTGCGTTTGGTGAGGCTGCAACCGACGATTTTAAGGCCTACTCGGCACAAGTTGTTGCCAATGCAAAGGCGCTTGGCAATCAGTTGGGCAAGGAAGGCTTCCGGATGGTTTCCGGTGGAACTGAGAACCACCTTCTCCTTGTCGACCTTCGTACGTTCGACGAAGATCTCACGGGCAAAGAGGCCCAGATTGTGCTCGACGAGGCTGGTATCACACTGAATCGAAACTCGATTCCTGACGATCCCCGTTCTCCCTTCGTTACCTCCGGATTCCGAATTGGCACACCCGCCGTCACAACTCAGGGCATGAAAGAGGCCGAGATGGTGACAATCGGCGAACTGATCGCCAGGGCGCTTCGGAATCGGACAGACGAGCAGGAGATTGCCGCGGTACGCGAGGCGGTGCGGGCCCTTTGCACGCCACTCGCCCCCTATCCAGAGTTGGGCTAGCGAGCGTCAAGGTCAGTAGGTGTCGCCCTCGCTTGTTTCGTACATTGTCGTCGCCGTTGTAGCGGCCACGGTCACCGTGATGACGGTGCCGTTATTTCGGGCGTTCGCTATCGCGCGAGGGCTACTCGTGCAGCCAGACGTACGAAAGGTTCATCTCGAGCCAACGTCTGACCTAGGTGGGGGAGCGATGTTCGTCGGCTTCCTCGTTGGATTCGCCGTGGCGTGGCTCTCCGGTTGGTTCGACGTGGTGTTTAGTGACTCGACCGACCCGCTCGCCATCTTGTTGTGCGCGTCGATGAGCTACTTCATCGGCGTATACGACGATGTGAAACAAATCTCAGCGCCAGCAAAGATGGCAGGGCTTGTGTTGGCTGGAAGCTTTCTGCCTTTGCTTGGAATTGGCATCATCTGGTTTCGGGTGCCATTCCTGGAGCTCACGACTCTGTCGCCAGATCTCAGTTATCTCTTCACTGTGATGTGGGTTCTCGTCATGGCCAACGCAGTCAACTTGTCCGATGGCCTCGACGGCTTGGCCGCTGGCATTGTGGGTATTGGGGCTGCTGCGTTTTTCCTGTATTCCCAGCGACTCGACGCCGAAGGGCTCATCCTTGCCCGCAACGTCGGTCCACTCGTCGCCGCCATTGTGGTTGGCGTGTGCGTTGGTTTTCTCCCTTGGAACGTGCACCCGGCGAAGATCTTCATGGGAGATGGTGGAGCGCTCTTTCTTGGATCGTTGATGGCAGCATCGACTGTCGCAGTTGGCGGCCAGAATTCGCAACCATTTAGTGGCCAAACGTTCTTCTTCTACGCACCACTTGCTATCCCGCTTGTGATTCTTGGTGTTCCTTTGCTCGACACCACATTCGCCATAATGAGGCGAGCCACCCGGCGGCAAGGTCTAGCCACCGCCGACAAAGACCACCTTCACCACCGTCTCATGAGATTGGGGCACGGGCACCGTCGCAGTGTCGGCATCTTGTGGACATGGACCGCTCTGTTGAGCGGATTTGTCCTCTGGCCGGTCTTCAACGAGGGGAGGGGAGATGCCATCGTGCCCGTTGGCATTCTCGCTCTAGCGCTCGTGCTCTACACGTCGTTTCACCCTGGGCGCCGGCCCGAAGGGCACGAAACCGAGTAAGTAGAACGGTTAGGGGTTGCGAACGCACCACAGAATTCTCTAAAGTGCTTCGATCGCCTTCTTGCACGGCCGCATCTGAGCGACGCACCTTCTTGTGACCACAGAACAACCGCACCCAGCTGAACAATTCCACCGCACGACTGGATCCTACGAGCTTGTCCTCGGGCCAGTACTGTTTGCCATTGTCGGATTGTTTATTGATCGCTGGCTTGGAACCACGCCGCTATTCATTATCGGTCTCACTCTGTTTGCCATCGTTGGAGCGGCTGTCTCGTCGTACTACCGGTACCGCTACGAGATTGATCAGCTCGAGGCCGAAACGCTTGCCCTCAGGGCCAAGGCCGAAGTGGTGCGTCAGCAAGCACGCACGTCGACAGCCGGAGACGCGAAGTGAGTTCGCCCGCACTCAACACTGCGCCAGACCGTTACGTGGGTCCATCACCTGCGGTTGAGGTCGCGCTCGACATGGCCAAGCGAGGAAGCCCCTTCGTGCCAGTCGGCATGTTCATTGGCGCGCTGTTTGGCGGCTTCAACGGTGCGATGTCGGTTGCGTTCGGCATGGTCCTCGTGCTGCTCAACTTCCTTCTCGCCGCCTTTCTTCTTGGCCGCGCTTCAAGAATCTCGTTCGCATTAGTGGCTTCTGCCGCTCTAGGTGGCTACGTTCTTCGTCTCGGGATCATCTTTTTTGCCGTTTGGGCTGTGAAAGATGCATCCTGGGTAGCGATGGTGCCCCTTGGGGTGACTATTGTGGTCACTCACCTTGGGCTACTTGTATGGGAGATGCGGTACGTTTCCGCGTCACTCGCACATCCTGGTCTGAAACCTCGTCCTTCGTAATAGCCGAACCTTCGGCTGTCACTGTCCTCAACACCTAGGAGTCGCTCACGTGCTCGGCGCCCTTAAATTCCCTCCAATTGAAAACCTCGTCGAATGGCCAGCTTGGCTTTTCGAAGGACAGTTCTTTGAGCTCAACAAGATCGGGTACATGAGCCTCTTGGCCATGATTATCCCTGCAGTCTTATTTCTCCTCTCTAAAAAAGACCTCGTTCCGCGCGGCGTGCAGAACGTTGTCGAGAGCACGGTCGAGTTTGTCGAGAAGCAGGTTGTGCTTCCGGCCATCGGTCCAGACGGCATGCCATACCTGCCACTGCTACTCAGCATTTTCATGTTCGTCTTCTTCGGAAACATCTTTGAGGTCATTCCGACCTTCAACATGCCGGCCAACGCTCGAATGGCCAATCCAATTGTGTTGGCCCTCATTGTGTGGGTCATGTTCGTTGCCGTCGGCATTAAACACCAGGGTCTTGGTGGCTATCTCAAGTCGTCCTTGTTCCCGCCAGGTGTGCCAAAGGCGCTTTACATCTTGGTGACCCCAATCGAGTTCCTCTCAACCTTCGTGCTTCGGCCGTTCGGTCTCGCCGTTCGTTTGTTCGCCAACATGCTCGCTGGTCACATCCTGCTCGTTACGTTCGGCGTGCTGTGCATCACTCTCTGGCAAAGGGGTCCGCTCGCTGCGGTCCTTCCGTTCAGCTTTGCGATGCTTGTCGCCCTCACCGGCTTCGAGATCATGGTTTCATTCCTGCAGGCTTTTGTCTTCTCACTGCTCGCAGCGGTCTACATCTCGTCATCGCTACACCCACACCACTAAGTCGTTCGCAGAATTTCAGCGAACACCCGTAGCTCGATCTCAGGGCTACATCGAAATCGTACCCATCCAATTTCTCGCCTTCGGGCAGAAAAGAAAAGCTCCACCCAGTGGGGCACGAACCAGGAGAGCATCATCCAATGAGCGTCCTCGCAAGTACTGTCATTGAGTTGGCCGTGGAATACACCCCAGCAGAGGCAAAAGCTAACGCTGGCGCCGGTAGCGCAGGTTTCGCCTATGGCCTCGCCGCCATCGGCCCAGGAATCGGCATTGGCTACCTCGTTGGTCAATCAGTCCAGGCCATGGCTCGCCAACCTGAAGCAGCTGGCCAGGTCCAGACCACAATGTTCCTCGGCATCGCCTTCACCGAAGCCCTTGCCCTCATCGGCTTCGTGGTATTCATTCTGCTCAAGTTCGCGTAAGGAGGCTGCACGTGCTGTCTTTCTTACTTGCGTTAGAAGAAGGGGCCGAGGGTGCTGAAGCAGCCTCCAACCCAATCTTGCCAACGGTGCCCGAGCTCTTTTGGGGCCTCGTGTCGTTTGCTGCGCTGTATGCCTTGGTGAAGTTCGTCCTTCTCCCGCCGGTGAAGCGGGTCATGGATGAGCGGGCAAATCGCATTCGCGAAGACCTCGACTTTGTCGACTCTGCTCAACTCCAAGCCGGCTCCGCAGCAACTGCGGCCGCCGACCAGCTTGGTGGGATCCGGGCCGAAGCCTCCAGCATCGTCGATGCGGCACGGGCCGAAGCTGAAGCCGAGCGGGCCACGATCATTGCCGCCGCAGAGGCCGAAGTTGCAGAGATCAAAGCGTCAGCCGACGCAGAGATTGCAGCCGCAAGGGCCGAAGCGATGAGTGGCATTCGTCCACAGGTTGCCCAACTGGCAACCACCGCTGCCTCCCGCGTCATGAACCGCCAGATCGACCTTGGAAGCGCAGCCCCAGTGGTCGACCGCTTCCTCGACAACCCGAACTGAGATCACCATGTTGAGCTCTATCCTCCTTGCAGCCGAAGGACCAAACGGCATCCACTTCGGTGCAGACAAAAACGAGATCATCTGGGCGAGTATTGCCTTCTTCGTAATCTCGGCCATTCTCGTGAAGGTTGCTGGTCCTGCGGTAAAGAAAGCCATGACCGGGCGAACAGCTCGTATCGAGTCTGAACTCGCCGACGCAAAGGCAGCTCGTAGCGCCGCAGAACAGTCGTTGGCGGCATCAAGTGCTGATCTTCCCGACGTTGCGGTTGAAGCCGATGCGATCCGGACCGAGGCCGCCGACACCGCAGCCCGTCTGAAGGTCGACATCGTCGAGAAAGCCAAGGTTGAGGCCGCGTCGCTGCGCAGCCGAGCAACCGTCGACATCGAAAACTCCAAGCGACAGGCACTCGGAGACCTCCAAGACGAGGTCGCCCGTCTGACTCGCGATGCCACCGAGGCAGTCGTTGCCGACAACCTCAATGACTCCACCCATGGCGAACTCATCGAGAGCTACATCACCCAGGTGAGCCAGCTCTAATGTTCTGCCCCGCCCGCACCTTTGGGAGAAATGATGTCTGATCGCACGAATGCCTATGCCGATGCACTGCTGCTTGTCGCCAGTGTTGAAGGCGACATCGATGCCGTCAAAAAGCAGATGGCCGAAGTCGCTCGTGCTGTCGCCGGAAACGACGAACTGTCCAGCATGCTTGGCAACGCCAATCTGCCTGCTACTCAACGCAACGAGGTCATCGACGAATTGCTCAACGGCAAGGTCCTTGATTCCGTTCGTGGACTCGTCGGCATGATTGTTGGAACCGGTCGCGGCGCTGAACTGAGCGCAATCGTCGACGCATTCATCGAGCGCTCTTCGGCCTCGAAGGGTCGCAAAATCGCAACGGTCCGTTCGGCCGTCGCACTCACCGAAGACCAGCAGATGCGTCTTGCGGCAGCACTCGCAAAGACAGCCGGCACCGAGGTCGACCTCCAGGTCGTCATCGATCCGGCCGTCGTTGGTGGCGCAATAACAACCATCGGCGACACCGTGATCGATGGATCACTTCGGACCCGCCTTAGCCAAATGCGCGAAGCCCTGTAGCCACAGCGGCACTCCTAAGAGCACTGAAAGAGAGATCGTTATGGCACTTACGTTTGATCCGGCAGAAATAACCGGAGCACTACAGAAGAACCTCGAGAGCTACAAGTCAGATGTCCAAAGCAAGACCGTCGGCTACATCGCCGAGGTCGGCGACGGCATCGCACGTGTTTCCGGCCTGCCAGACGCAGCCGTAAACGAAATCCTTCGATTCGAAGACGGCACCGTCGGCCTTGCGCTGAACCTCGACGAAGAGTCGATCGGCGCCGTCGTGCTCGGTGATGTCGACGCCATCGAAGAGGGGCAAACCGTAGAGGCAACCGGCGAGATCCTCTCGGTTCCCGTTGGTGATGGCATGCTCGGCCGAGTGGTCAACACGCTCGGTGAGCCCGTAGACGGCAAGGGCCCTCTGTCCAACGTCGAACTCCGTCGAGTCGAGATCCAGGCTCCCGGCATCATTGGCCGCCAGCCAGTGCACGAACCAATGCAGACTGGCATCAAGGCGGTCGACTCCCTTATTCCGATCGGCCGTGGCCAGCGTGAGCTGATCATTGGTGACCGCAAGACGGGCAAGACCACGATTGCGATCGACACAATCCTTAACCAGAAGGGCCTCGGCGTTAAGTGCATCTACGTCGCCATCGGCCAGAAGGCCTCGACTGTCGCCCAGACCGTTAAGACCCTCGAAGAACACGGCGCACTCGAATACACCGTCGTCGTTCTCGCCGCTGCTTCCGACCCTGCGCCCTTCAAGTACCTCGCTCCCTACTCCGGTTGCGCCATGGGACAGCACTGGATGGAAAACGGCGACCACGCCCTCGTCATCTACGACGATCTTTCGAAGCAGGCTGAGGCCTACCGCCAGGTGTCGCTGCTGCTGCGTCGTCCACCAGGCCGCGAAGCCTTCCCCGGCGACGTCTTCTACCTCCATAGCCGCTTGCTTGAGCGTGCCGCAAAGCTCTCCGATGCAAACGGCGCTGGTTCACTGACCGCTCTTCCCGTCATCGAGACCAAGGCTGGCGACGTCTCGGCGTACATCCCAACCAACGTGATCTCGATCACCGACGGCCAGATCTACCTCCAGGACGACCTTTTCAAGTCGGGCATTCGTCCCGCCGTCGACGTTGGTATCTCCGTTTCTCGTGTCGGTAGTGCTGCGCAGATCAAGGCCATGAAAACCGCAGTCGGCACACTGAAGTCCGACCTCCAGCAGTTCCGTGAGCTCGCCGCATTCGCCGCATTCGGTTCTGACCTCGATGCCGTGTCGCAGCAATCTCTCGACCGTGGCTATCGCCTTACCGAGCTTCTCAAGCAGGGCATTAACGTGCCTGTGCCGGTTGAGCGGCAGGCCGTCGTTCTCTACGCCGGCACTCGCGGCTTCCTCGACGAGGTTGAAGTTGCCGATGTTGCTCGCTACGAAGCTGGCCTACTTGAGTGGTTCGACACCCGCCATTCTGACGTGCTTAGCGGCATCGTCGAGACCGGCAAGTTCGGCGACGAAGAAGCACTCCAGGCCGCCATTGCTGCATTCACCGACCAGTTCCAAGGCTCTGATGCAAGTGTCACAGCCCCCGACGCTGAGGCGCAGGGCGATGCATCAACCAAGATGGTTGACGCAAAGAACACATTGCCCGAAGCAGACACTTCACGAAGCGGGGCCTGAGCACTATGCCAGGTGGAGCCGAACGTATTCTTCGCCGCCGTATCGGCAGCGTGAAGAACACGAAGAAGATCACTCGAGCAATGGAGCTGATCGCAGCGACCCGCGTCGCTCGTGCTCAGCAACGCGCTCGGGCAGCTCGGCCCTATAGCGAACAGCTCACCGGTGTTATCGAGAACCTCGCCGCTTCGGGAGCTGACGCCGATCATCCACTGCTTCGGCAGGTTGAGAAGGTCGAGCGGGTTGCGTTCGTCGTGTGCGCCGGAGACCGCGGTCTCGCTGGTGCGTACAACTCATCGGTGATTCGATCTGCCGAGCGAGAGATCCAGGCACTACGGGCTGACGGTGGCGACTATAAAATCATCGCTGTCGGAAAAAAGGTCAACGACTATTTCCGCTTCCGCGGCTACGAGATCGACACCTTCGTCTCAGGGTTCACCGACAACCCGACCTACCAGGATGCTCGCGATATCGCCCGCCGCGTTCGCGAACTGTTCGACGGCAACGAGGTTGATCAGGTCGAGCTCGTCTATACCGAGTTTGTCAGCATCGGAACCCAGAATGCTGTCGTCCGACGTTTCCTCCCGCTTGAGCCGCCCAAGGTCGTTGCGGCCGTAGGTGGCGGCGACGCCGCCGCTCTCGCCGGTTTCAGCTTCGAGCCATCTGCTGAAGGCGTACTGGTCGACCTGCTCCCTCGCTACGTCGAGGCTCGGCTCTTTACTGCTCTTCTCGATGCCGCCGCGTCTGAACATGCCAGTCGCCAGCGGGCGATGAAGGCGGCAACTGAAAACGCCGAAGAGCTCATCGTGAAGCTGGCCCGTGAGATGAACCGAGCTCGCCAGGAATCCATTACCACTGAGATCATGGAGATCGTCAGTGGCGCCGAGGCACTTGGTGCCGACGCCTCCGCAGACGACGATTATCTACTCGATCATCTGCTCCCTGCCCACTTGTTTCCCGAACACCTCGACCGACCGAACGCCCACCGGGCCTAACTCGCCCAGGGTGGAGCTTTTACAGCGATCGCCTGAGCCACACCAGGAGTATCAAACATGACTGCAACCGAACCGCAGCTCAAGGAAGGCCGCATCGTCGGCATCGCCGGCCCAGTGGTCGACATCCAGTTCCCGCCAAACTCACTGCCGCCTATTAACAGCGGTGTCGAGTTTGATGTGACCGTTGATGGCGAAACTACGGTCGTTATGGCCGAGGTCGCGCAGCACCTCGGCGATGGCCGCATCCGCGTGGTCGCACTCAAACCGACCGACGGTCTCCGGCGTGGTCAGCCCGTTCGAAACCTCGGACACGGCATTCAGGTCCCCGTCGGCGACGTGACACTCGGTCACATCTGGAACGTCATCGGCGAGCCACTCGACGTTGACCCTTCCGAGGTTGAAATCACCGAGCGTTGGTCGATTCACCGTCCCCCTCCTGCTTTTGACACGCTTGCTCCTACCAAAGAGGTTCTCGAGACCGGTATCAAGGTCATCGACCTTCTTACCCCGTACCTCCAGGGCGGCAAGATTGGCCTCTTCGGCGGTGCCGGTGTGGGCAAGACTGTTCTTATCACCGAGATGATCACCCGTGTGGCCACCAACCACGGTGGTGTGTCCGTGTTCGCCGGTGTAGGCGAGCGCACCCGTGAAGGAACCGATCTCTTCATCGAGATGGGCGAAACCATGATGGGTGACGGCGTCTCCTCAGTGCTTTCGAAGGCCGCACTCACCTTTGGCCAGATGGATGAGCCGCCTGGAGTTCGTCTCCGTGTTGCGCTTTCAGCGCTCACCATGGCGGAGTACTTCCGTGACGTGCAGGGCCAAGACGTGCTCCTCTTCGTCGACAACATCTTCCGCTTCGTGCAGGCCGGCTCCGAGGTATCAACACTTCTCGGTCGTATGCCTTCCGCCGTTGGCTACCAGCCAACACTTGCCGACGAGATGGGCACGCTCCAGGAGCGGATCACCTCAACCGGTGGCCACTCGATTACGTCTATGCTGGCCGTGTATGTGCCTGCCGATGACTACACCGACCCGGCCCCATTCACCACCTTTACCCACCTCGACGCCACCACCGAACTCAGCCGTGATATTGCGGCCCTCGGCATCTATCCCGCCGTCGATCCGCTCACCTCAACCTCGAGCATCCTTGCTCCTGAGGTCGTCGGTGACCGTCACTACCGAGTAGCCAACCAGGTCCAGCAGATTCTGCAGCGCTACAAGGAACTTCAGGACATCATCGCCATTCTTGGTCTTGATGAGCTTTCCGAAGAAGACCGTCTCGTCGTTAACCGTGCACGTCGGGTGCAGCGCTTCTTGTCACAGCCAATGTTCGTGGCCAAGAACTTCACCGGCCTCGACGGCATCTTCACCCCGGTCGACGAGACCATCGACAGTTTCGAAATGCTCGTTACCGGCGAACTCGACGATCTTCCCGAGCAGGCCTTCCTCAACGTTGGTGGCGCCGAATCGGCCAAAGAGAAGGCTATTCAGCTCCGCAAGGATGCTTCGTAATGTCATTCCAGGTCGAGTTCGTTTCGCCGGAGGACATTCTGTACTCCGGCGTAGGCACCATGGTGGTGGCTCGAACCCGTGGCGGAGGCGACATTGCCTTCATGACTGGTCATGAGCCTTTCATCGGCAGCCTGCTGCCGTGCGAGGTGCGAGTCACCGAAGAGTCTGACGCCGTTCGACGTTTCGTTGTTCGTGGCGGCTTCGTCTCGGTGACGCCAGCAGGGGTCACCGTGCTGTCTGACGAAGCGCTTGCTGTCGAAGACATCGACGTCGCAGTGGTTACCGCCACCCGCGATGCCGCTCAGGCGAAACTCGCTGCTGATGCGGAAGACATGTTCGCCGCAGACGACGTCGTCTGGTCTGAACTGCAATTGACCTCGGCCTCAGGTACCTCGGCCGCTCACTGAAGCGGTTGAACATGAGCGCGAGTTAAGAACGTAGACATTTCGCAGAAACCCGTTGGCGACATTCGCTAGCGGGTTTCTCGCGTCACGACTAGTTCGAATGGCCTATTCGAGCTCTGCCCACGTAGGTCATCAGGTTCTTGTGGGTCATCGGTCCTTTCCGAACGGCCTTAGGTTCACTAGGTTGAGAGCCTATGACCAGCGAACGTCTCCTTCCCGAACGAAATCTCGCGCTCGAGTTAGTGCGAACCACAGAGGCGGCGGCCATTGCTGCGGCTCGTTGGGTAGGCAGAGGCGACAAGATCGGTTCCGACCAGGCAGCCGTCGATGCAATGCGCCAGGTCCTCGATGGTGTCCAGATGGACGGCATCGTAGTCATCGGTGAGGGCGAGAAGGACGAAGCCCCAATGTTGTTCAACGGTGAGCGGATCGGCAACGGCGAACCGCCACTGACCGACATCGCCGTTGACCCGATTGACGGCACGACCCTCACTGCGCTCGGCCGTGGCGGCGCCATCGCTGTGATTGCTGTCTCGGAGCGCGGCACGATGTTCAACCCTGGGTCGATGGTTTATATGGAGAAGATCGCAGTGGGGCCCGAGGGTGCCGGCATTTGCGATATTCGGCTTCCGGTCGGTCGCAATCTGACCGCTCTCGCAAAGGCGAAGGGCAAGTCGGTCAGCGACCTGACGTGTATGGTCCTCGATCGTCCACGCCACTCAACCCTCGTGCAAGAGATCAGAGATGCGGGTGCCCGTATTCTCTCGATTCCAGACGGCGACGTCGCTGGCGCCATAGCGACGTGCTGGCCTGAGTCTGGTGTCGACATCCTGTTTGGCATTGGCGGAACCCCTGAGGGTGTTATTGCGGCCTGTGCGTTAAAGGCAATGGGCGGCGACCTCCAGGGCCGCCTATGGGCACGCAACGACGACGACCGTGCTCTGGCCGAAGCGGAAGGGTACGACCTCGACCGCATTCTGGGACTCGACGACCTCGTCACCACCGACAATTGCTTCTTTGCCGCGACGGGGATCACTACGGGCGACCTGCTCAAGGGGGTGGCCTACCAGAAGGGTGCGCTCACCACCGAGTCGTTGGTTATGCGGGGCACAACCGGCACCGTTCGCCTCATCGAGGCACGTCACAGCCTGGCCAAGCTCCAGAATATGGTTGCACCCGACTTCTAAAACGAACACTAGCTCGACGAAGTCGAGCCGGTGTCAGACACCCAAGTGTTCGCGAACGGTTCAGCGGAGCGTTTCCGAGCCCCAGGGCGAGGAAAGGCGGGAAGTGCGGCGGCCGTCAGGCCGACGAACGACGCGCATTATTGGACGGCAGCGCCGACCCTGAGCGTTCCAGCGTCTGCATCGAGGTGTGCGATGGTGCCGATCGGCACGGCCAGCGGATTATCGCCGTGCCCGAGCGGCAGCCCGCCGAGGATAGGCACACCGAACTGGCTGAGTCGGTCGCGTAGAACGTCGATGTCTGTCCACTCGCCCTGCGTTCGTTCATCGCCACCACAACGGGTGTACTGACCGACCGCAACACCAACGATGCCGGCGAGAGCGCCGCTGTTCGCCAGCATCGTGAGCTGACGATCGATGTGTCCAAGGAACAGGTCGACTGCCTCGATGAGCCAGATTGCACCCTCCATATTGGGTAGAGCCCAACCATTTCCAATCGCAAACAGGTCTTGGTTTCCTCCGATGAGCGGCCCGGTGGCCCGGCCACTCGTCGTCAACACCGCGGTGTGCACGGCCAGATTCGATTCGATCATGACATCATCCGTGGTCATGACACACCGAGCGAAAGAGTCGGCGGACGTCTCGCCAAACGTTTCCGCATCCCACGCCGCCCCGTGGACTCCGGCAACGCTGCACTCCTTGAGAAGAATCATGTGAAGTATTGTGATCTCGCTGAAGCCGACGACGAGCTTCGGCCGGCGCCGCATGGCGGCAAAGTCGAGCTTGTCGGCGATCCGGTAGGCACCCTTGCCGCCTCGCGTTGCGATGATTGCCTTGACCCCAACGTCACGGATCGCACGGTTGAAGTCGCTCAGGCGGTTGTTGTCTGTGCCAGCGAGGTAGCCCTCTTCATCGAGTACATGGTCTGCAACCTCTGGCTTGAGGCCGAGACCTTCGAGCGTCGTGACTGTTCGATCGATACTTTCAGCCGTTGGAGTGCTTGCCGGCGACACGAGCCGCACGCGATCGTCGGGCTGCAGTTTCGGAGGCCGAACGACGGCCGCTCGTCGCGACACGGCCTAGACGTCGTCGATGGTGATCTTGTCGAGCCCATCGGCTGGCGGAGGAAACTCCATCTTGAGATCCTCAAGAACCTCGATCAAGATCTCAGAGATCGCAAGATTGCGATACCACTTACGGTCAGCGGGAATGACGTACCACGGCGCGTCTTTGGTCGACGTTGCCTCAATCGCGTCTTCAAACGCCTTCTGGTAGTCGTGCCAATGTCGACGAGCGTCGAGGTCGGCTGGATCGAACTTCCAGTTCTTGTCTGGTTCGTCGAGTCTCGCTTGGAGGCGTTCTTTCTGCTCCTCTGGCGAGATGTGCAGGAAGATCTTGACGATCGTTGTGCCTTCGTCGGCCAGCATCTGTTCGAAATTTCGAATGTGATCGAACCGTTGTTTGGCCCGATCGTCGTCGATGATGCCGAGCACACGAACAACGAGCACGTCTTCGTAGTGGCTTCGGTTGAAGATCACGAGTTGGCCCTTGGCTGGCGTGTGCTTATGAATACGCCATAGATAGTCGTGGGCGAGCTCTTTCGACGACGGCTTCTTGAACGAGGCCACCTTGACGCCAGCCGGGTTAACGCCGTCGAATACGTGGCGGATGGTGCCATCCTTGCCGGCGGCGTCCATTGCCTGGAGGACGACGAGAACCTTGTGCTTGCCCTCTGCGTAGAGGAGCTCCTGTAGCTCCTCTAACTTGGCGTTCAGCTCGGCCGTGTAGGCCTGGCCACCTTCTTTGTCGCCGGAGTCCCACCCAGGCGTGTCACGCGTGTCGATCTGGTCGAGCTTGACCTTGTTGTTTGGTCGGACGCGGAGATCATTGGTGGGGAATGCCATCGTGCCATTGTGCCAGAAGCGGCGGCTTGGGCTGATGTCGAGCTGGAAGCTACGACTGGGCGATCGAGACGTCATGAGATATCCTCGGCAAAGTGATAGTCGCTGAGCTAGAGATTTTTCACTCGCGACCAATCGCACCCACGCGACGGATCGCTCTCGGCTCCCGCCACCTTCCCGTTGACAACGCACCGGGAGCGGGCGGCCTTCTCCTTGCTGGGATCATGGCCCACAACGCCTCAGAGATCGATCCTGACCTGCGTGAAGACCTCGTCGACGTGATGGAGCGGCTGGCGAGCGGCCACCCTGTCGTGCAGCCACGGGTCAGGCACCGCTTCCAACACGATCAGATTGGTCTCACTCGCAGTTGGCAGAGGCTTGTGTCGGTGAACGGCGAGTTGGTCTTTGACTTCGACGACGAGCGGGGCCGCCCAGTCCAACTCGCTCTCGGCGCGTTGTATGCCGCCGGACAACTCCCGGCTGAGGTTAGGGAACCGGTTTTTGAGGCACTCGCGGTTGGCCTGCTTTGGAACGGCCCGGTTGATCAGCAATTCATCTCGGCCATCATGGGTGGTCGGGCCGCCAATCTGGTTGATCTTCGGTCGTGGAATGACCCGGTTGCCTGGGCGCTGGAGATTCTCGGCCTTGAAGGCGATGCCGACGACCAGCCAAACAAGCGAACGGTTCAGAAGCGATTCCGGATCCTGCTTCGCGAAGCCCACCCCGACCACGGAGGCGAAACCGAAGAGGCCGCTGGCCGTATTTCGGAACTGACCGAAGCTCGCCGAATCCTCCATTCGTGAACTTTCCGAAGGGCCTCCTGCTCTACCACGGAGCAGGTGGCAACAAGGATCATCACACGCTTGTTGCGCTTGAAGAACGGCTTGACTTGCCGGTCCGGCGGCTGAACTTCCCGTATCGTGAGAACAACCCAGGGCCTCGTCCACCAGATCGCATGCCAAAGCTAATTGAGGCCGTCGAAGCCGAGGCCGCCCGTGCTGTCGCCGACTGGAATATCGCTCCAACCGAGCTCCTCCTCGGCGGCCGCTCTCTTGGCGGGAGGGCGTGCAGCATCGCTCACGCAGAGGGGCTCCCCTGTGCCGGCTTGCTCTTGTTGAGCTATCCGCTGCACCCACCGAAGCGGCCAGACAAGCTCCGGGTCGACCACTTTCCCGCAATAACGGCCCCAGTCCTCTTGGTACACGGCTCAAAGGACCCCTTTGGTTCGCCCCGGCGAATTGGTGCGCATTTTCGAACGGTGCCGACGCCGGTGCATCGTCACTATCTTCAGGGGGCCAATCACGACCCTTCGAAGCACGACGACGAGATCGTCGATGCCGTCGCCAAGTGGCTTAGAGGGCTGCGTCGCTCGGATTGAACTCTTCGAGCTCCCGCGATGCTGTTTCCGGGTAGTAGAGCATGATCATTCCCACCACAAGAAGTGGGCCGATGAGGAGCAGCGTCATGGCGGGGCCAAGGCCCCCCATGCGGTCGGAGAGTCGTCCAACCATGATGAGGCCGAGGGCGCTTCCCGAGACACTGATGAGGTCAAGCCAACCGCCAACTCTGGCCCGGCTCTTGGTTGGGAACAGCTCCGTCTGATAGCCACGGAGTGCCGGGTAGGCGGCGGCGAGGAGCCAGATGCCGATCGTCGAGACGACCCACAGCATCGCGCCGGACGAACGGTAGATCATGGCGGTTGCAATCGAACCGATTCCGAGTCCAACGGCCCCAATAGTTCGCCGACCCTTTCGGTCAGCGATGATTCCCGCGAACAGCACCCCAAGGCCCGCTGGGGTTGAGATGACCATGCGGAACACTGAAATATTCGTGGCGCTGAAACCCTGTTCATCTCGTAGGTATTCGTTCTGTAACTGGGATGCAGGGGAGAGGAACAGTGCGCCGGCGAACGCCGAGAATGCGATCAGTAAGAACCGGTTCCTGCTTACCAATTCCGGCCGCTTGGTGGCCGGCGCAACCGCGTAGCGTCTTGTCTCCGGCAGCGTCTTGTGGGCCCACCAGAGCACCGGTATAAAGACAACGGGAAAGCCAAACACGGCTCGCCAGCCGTTCGGGCCGAGGTCGGCTGCGGGCAACACCCAAAGCACCATGCCGCCGCCGAGTGCAGAACACATTGCCATGAGCGCGGCGCTCATGGCTCGTACCTCGGCTGGCACCTCCTCGGCGGCAGCGAGGGCGATGAGGGTGAGCAGGCCAGTCGTGAAGCCTCTGGCGAGGGCTTGGGTAGCGCCGAATGCGAGCATTCCATTGGCGAATGCACCAAGCAACGTAAAGAGAATCGATGCGGCGGTGAACCCGATGATCAGTGGTTTGCGGCCAATACGATCGGCGTGCCGAATGAGGATTACCGACGCAATCACGCCAATCCTGACCGCCGCAAGAGTGTCGCCCTGCTGAGTGTCGGTTGCCCCGAACTGGGCTGAAGCAAACGTGATTGTCTGCCCGATGACCACGCCAAGGTAGCCAGCCATTATCGACAGGATCGTCAGAGCGGCGACCAGCGTGGTGGTTGTGGTCGACACGATTTCTTTAGGCCACCACCAGCGTTGCCGAGGCGTTCGGTCGAGGTCAGCCAGCGCTCGTTTCATGAGCAGGTTCACGAGCGGTCGATAGACGGGAATGGCGAGCCGGAAGTCGGTCTGTTCGTGGACCTCGCTGATTCCGTCTGGGACTTCGTGAATCACCTGAAGTCGACGGCGGTACGACTCGAATGGGCCAGCAAGCTGGGTCCATTCACCAGCGGCGACTTCGTGCTCGGTCAACAAGTCGGATCGTGGCTGACGCAACATGGCCAGTTCAGCGGCCGTCACCAGGCGGACGGAATCGATGGTCTTCAAGGTTCAGACGTTGTCGAATCAGCGGCGTTGGCCGCTTCCGCATCGCGAAGTCTTTGGTTGACTCGACGGTTTGCGAGCAGCAGAAGACCCCCAAGAAACACCACAGGAATGGCGATCAGCGCGAACTCGTCCCAGCCGCCCTGGTGGGCGAGAAGCGTAGAAAGTAGGAGGCCATTCATGACTGCTGCAGCCTAGCGGCGTAATTGCTCCTGCTCTGATCGCAGCGCTGAACGCCCCATCGAACGTCACGGGCAGCTGGCCCCACAAAAGTTTCGTTTCGCGACGAAGTGTTGCACACTAAGAGCCGCAGGTTTACTGACCAGGGGATCATTCGGGGATGGCGCAAACAACGAGTGACGTTCTGGCCGAAGCGAAGGCAGGCAACCGTCGTGCGCTTGCTCGGCTGCTCACCCTGGTCGAACGGGGTGGCGAAGAGGCTCGCCAGATAAGTGCTGAGGTGTTCAGCGCAGCCAAGGGCTGGACGTATGGCATTACGGGCGCCCCTGGAGCAGGGAAATCAACCCTGACGGCGGCACTCGTCGCCGAGATGCGGAAATCGACCCGTTCTGTTGCCGTCGTTGCCGTTGACCCTTCATCGCCATTCTCGGGCGGGGCTATTCTGGGCGATCGAGTCCGTATGCAAGCGCACACGCTTGACGAGGGTGTCTATATCCGATCGATGGCCACCCGCGGTCACCTCGGCGGCCTTACGGTCGCTGTGCCAGACAGTATTCGTTTACTCCAGGCCTGTGGCTACGAAGAAACGATCATCGAGACGGTTGGCGTGGGTCAGGTCGAGGTCGAGATTGCTTCAGAGGCGGACACCACGGTGGTGGTTGTCAACCCAGGTTGGGGCGACGCCGTCCAAGCGAGCAAGGCTGGCTTGATGGAGATCGCCGACGTCTTCGTCGTAAACAAGGCGGATCGGGTCGGGGCAAAGAGCACAATCCACGATCTCGAAAACATGCTCGCCTTAGCTGGCGAGCGTGAGTGGTCGCCGCCGATTATCTCGTGCATCGCAACCGATGGCACTGGGGTGAGGGCTGTCCGCGAGGCCATCGAAGCCCATCGAGCGGCCACTCATGGAAGTGCGAGCCATCATAAGCGACGAGTTGATCGTCTAGAACGTGAGACGAGGCGGATAGTCGAAGGCTCAGCCAAGCGTCGACTTGAGACCGTCGTTGCCGGACCTGCGGGGCAACAACTGCTGGCCAAGTTGTACGCGGGTGACATAGACCCGTGGGCCGCCGCCGACCAGTTGCGCCAGCTCGATAAATAGACCTTTACGGGCACGTCTTTTCAGAGTGGAAGCCGTGCGAAAACGCGAAACGGCGGCACAAGCGAGATCGCCTGCGCCGCCGATTGGCTACGTTCTAAGTGAGGGGCGAGCCTTACTTCTTGAGCGAGTCGCGGATCTCCATGAGGAGATCGTTGTCGCTTGGTCCTGCGTCTTCTTCGACTGGCTTGGCCATTGCGTTGTAGGCCTTGACCAGGAGGAAGATGACAAACCCGATGATCACGAAGGTGATGATGGTGTTGATCCATGCGCCAACGTAGACCCGGGAATCACCCAGGTTGAAGCCGATGCTACTGAAGTCGGGCTGGCCGAAGATTGCGGCAATGATCGGCATAAGAATGAATGTGACGAGTCCGTCGACGACGGGGATGAACGCCAATGCCATGATGAGGCCGACTGCAACCTCGAACACGCCACCCTTGTTGATGAAATCTTTGAATTCTTGAATCATAAATATCTCCTTGGTTTCTCCACCTGACGTTCAACTGTGCCAGTAAGTCGCGGCTAATGCGCGGATTCTTTTTGGCGGATTTGTGCTAAGGGGGCTTCTGGCAGGTCACGGCGTTGGCTAAACACGTGGCCGCCGATGATATGTCACTTGAGGCGGCGATAGATCGAGATGTGCTTCGGCGCTGACGCGGAGAATTCGCTTCGATCCCAGTCGGCGAATCGGTCAGCAAGCGAGAGTCCTGCCGTTGTCGCCATCTCGTCGAGTTGAAGCGGCGTCGCCCAACGAAGCGCCCATGGCCGGAGCTTGATTCCCGCCTCGCTGATTTGGATGTGCTGGCCCGAGATGGTCTGTTCCTCTTGGCGGAGCAAGGTCGCGCTGAGCACGACCTCGTCAACCGACATTCGGGAGACGCCTACTGACGACTGCGGACCGTCGCCAAGATCGGAGCCAGTGATGGCCTCAACAACGAACGCTCCACCGGGAGCCAGCAGTTTTGCAGTTTGACTGAACACTTGCTGTTGTTCGTCACGCGAGGTGAGGTTGAAGAGTGTGTTGAATGCGCACAGCGCCCCGCCGAACGAGCCCGTGAGCGGGAGCGAAGCCATGTCGGCCTCAATGAGGTGCAGGTTGGCGTGAGTTTGACAGCGGTCGAGCATCGCCCTTGACGCGTCTATTCCAATAACCGATCGGCCGAGAGTGAGGAGCGGAGTTGCCAAACGGCCGCTACCAACCCCCAGCTCGAGTATGGGCCCCGTGGCCGATTCGGCGTCGACGAGCGCCGCTGTCGCATTGGCATCGCTCACGTCGTGATACCAGTCGTCGTAGACGTCGGCAAAGGCGTCTCCGTATGTACTGGGGCGATGTCCATCCATGCGTTGTTACTAGCAGCAATTCTTGCAGTTAGCCTTTCCCCCTATGACGCACTACCTCGATCACGCTGCGAGCACGCCCATGAGGGCTGCCGCCATTGATGAGATGGCGCGCGTCATGCGTGAGGAGCATGGCAATCCGTCGGGCAGTCATCGGGTTGCTCGAGCCGCAAATCGAATTGTCGACGAGGCGCGCGAGGCGATCGGTGAACTGTTGGGGGTTCTCCCCGGCGACGTCATTTTCACCTCCGGTGGAACCGAGGCCGACAACCTCGCTATCGGTGGGGTTGGCGGAGCAGTTGTCTGTTCTGCTGTTGAGCATCCGGCGGTCCTCGCCGCAGCCGAGCACCTTGGCGGTCGAATCGTCGGAGTTCAAACAAATGGCGTTGTTGACGAGGCGGGCCTCGTCGACGCTCTCGACGAGCACACCTCGCTCGTGTCTCTCATGCTGGTCAATAACGAGACCGGCATCATCCAGCCACTAGCTGAGCTCGCTGCCATCATCCGCAAGCAGGCGCCAAAGGCACGGCTTCACACCGATGCTGTCCAGGCTGCAGCCTGGCTCGACCTATCCGTAGAGGCGGCGGCGGCTGATCTCATTTCGATCTCGGGCCACAAATTTGGTGGTCCGAAGGGAGTCGGGGCGCTTGGAATCAGAGGCAACGTGAAGCTCGACGCCCAGAGCCGGGGCGGTAGCCAAGAGCGAGATCGTCGGGGCGGCACCCACAACGTGGCAGGTATCGCCGGACTAAAGGTCGCTGCTATCGAGCTCATGGCCGAGCGCGAGGCCGAGGCCGTTCGCATCGGTCGGCTAAGGGACCGCTTGCTTGATGGCCTACTTGCCGCGGTCCCGGGCTGCACCGAAACTGGAGAGCGGCAGCTCAAGACTCCGAACATTGCCCACGTATGCTTTGACGATGTCGAGAGTGAAGCCCTGCTTTTTTTGCTTGAGCGGGCCGACATCATGGCGACGGCTGCGTCGTCATGCGCAAGCGGGGCCATAGAACCATCCCACGTGCTTGCTGCGATGGGAGTGCCCCGTAGCCGAGCCCTCGGTTCTCTTCGCCTTTCGCTTGGACGTACAAGCACTGACGCCGACGTCGACGCGGCACTAGTTGCGGTGCCCGCTGCAATCTCCCAACTCCGATCGAGAGGCTCGCTATGAGCGCCACCGAAGTTCTTGTTGCCTTGTCCGGTGGTGTCGACTCCTCCGTAGCTGCGGCCCTGCTTGTCCAAGAGGGCTACAAAGTCACAGGTGTGACGCTGAAGCTATGGGGTGGCGAGAGCGACACCGGGTGTTGTTCAGTCTCCGATGTCGACGATGCTCGCCGGGTTGCCGACTCGCTTGACATCGAGCACCACGTATTCAACTTTGGCGACGACTTCAACGAGCATGTTGTCGACCCGTTTGTCGAGGCATACAACACCGGTCGCACGCCAAATCCGTGCATCGAGTGCAATCGCCACATCAAATTCGATCGACTCCTGCGCCGAGCCGACGCGCTTGGTTTCGAACTCATTGCGACCGGACACCACGCTCGGATTACCGAGACCGGCGGTGTGTATCGCATGGCCAGGGGCGCCGACGCCGCGAAAGACCAGTCATATGTGCTCCATATGCTCGGTCAGAATCAACTCCGTCGCCTGTTGTTGCCAGTCGGATCGATGACGAAGGACCGGGTCCGCGAGATTGCGAACGACATCGGCCTTCGGGTCGCCAACAAGCCTGATTCCCAAGACATCTGTTTCATTTCCCGAGCCGGCGGCAAGGAAGTGTTTCTCGGCGATCGAATCAAGCTAAAGCCAGCGACCATTGTCGACCAAGCAGGCGAGACCGTCGGCACCGCCCCGGCGGTGCAGCTGGTCACCATCGGCCAGCGGAAGGGTATCGGCCTTGCCGGCAACGATTCGCGACGCTATGTGACCGACATCAATCACAAAGACGCGATCATTACTGTCGGACCACGAGAAGATCTACTCGTCGATGTGGTTCCACTTGAGACGCTTGAGTGGTCGCATGAGCCCGTCCAGGGGCCCGTCATGGTTCAGTTCTCTGCCCACGGCGCGGTGCTCCCGGCAACGGTGACGGATGGCGTTGTGAGATGGGACGAGCCGCAGCGCAAGGTGGCAGCAGGACAATCGGTTGTGCTGTTCATCGGCGATGAGGTCGTCGGCGGGGGAATCGCGGGTGACTGAGGCGCACGACGCTCGTCCTGCGCCAATCGACCACGAAGCAATCGGCGCCGCCGTCAGGCTGTTGCGGGCTGGTGGTCTCGTGGCCATTCCGACCGAGACCGTCTACGGACTTGGCGCTGACGCAACAAACGACGCTGCGGTCACTCGGATATTCGAAGCGAAGGGCCGGCCGGCTGGTCATCCGCTGATCGTCCACATTGGTGATGCATCGCAGGTTGTTGACTGGACGACAAGCGCTGATTCGCGAATTGACTTGCTCGCCAAGCACTTCTGGCCCGGCCCCCTGACCCTCGTCGTGCCCCGGAATCAGAAGGTTTCTGACATAGCCGTTGGGGGTCTTGACACCGTTGCGTTGCGGGTTCCGGATCACCCGGTTGCTCTCGCACTGCTCGAAGCATTCGGCGGCGGCATCGCAGCGCCATCGGCGAACCGATATGGACGGGTCAGCCCGACGACACCCGCCCATGTTGCCGCTGATCTCGGAGATCGCGTCGACCTCATTCTGGAGGGTGGTTCAAGTGAGGTTGGCGTCGAGTCGACGATTGTTGAGGTCGTTGGTGCGACTGTGACTCTGCTGCGACCGGGCGGAATTTCGGTTACTCAGCTTGAAGACGTGCTTGGCGAACCGGTGGTTGACGGTACGGCGACGGCGTCTCGGGCGTCGGGAATGATGGAGTCGCACTATGCCCCGAACGCCGCGCTGCGAGTTATCGAGGCCGAGCAACTGCCGCTGATCGCCGCAACATCAGCCGTCATCGTGCCATTCCCTACCCGGCGGCCGTTGTCGTGGTCGCTACCTGAGGATTCGGCTGGGTTTGCCGCCGGCTTGTACGCCGCAATGCGGGCGGCCGACGAGAGCGGTGTCGACGAGATTGCCGTGGTTTTGCCAAACCACGGGCCTCTATTGGCCGCGCTCATTGACCGAGTCGGCAAGGCAGCGGCCCCCCGCATTTAGCGCCGCCGCCAAAACCCGCCGAACTGGTCCCGCTCCAACAGCCTCAGGCTGTTGGAGCGGGACCAGTTCGGGAGAATGCGGGAGAATGCAGGCGAATGAGGTGGCTTAACCGATGCTGATGCCGCGGGCGCGGGCTTCGTCGAGGACCCGGCCAGGCAACGTCGGCGAGAAGATCGCAAAGTTTGACGACTCGGTGACGACGGTTCGGCCCTTCTTGAGGGCGAACGGTACCGATTCGCTGAACTCGACGGCGAGCGCCAACCCCATGGAACCTGCGGTCAGATCTATTGCATCGTCTACGTTTGCTGGCGACGGACCGAGCATGGGCCGTAGTCGTCGCTGCACGAGCATCGACTCGGCCATGGTCCAGAAGTCATGGATGACGAAACCGGCCGGGACGAATACGACCCAGCGGCGAGACAGTTGGTGCAACGCCGCCGCCATCCGGCTTGCGACCGCAACCCCGATGATGGTGACAATGACCCCGCTTACGGCGTGGTCGGTCGCAAGGAGCAACGGGCCAGTCACGACGCCCGCAATGACGAGCACCCATGCGAG
>JBBKWJ010000004.1:0-52570 GCA_037968895.1 Acidimicrobiales bacterium
GCCGTCCCAGTATCGGTGAGTCCCGGGCGGGTCGCCTTGGGCGTAATACCAGCCAGCTCCAATAGTTCCATCGCTCATGACACCCTCCACGGTCCCGGTCGATCGGGCGACTATAACCTTTACAGGCGCTTCATTTCGCACCGAATCATCCGATTGGCACCGACGAGACGACGCCTTGGAAGGGCAACAGATGTCGCGAACAGTTCTAGTAACCGGTGGCGCCGGATACATCGGCAGCCACACCGCGGTCGCGCTTGCTGAGCGCGGGTACCGAGTCGTCATCATCGACGATCTTTCCAACAGCTCCGAAGGAGCCGTCGACGTGGTCGGCCGCCTTACCGGAAGCACCATCGACTTTGTCAAGGTCGACCTAACTGACCTGCCGAGCCTCAACTCAGTGTTCGACGAGTTTCCTATCGAAGCTGTAATTCACTTTGCCGGTCTGAAAGCCGTTGGCGAGTCGGTCGAGCAGCCCCTCCGTTACTACCAGAACAACCTCATCTCGACGATGAACTTGCTACAGGCGATGTCCGATCATCAGGTCTGGGATCTCGTGTTCTCGTCGTCAGCAACCGTCTACGGCGACCCCGGAATTCTGCCGATCCCCGAGACGGCGCCAACCGGGGCCACCAACCCATACGGCCGTACGAAGCTCATGATCGAAGAGATATGTCGTGATGTCGCGGCGAGCGATAACCGGTGGAGAATTACTCTGCTTCGCTATTTCAACCCGGCCGGAGCGCACCCAAGTGGCGACCTTGGCGAAGACCCAACCGGTCACCCAAACAATCTTGTGCCATTCACAATGCAGGTTGCCGTCGGCCGACGGCCGGAAGTTGCCGTGTTCGGCGACGACTATGACACACCAGACGGCACCGGCGTCCGCGACTACATCCATGTGATCGACCTCGCGCTCGGACATCTCGCGGCACTCGAAAACCCAGCAGACGGCTGCGATGCGATCAACCTCGGTACCGGCAACGGCGCCTCGGTCCTCGACGTCATCAAGGCGACAGAGAAGGTGTCAGGCAAGAAGATCGGCTACGTGGTCAAACCTCGTCGAGCCGGCGATATCGCCACCTCAATCGCCGACCCGTCGAAGGCCAACGAGAAACTCTCATGGCGAGCCGACCGTGGCATCGACGCAATGCTTACCGATGCGTGGAACTGGCAAAGTAAGCACCCATACGGTTTCGGTCCTGAGCCAGACGAGAAATCTAGCTAGACAACCTCAGCGCGTGTTGGCAGCGACACTTGCGCCCCACGTCGGGTGACGGTCACGGCCGAGACTCGCGTCGCCCACTCGACTGCCTCTCGCATGCTTGCGTTATCGACGAGTGCATCACCAAGCGCACCGCAGAAGCTGTCACCGGCAGCCGTGGTGTCTACAGCCACAACCTTCTTCGCTGGCACCTCAACGACCGTGTCACCTTCGACTATCAGCGATCCCGCAGATCCAAGGGTAATCACCACCGCTCCCCCGCAGCCAAGGGCTCGAGCCTGATCGACGAGTTCGTCGGTCGTCGTTGCCTCCGGCGCATTGACCAGCAGAGCGAGCTCGCCCCGGTTTGGCACGATGGCCCTTGCTGCGGCGAGTACGGCTGTGCTCGTTGTGCGAGCGGGTGCGGGGTTAACGATGAGTCGACCAGCGGCCCGCTCGGCTACCGCTTCAACAGCTGCCGCCGGGATCTCATATTGCACCAGAACGATCGATGCCTGGCTCAATGCAGCTGAGCTCATGACCTGGCTCGCAGTGACCCGGTTGTTTGCGCCAGGGCTCACGACGATGCTGTTCTCTGCTTTGTCGTCGACAACGATCATCGCCAGGCCGGTCGGGACATCGGCCAGAGTTGCGACTTCGCCAACGTCGACACCCTGACGCCCGAGCTCGACCAAAAGATCTGCGCCTGCGCTGTCGTCGCCAACAGCTCCAATCATTACGACGCGCCGTCCTAGCTTGGCTGCAGCAACAGCCTGGTTGGCACCTTTGCCTCCGCCATTCCACAAAGCGTCGCCGCCGAGGATGGTTTCGCCGGGAAGAGGAAGGGCAGGCACCACAACCGAAATGTCGAGATTGATGCTGCCGACAACAGCGATCTCGCAGGGCTGACTCACCCCAGCGCCTCGAGCACGAGCCGCTCACACTCTGCCGGATCGACAAGGGTGTGGCCATGCGCCACATTGCCGGCTGGCGACCCGTTCGGGAAGCGCAGGTCGACGAGCGTCATGCCTCTGGTGTGCGTTCCCGCGAGCTCGACCACAGCGTCGCGTTGGGTCGCCTCGATCAAGTGAGGGTGGGTTACAGCTAGGACCGCAACGGCGTCATGCAGATGGGCGATACGACCGATCCCGAATGACTCCATCCGGTCGAGAAGGAAGACGACAAGGTCAGCGAGGAGCCATGCACCGGGCGACCCAAGAGCGCGCACGGTCGTCGCGAACTGGTCGTCAATGACGAATTGTTGAGTGAGGTCGAGCCCTGCCATCCGAAGCGGAACGCCCGAGGTAAAGACGATGTCAGCTGCTTCTGGGTCGGCGCCGGCGTTGAACTCAGCGCCCGCGGTCATGTTGCCCCTCGTGGCGCTCCCACCCATGAAGCTGATACCAGCTAGTCGATCGGCGATATCAGGCGCCTTGCGAAGTGCAACCGCGATGTTGGTCAGCGGGCCGATTGGAATCAGCCATACATCGTCAACGGCGCGGATAGTGTCGATGATGAAGTCAATGCCTTCGTGTGACGCGACACGCCCCGTGATTGCGGGTAGCTCACCCGAACCAAAGCCACCATCACCGTGGACCTCCAGCGCGAGCTTCGGCTCACCAATAACCGGACGACCGAGGCCGGCGTGAACCGGGGCATCGATGTCAAAGAGCTGACACGTCAACAACGCGTTGCGGGTTGCTGCCTCGAGCGATGCGTTGCCTCCAACGGTCGTGATCCCAAGCAGGTCGCCGTGACGCGCAGCGAGCGGCAACGCAAACGCATCATCGATGCCAGGGTCACAGTCGACAATGATTTTCGGTCTAACAGATTCAGTCATAGTTCAAGACCAAAACAGTCGAACGTCTTGATTGACGCAAGTTCGTCGGCCGAAAGCGTTGTGCCATCGCCAAAGCCTTTCACGAACGTGTCGCCCTCAAGCACATATGGCGAGAAGCCACCTTCGTAGATCAGTTCTTCTGAATCGCTGTTCAGGGTGAATTCGTATTGCTCGACGAGGCCAGGGGCACACAAGATGCCCGAGAAGTTGCCGATGCTGGCGCCGGACAGGAACGCCGCTGGAGCGTCGCTCTCGAAGGCCAAGCGAAGCAACTCACAGTCGCTCGAACGCACAAAGCCAATCTGCTCGGTATACGCACCAGAGCCAACAGTTATAGCGAGTTCCTGGAAGCCGGTGCTGGTGAAGTCGACGCCGCCGATGACTCTCACGTTAGAAACCGGGTCGGAGTCGGTGAGTGGCAAGGTTGCCGTTCCACCACCCCCGTACTGGACAACAACCACCCAACTCTCGCCCACCCGGCGGGCGAACGCAGTGTCGAGCTCGTTGTCGCCATCGACATCGGCCTGGACTGATGGCGTGTCGCTCCCTGCCGGTAGTTCAACGTCTGGGCATACGCGCGCGGCCGTGGTTGGCGGTGCGGTAGTTGTTGGCGCCTCGGTTGTAGTTGGCGCAGTCGTTGTAGTCGTCGTGACAAGGGCTGCTGTCGTTGCCGTCGTGGCTTCAACGCCAAGGGTCGAACTGGACGTCTCGTCACCCGAGCCGCAGCTTGCGGCGACGAGGACGCACGCAATCAGTACCACTGCTCGGGGGAGTTTGACGAACGTCACGAGTGCGCGATCGGCTCAGCCAGCTGACCCTGGCTCGCCCTCACTTAAGGCCTTCGTAGATTTCTTTACACTCCGGGCACACCGGGAACTTCTCGGGATCGCGCGATGGCACCCACACCTTGCCGCAGAGGGCCTCTAACGCATTTCCCTCGATGGCGGCCGGCAGGATCTTCTTCTTCTTGACGTAGTGAGAGAACCGCTCGTGGTCACCGCCATCGTTGGTGACAGGCGTTGTCTTCTCGTCGACCTTGTCGTCGGTGAGCGTGTCGGTGTACCCCATTGATCTACTCCTCGATAGCAGTGGTGTCGGTAGTTGCGGGCTCACCGGGAACAGCGATTTCTTCGGCGTTCACCGCAGCGTTCCAGAGTTGAAGGGTGATGTCCTTCTCGGTCACACCAGCAGAGCGGGCGACGACCTGATTCGCGGAGTTGAGGAACACTCCATACGGAAAACCACCAGCTCCGTAGGTGATCAAAGCGGTCGAACTGCTGTCATCACGAATGATTGGCATCGGCCAGTTGGTCTGGTCAAGCCAGGCCGATGGGGGGTAGTTCGTTGCACCGCTATCGACTGATGTTGACACCATGTAGATGTCGAGACCTTCGGGAACTTGGCCATCGCTGATCATCTCAACAAGCTGTGGGACTTCAGCCTGGCAGAATGGGCACCAGTGGGCGACGAAGTAGATGGCCTTTGGCTTACCGTCGTTGAGAATCTCGACAGTCTCGCCAGAGAAGTTGGTGCCTGAAATAGGTGGCGCAACCTGGCCGATAGCACCATCGACGGTTGGATCGGTGCTGATCGATACCGAGCCCGGCATCTGATCGAGGACGCCCTCACCAATGGTCACCGGTGCGGCTTCAAAGCCATCGGAGTTGATGTCGACAGGATCTTCGCCACCCAGGAACGAGGCGGCGAGGAACGCAAAACCGAAGAATGCCACGATGGCTAACACGGCGTACAGAGCGGCCGAGCCTCCACCTTTGTCGTTTGGATTCTGAACTGCGGTCATTGAGTGTCTCCTAGAGATGAAGCCGACGCTGTGGTGTTACGGCTAGTGCGGTCATTAACGAGAGCGAACCCGGCGAAAACAATCACGAGGGCGAATCCTACCCACGCCATTGTGGGGATCGTGACGAAGCCGAATTCGTTTACATATCGGCTTGAGCATGGGTTGTCGAGGGCGCATGCTCCGCCGACATTCTCGGGGAACTGCTGCTCAAGTCGGTGATAGGTCGAGATGCAGATACCAACAACGCTCATAACAAATGCGATCTTGGCGAGAATCATCCGCTTCGTGACCATCGTGAGTCCCAGAAGAATGGCAGCCGGGTACATCATGAATCGCTGGTACCAGCAGTTGCGGCAGGGATCGAATCCGGCGACTTCGGAGTAGTAGAGGCTGCCGGCCATAGAAATGAACGCAGCAACAAAGGCGAAGCCGATGGCGTACGGTCGCAGTGAGCCGACGAACGCGGCGACTGGCTCAGGCAGAGCGCCGGTCACGAGTCGCCAGAGTCCAAGAAGCAACGCGGCGACAACGACAATGAAGCCACCAAAGGCCAACATGACGAAGAACAGAGTCATCTCGTTTGTAGACATACCGCTTCACCTCTCCAGAACTAACTGCGCTAGGTTAGCCGCCCCGACATAAAGCTCGGTGAAGGGTCGCAGAAAGCTGCGTTTCCTGGCCTTGCTGCCGACATGAGAAGAGGAACAGATGCTCGAAGCTGGCCTTCCCGCCCCCGAGTTCTCCCTGAGCGATAATCATGGCAACCTTGTGTCGCTCGCCGAACAACGCGGCTCCTGGGTGCTGTTGTGGTGGTATCCCAAAGCCGACACACCTGGTTGAACTCTGCAAGGAAAGGGCTTGCGTGATCAAGCCCAGACGTATGAAGACCAAGGTTGCGTCGTGCTCGGCGCGTCATTTGATACTCCAGAGGACAACAAAGCCTTCGCCGAGAAGTTCGAGTTTCCGTTTCGACTTCTGAGCGACACCGACAAGGTCGTCGGCACGGCGTACGAGGTGCTCCGTGATCCGGACGCACCTTTCGCCGACTACCCGCTCCGATTGAGTTACCTGATCGACCCGACGGGCGTCATCGCGAAGGCGTACGAGGTCAGCGACCCCGCTGGCCACGCCACTGAGGTCTTGGCTGACCTTAAAGCACTGAAGCGCTAGTTGCCACGCCTTAGAACAAGGCGGCGGCCAACCGGCAAAAACCTTGGCACCCTTGCTGCGTATTCTGCGTAGCCGGGGTACGCCTTGGCTAGAAGCCGCTCTTCAAATCGCGCTTTGAACTCAAAGAGCACGTAGAGCGCCAACGCAACGAGGATCACGATCCAGTTGCCTCGCCGTAGGGCCGACGCCGCGGCCAGGGCGAGCACGCCGGTGTAAATTGGGTGCCGGCTCAAACGGTAGAGACCGCCGGTCTTGAGCGTGCCTTCGTGGCGCGGCACTGGCGTCGCCGTCAGCGAACCTCCGAGATTGACCGCGCCAACAAGTAACCACAGGAGGCCAACAGCTTCGAGGGCAAAACTGGCTGACTTGAGCCAATTGGGCACCGACCAATTTGGTGTCGGGGCCCACAATACGAGAAGCGCGAGAAGCACACCTTGCACCGCAACAAAGAGCCAGCCTTGAATCGCCACGTCCTTCGCTGACTTGGTGGCCTCAGGACGCAAGAGACGCCTTCGCCATCGCGGCCACTTCGCTCACCGCTTGCGCTCCCTTTGGCACGAGCGGCCCGAGCTGGAAGAACACGTGCACCATGCCCTCATAGTTGGTATGAGTGACGTCAACGCCAGCTGCTCGCATCGCCGAGGCATACGCGGTGCCTTCATCGCGAAGCGGATCAAACTCGGCGGTGATTACAAGTGCTGGGGGCAGCCCGGCCAGGCTCTCAGCCAGAAGGGGCGATGCTCTCCAGTCGAGGGCGTCGTCTGGGGAACTGAGGTAATTGGCGGAGAACCAATCCATCGACTCTTTGGTCAACAAGTAGCCCTCGCCGTTATCAATCAGGCTCTGATGCCCCATGCGAAAGTCAGTTGCCGGGTACACCAGCAATTGGCTGGCGATGACAGGGCCGTTCTGGTCGCGGCTCATGAGGGCCATGACCGCAGCAAGGTTGCCTCCAGCCGAGTCACCACTCACCGCAATCTTGGCGTTGGCACCACCGAGGCGGTCTTTGTTGGCGCCGACCCATTCCAGAACGGCGTAGCAGTCGTCGACCGCGGCAGGGAACCGGGCCTCAGGTCCGAGGCGATAGTGCGGCGACACGACCGCTGCTCCCGACTGGCTCGCCAACTGCCGGCACACTTCGTCGTGGGTCTCGATGTCGCCGATACACCACCCGCCGCCGTGATAGAAGACGATGACACCGACTCCCCCGTCGTCGTTCGGCGAGTAGATGCGAATCGGAATCGGACCAGCCGGTCCTGCTGCGTGATCGTCAACTATTGACGCCAAATCTGGACCAGGAGGCACGATGTTTGCGATTCCAACATAGGCCTCCCTTCGCATCTCGGGAGTTTGCTCCGCAAGGGGTGGGGCTTCAGCTGAAGCCGCGTTCATCAGCTCAACGATGGGGACAATAGTTGGATCGAGAGGCATCTGCGGACGTTACTTTGCCGCGACGGCTGCGACCAGTCGACGGGCTGGCCCGCTGGGTTCCTCCGTGCGAGACTCGGCGCATGACGACTTCATCCGGGTCAACCACACCAACGAAATTTGGCGACATCAGCGTAACGATTGACGATGTCAACGTTGCCTTGGTCGAGATCAAGCGACCGCCACACAACTTCTTCAGCCTCGAGATGCTGTACGACCTCGCCGCTGCGTTTGAATTTGTCGACGAAACACCCGACGCTCGGGTGATCTTGTTCGCCACTGAGGGAAAGAACTTCTGCGGGGGCGCCGATTTCTCAGGCAAGGCGGCCGACATCGTGTCGGCCAAGCTTGCGGGACGCCACATCTACGATGAGGCGGTGCGGCTCTTCTCGACCCGCAAGCCGGTGGTCGCGGCCGTGCAGGGCGCAGCGATTGGGGGCGGGCTTGGTTTGGCCGCGATGGCTGATTTCCGAATTGGCGGTCCGTCCACACGATTGGCCGCAAACTTCGCCCGGCTTGGCTTCCACCATGGCTTCGGTCTTTCGGTCACTCTCCCCGCAATCGTGGGCCAGCAGCACGCGCTGCGAATGCTCTACACCGGGGTCAGGCTCAAGGGTGACGAGGCGCACGAGATCGGACTCCTCGATTGCTTCGTCGACGATGAGTTGATTCGAGAAACGGCCCATAGCTTCGCCGCCGACATCGCGCTGTCGGCGCCGCTTGCCGTCGAATCGATTAGACAGACAATGCGGGGGAACCTCGCGGCCGAGATTGCGGCCGCCACCGAGCGGGAGAAGACGGAGCAGGAACGTCTTCAGCAAACCGAAGACTGGACCGAGGGAACGCGAGCCATGGCCGAGCGCCGCCCACCCAACTTCACTGGCCGCTAGGACTTCAGGGGGACTTTCATGACGCCCGCCTCGGTGGCAAGGAAGTCCATGGCGATGTCGTGAGGCTCGGCCGGGAGGCTGTCGAGCAGAAAGCCGTCGCTAATCCCGATCTTGACTACGTCGGACGAGAGCCGGCCGAGGAGTCGGTCGTAAAACCCAGCTCCCCATCCGAGACGTTGTCCGGCCCGGTCAAAGGCAAGTGCGGGTACGAGGACTACGGCAATGTCGACATCGGCCACTACCTCGGCGTCGGCGACCGGCTGGCGATAGCCGTAGCGATGCACTTCACTGGCGCTGTCATACGGATGGACGGACAGCGTGCGACCGGCTTCGGGGGTTCGTGTGAGAGCGAACGGACCAAGGTCGTTCGACTCGGCGACGAGTGGAGCCAAGTCGACTTCGCCTGGCATGGCCGCGTAGACCACAACGGCACCGTCACGGCGGTTTGACGTGCGCAACCAATGGGCCAGCCCGTTGCAGATTCGATGGCTGTCTGGTGTGAGACCTGCACGGTTCTTCTGCGCACGCTCCCGAAGTTCTTTCTTGCCTGCACCTGTCGTCACTGATCACCTCCAGAGGATCGCCAACGCTACACCGAGTCCCGCCATGGCATACAGTGACGCCATGATGCAGGAACGAGCCGCCCAGATCCTTACGTCGTTGGTCCAAATACCGAGCGTGAACCCACTGCAAGCTGGCCCCAAGGCCGAGACACCGGGCGAACTCGCACTTGCCCTGTTTGTAGCCAAGCAAGCCGAAGCGCTTGGCGCCACGGTTGTCCTCGACGAGGTTGAGCCAGATCGACCAAATGTCTACGCCACATTTGCCGGCACCAGCGACTTCACCATCGGCATCGACGTCCACCTCGACACTGTTGGCGTCGAGCACATGACCGATCCTCCCTTTGATGGTCGGGCTGAGGACGGCCGCATTTACGGTCGAGGTTCAGTTGATACCAAGGCCACATTCGCTGTCGTCTTCGCCGCTCTTGAGGCGCTGCGAGCCGATGGTCTTGACCTCGTGCCCACGGTGCACCTCATTGGCACGGTCGGCGAAGAAATTGGAGGATTTGTTGGCGCCGCTGCGTTCGACCGGTGGGTTGCGAACAATGGGATCACGCTCGATGCCCTCGTTGTCGCCGAGCCAACCATGTGCGCTCCCGTGCACGGGCACAAGGGAGCACTCGGGCTCGACGTCACCGTTACGGGCGTCGCCGCTCACTCTTCGAAGCCGCACCTTGGGATCGATGCCATCGCCGGAGCCGCTCGGGCCACCGTCGCTCTCGAGAACGAACTCGCCCGACTCTTAGCAGGTCCATCGTCAACATCGGTTGGCACAGGCACAGTCGGCGTCAACCTCATCAAGGGTGGCCTTGCGTCAAACATCATTGCCAGCAGCGCCCGCTTTTATGTCGGCCGAAGGGTCGCCCCTGGCGAAGTGCCCGATGAGATCATCACTCAGCTAACCCAGCTCATCGCTGAAGCCGCGGCGCCAGCCAGCGTCGAGGTCGAAGTATCCGGCGATACCGCCTTCGCAGCGTTCTATCAGGATCCTGACACTCCACTTATCGTCTCGCTCACTGCCATGACCGGCGAAGATGCAGACACGGCCTCGTTTGGTACGAACGCCTTGCGGTATAGCCAAGCAACGGCAAAGCAGATGGTGATTTTCGGCCCAGGCTCGATCGATGTAGCCCACCAGGCAGTGGAGTATGTCGATGTGAGCCAACTCGAGAAGGCCGCGTCGGTCTACCGAAGCTGGTTCGAGGGTTTAAACCTTCCCATGAACTGATTGAGTCATTCCACCTGCCCGGCGCCAATGGGTGCCAGAATTCGCTAGAACTGCAGGTCTGGCCCTTCTTTTCAGCCTTTGTTTGTGAGGGACATGCTTTCCCGCCTGATGCACATTTTGCAGACCCCCCGTTTTCTACTGGCATTGTCGCTCTCGACAGTGACAGCGGCCGTTGTCGCGGGTCCACTCGCCGTCCAAGCGGTCCGATCTGACACTTCGGTCACGGCGTACGACGCTGCTCCAACGGTGTCGATGGATCCAGCTTCTGTCCAAGGCGTCACTATCACTGCCCCTCCGGCCGCTGACGAGGTCGCATTGCCTGAGCCAGCGACCGAGACCTCGCCGCCAACGACCACCGCTATTGCCGAGTCTGTGGTCACCACTTCTCCACCTGCCACTCAGGCCCCAGCGACTCAGCAGGCCCCAACCACACAGCCTGCTCCATCGGCTGCGTCCACCACAGTAATTACACTGATCAGGCCGATTGAGACCTCAATTACGAGCGAGAACGCTCCTGGTCCCGTCGCACCAACGCTTGCCGAGCCAACCACCACCGCGGTGACCGTCGAGACTGATGCGTCGACGACAACGGTCGTCGCCAGGCCAACGAGTACTACCGCTCCAATCACCGCTGTAGCACCGACTGATGAGACCGCCCCGACTAATGTCGTCACCAGCGTTGCCCCGAGCAGCGCGGAAGACACCAAGCCAATCGTCACGACCGCCGACCCGATTGACGCTGGCGGGTCGACGACAACGCCCAGTCAAGAGCCAAGCAAGGCCGAACCGCACGACGGTGCCGGCGATTGGCTCCCTGAGATCATCGACATCATCGAACGGTCAGCAGGGGTGCAGTAGCACTAGAACGACGTTGGCTCGACATCTCGCACGTCGAGCGTCACTGCCCCGAAGCAGCGCCCACCTTCAAACGACACCGGTCCGACGCCCATGAGCGCCGGACCGGATGAGTTGTAGTGAAAGTTTCAATGCGGTTCTTGCGAACCTTTTCCTCGAGCGGTTAGCTACAGCCGCTGGTGTTGCCGCAATCAGGGCAGGCGTGGCACGAGCCAGCACGCTGCATCTTGATGCCACACTGCATGCAGATTGGCGCATGCGGATCGTTGACCGGAGCCGAGCTCACCACATGTGGTTCCTTGGCCGCAAGGTCGATCATCGTCTGTGGCGACTCGATCGAGGGTGGGTCGGATGGAAGGTCGGAACCTTGCACCGTTTGCACCTCTTCAACACCAGGCAGGGTCTGCTGGGTGCGCTCTGAGGTGGTGAAGATTCCGAGATCGGCCCGCTCCTCGTAAGGAATGTAGTTGACCGCGAGCTTGCGGAAGATGTAGTCGATGATCGAGTTAGCGATCCGAATGTCGGGATCGTCGGTCATGCCTGCTGGCTCGAACCGCATGCCAGTGAAGGTCTCGACGAAGTTGCGCAGTGGCACCCCGTATTGGAGACCGTGGCTCAGCGAGATAGCCAACGCATCCATGATGCCTGCGAGGGTTGAACCCTGCTTTGACACCCGCAAGAAGACCTCGCCTGGTCGACCGTCGTCGTATTCGCCGACGGTGACGAAGCCCTTGCAGTCGGCGACACGGAACTCGAAGGTCCGTGAGGTCCGGTTGCGAGGAAGGCGTTCGCGCACTGGCTTGTAGACAACCTTCTCAAGGACTTCTGTGACCTTGAGAGCGCTGTCGGCCAGAGCTGCTGCGGGAGCGGCTTGGTCGTCTTCTTTCTTGGCGGTCGAGAGCGGCTGCCCAACCTTGCAATTGTCGCGGTAGATGGCGACTGCCTTCACACCCATGCGCCATGCGTCGATGTGGAGCTGCTCAACATCTTCGACTGTCGCTTCTTCGGGCATGTTGACGGTCTTCGAGATCGCGCCCGAAATGAATGGCTGCACGGCGGCCATCATCTTGACGTGACCGAGATAGTGAATTGTGTTGTCACCCATTGAGCAGGCGAACACGTCGACGTGCTCGTTTTTGAGATGAGGGGCACCGATGATCGACTTGTTGAGATCGAGGTATGCCTCGATCTCGTCGACCTGCGTTGCGTCATAGCCAAGGCGGCGGAGCGCCCGTGGCACTGACTGGTTGATGATGCTCATGGTGCCGCCACCAACGAGCTTCTTGATCTTGTTGAGGCCGAGGTCGGGCTCAATGCCAGTGGTGTCGCAGTCCATCAGCAAGCCGATGGTGCCAGTTGGGGCGAGGACAGTTGCCTGGGCGTTACGGACACCAACCTGTGGTGCGAGCTCGCAGGTGGCATCCCATGCTTCTTGGGCCGCACTGAGGATCCCGACGGGAGCAAGCTCTTCGTCGATGTGAGCAGCCGCAGCACGGTGCTGTTCGAGCACCCGCAGCATCGGCTCGCGGTTGGCCTCGTAGCCAGCGTGTGGACCCATGCGGGCTGCTGTCTTGGCCGACGTGAGGTAGGCGTGGCCGGTCATGAGCGACGTGATCGACGCGGCATAGGCCCGACCTTCGTCTGAATCGTAGGCGAGGCCGAGATTCATAAGAAGGGCGCCGATGTTGGCGTAGCCCAGACCGAGCTGGCGGAACTGGCGAGACATTTCGCCAATACCTTCGGTTGGGTAGTCGGCCCGGCCGACCAGAATCTCTTGAGCGGTGAAGAAACACTCAACTGCCGACTGGAAGCCCTCGGTGTCGAAGGTGTCGTCGTCGTTGAGGAAGCCCATCAGGTTGAGGCTGGCGAGGTTGCATGCCGAGTTGTCGAGGTGCATGTATTCGCTGCACGGGTTCGATCCATTGATCTTGCCGGTGTTGGACGAGGTGTGCCAGCGGTTAATCGTGGAGTCGAACTGCATGCCGGGATCGGCGCATTCCCAGCTGGCCTGCGAGATCTGGCGCATGAGGTCACGCGCCTTTACGACACGAACGACCTCACCCGTGGTGCGAGCAACAAGCTCCCAGTCGCCGTCGGACTCGACGGCTTCCATGAACTCATCGGTCACTCGGATTGAGTTGTTGGCGTTCTGGTATTGGATCGAGTGGCTGTCTACGCCATCGAGGTCCATATCGAAACCAGCGTCGCCGAGGACTCGCGCCTTGCGCTCTTCGATGGCCTTGCACCAGAGGAATTCTTCGATGTCGGGGTGATCGACGTCGAGCATGACCATCTTGGCTGCTCGACGGGTCTTCCCGCCGCTCTTGATGGTGCCAGCGGAGGAATCGGCTCCACGCATGAAACTTACGGGGCCAGACGCGGTGCCGCCGCCCTTAAGCAGTTCGTAGCTCGAACGGATACGAGACAGGTTGACGCCAGCACCGGAGCCACCCTTAAAGATGGTTCCCTCTTCGACGTACCAGTTGAGAATGGCGTCCATCTTGTCTTCGACCGACAAAATGAAGCACGCCGATGCCTGCTGGGGCACGCCCTCGACACCGATGTTGAACCAGACGGGAGAGTTGAACGCGCCCTTCTGGTGAATGATGAGGTACTTCAGTTCGTCGCTGAACAACTGGGCTTCGTCTTCGGAAGTGAAATAGCCGCCCTCACGGCCCCAGGTGGTAATGGTGTCGACAACGCGATCGGCGACAGTTTTAAGAGAGGTTTCACGCTCGTCGGTGTTTGGTGTGCCGCGGAAGTACTTCTGCGCCAAGATGTTGGTGGCGTTAACTGACCACGTGGACGGGACCTCGACCCCAAGCTGTTCGAACGCAACCTCACCAGTCTTCCAGTTCGAGATACGAGCATCTCGCTGTTCCCAGACGACGGTGTCGTATGGGTGGATTCCTGAGGTGGTGAAGTGGCGGCGAAGACCAATTCCGGTCTGCTCTGGGGCAAGTGTCATTTCGAACTCCAAGTTGAGCCCTATGCGAGGGTCTCAGGCGGTTTGAGGGTGTAGTGATTTGGCGGGAAGGACGCAAGTTGCGGGGGCAGTTGCGACCGGCCGACTGTGGGGCGAACACAGCGAGCTGAGCGGTTCGACGATGTGGCCCAGGGCCACAACCTCGAACAGAGAGGTACTAGCAATAACTGGTGTCCTGATACCACGACCCACCTGAGGTGGGACGATGCTGCCAGGACGGGTGTTTTCTGGCCGTTGCGACGGGGTGACGCAGCTGCAAGAACACTACATCTTGTGTGTGTGGCGCCCTGCCGGGAAACAACACACAAGATGGAGTAGACATACAACACTGAAATTACATCGATGTCAACGACTCTGAACAATACTAATCGCGGGGTGTGACACTCGTCTGCCACAACCGCCGCTTGCCTTGCTGTGATGATGACCACACACGGCGTTTAGTCCAAAGAGAAACTTTTTTCCTCCCCCACGTATTCCGTTGATCCCGACAAACTTCGGGTCGAAACCGATCCGCTAATGGGTCAGGGTCTGGCACGGCGCCTGGCAAACAGGGACGACAGCACCACAGACCTAGGGGCATTCCTCAACCATGCCCGGCCATACCATTGCGGATCGGTTCCACCCGATTCATCGACCCTAGAGGCACCTCCTTGTGGATCAGATGTGGACGAACCTGTGTATTTATGTGAATTTCGTCAGAAAATCTGTGGACACCGCTCTTGGCGCGAACGGCACCGCAGAGCGTCCTCGAATTGAGCCCCGAAGCAACCGGTGCCGACGCGAAATAACAACCGCTGTCAACTCGAATCAACAGGTCGATCAGGTGTAGCGTCGCCAAATGGACATGAACCTTCCCCCCGAGGCTGACGTCTTCCGTCAGCGCATCACCACCTTCCTCGACGAGAACCTGCCGGCCGACTTCCCCGGAATCGGTGCATACGGCGGCGAAGAGAAAGACGCCTTCCTCACCGAATGGCGAGCCAAGCTCTCGAAAAACCGACTTCTCGCCCTCAGTTGGCCCAAGGAATACGGAGGTGCTGGCCTCTCCGCGCTCGAAACCGTTGTCCTCCACCAAGAGTTCGCCAAGCGAGGCGCACCAACGGGCGGCTCAAACGACGCTTTCGGCATCAACATGGTCGGCAACACGATCCTGGCCGTTGGCACCGACGAACAAAAGAGCTACTTCCTGCCCCGGATCCTGGCCGGCGACGACATCTGGTGCCAGGGCTACTCCGAGCCAAACGCAGGCTCAGACCTTGCAGGACTCGGCTGCAAGGCGGAGCTTGACGGCGATGAGTGGGTCATCAACGGTCAGAAGATCTGGACATCTAGCGGCCATAAGGCCGACTGGATCTTCGTCCTTGCTCGCACTGCTCCCGATGTCGCCAAGCACAAAGGCATCACCTTCCTCCTCGTACCCATGAAGCAACCCGGCGTAGAGGTCCGGTTCATTCGCAACATCGCCGGCCATGACCACTTCAACGAGGTGTTCTTCAGCGATGCCCGCTGCCCCAAAGAGAATGTCGTCGGCGAAGTCAATGGTGGCTGGATGGTGGCAAACGTACTTCTCGGTCACGAGCGAGGCAGTGGTGCAACGGTTACTCCGATCGGGTTTAGGGCCGAACTCGACCGCCTAGTCGAGATCTGCAAGGAGCGCGGTCTCACCGATCAACCTCAGGTCAGGCAGGGTCTCGCCGACTTCCATACCCACGTCGAGCTTCTCCGCTACGCGGGTATGCGTACGTTGTCTCGTTATCTCGCAGGACAAGCTCCTGGACCCGAGGCATCACTTTTTAAGCTCGCATGGAGCGAATACCACCGTCGCGTTTCCGAGGCTGCCATCAACTGGCTCGGCGCCGACGCCATCGCCGGGTTCGGCGACTCGACGGCCGACGGTCTCGGGTCCTCGGGAATCGGAGTGCCAAATGATGTCGGCGCATGGCTCTACGCGTTCTATATCGCCCGTTCCGGAACGATCTATGCCGGCACCAGCCAGGTCCAAAGAAACATCATCGGCGAGCGCGTCCTTGGCTTGCCCCGTGAACCTCGCGCCGACGCCGGACCATGGAACGAGATCCCTCGTTGATAGACGGCGCAGATCGCATCGTCGACCTGCTCGACCCTGAGCGTCGCACGATCGATCCAATGCGCGACGTTGCTGCTGAGGCGCGTCTGGCAACCGGTGCCGCGCCCTGGATCTACGCCAACATGATCCAATCGGCAGACGGCGGCACTGCGGTTGACGGACTGTCCGGCCCTCTTGGGGGCCCAGCCGACGTTGCCCTGTTGCTTGCGCTGCGAGCGAGAGCCGATGTGATCCTCGTCGGCGCCGCAACCGCGTCGGGCGAGGGCTACGGACCTCCCAACCCGTCGCCTGACACCGTTGAGACTCGACGATCGCGAGGCCAAGCAGACCGCCCTCTTGTCTGTGTCGTCAGCGCGTCGTTATCGCTCTCTCCCGACGAGCCGCTGTTTCGCGACCCCGACTACCGCCCCCTAGTACTGACAGGCGCAGACGCCCCAGAAGATAGGCGCAGCGCTCTCGAGGCAGTCGCCGACATCATTGTCGCAGGCGAGGCGAGGGTCGACCTCAGACGGGCGATTGACGAGCTCGCCCAACTCGGCCACACGATGATCTTGCTTGAGGGCGGCCCACGACTCAATGGCCAGTTCGTTGCGGAGGGCCTCATAGACGAATGGAACGTGACTATCTCGCCAACACTCATCGGCGGATCAGCCGCACGACCGGCGCATGGTCCTTCGAGCGACATCCACCGCTACACCCTTGCCCGGCTATGGCAAGCGGGCGACCTACTATTCTGCCGCTACCTCAAGAGCTGACTCGTCCACATTCCGGTCCTCCGCTGCAACCTCGGTCACCGGGTCGATCGGTAGGGGCTCGATCGGTAGCTGCTCGATCGCTTGCTGCTCGGGGACGCTTTCGGGCAGAGGCGGTCGATCCAACGAAATTGCCTGGCCATAAGCCGCCGCATACGACATGACGTGCGAGCCGTATTCGGCCGAACGGTTGTAGCCAAGCAGGGCTGCCCTGAACGAGTCGGGCGCTTGGAGGCCACTGTGTGACCGACAAAGATGCTCGCCCGCCGAACTTGCGGCGTCGTACAGGTTGTGAGGATCGCGGACTCCATCGCCGTTGCCATCGGTCCCGAAGATCGACCAGCTGCCGGGGATGAACTGCATTGGGCCGACCGCCCGGTCCCAGACCGTGTCTCCGTCGAGCGCTCCACCGTCAGTGTCGCCAATCGCAAGCGATCGAGATCCATCGAGCACAATCCCAAGAATGTGTGGCGTAACCGAACCGTCGCGACCGACTGATGAGCCACGGTATGTGCCGTGATGCGTTTCGACCTGGCCGATACCAGCGAGCTGATTCCAGCTGACCTGACAACTCGGATGACGAGCGTTCGTCGCAAGTGCCGCTCGGTAGTAGGCATCAAGAACGACTGCGGGAAACCCAACCCCTTGCACGCTGGCAAGAATTGTAGCTCGCTCCAGCTCAGGGCGAAGCCGAGCGATGTCGGCAATCGATTCGAGACGGTCATGCTCAGCGACCTGCCAGCGGGACTCGATAACCGGCATTGTCAACCGCAAGACTCGGGTGTCGCCGTGTAGCCGCACGACCTCTGCCTGAGCAGCCTCGTGGAGCTTCTCAGCCTCGACCACCTGCGAATGCAGCTCATCTTCAGCCGAACGGTTGATCTCAACGATTGGCGGAGGCAACTCTCCCAGTACGCCGGCTCCCAGTGCAGACGTGTCTCCAGACACGAAGGCTCCAACAGCAAAGTCGCCAAGGAGCCCGTACGACCGTTGCACCTCGGCTTGGCGAGTATTGACCACCTGACCCCAATGTGTGAGCGAGGCCTCGGTTTCAGCGAGGTCGGCGGCTAGCCCAGCTCGTTCGGCCTGTGCTTCGACGCCAGCGCGTTCGGACTGCGCCTCTCGAGCAACAGCATTACTCAACTCTGCTGCAAGCGACCTAACCTCGGCTGCGGCCAATGGTGCGTACGCCAACACATCAGGATGCAAAGTTGTTGACTCTGGCAGCAGCTCGTCGAGCGGGAGAACCGGTGCGGCAAGCTCGTTCTGGCGAACGGTTGTCTCTGCCGACACGACGCCAGGCAGGCCCATCGATGACGCCAACGCGACACCAAGAATCGAGCGGCGAAGCCAGGCGCGACCATGTGCTTGATTGAGACCGTGTCGCCGCATGGAATCGTTATCGGCGGCTTCTCACTCCGGGTGTAGAAAAGGGTCCCCGGTTGTGCGATCTTCGCCTAAGAATGGGGCGCGCGAACTACGCAGGTTGTTCGCTCGACTCTTCCCTCTTAATGAGCGAGAGTTCGCGCTCAAAGTCTGAAACGTCGGTGAAACCCTTGTAGACGCTGGCAAAGCGCAAGGCCCCGATTGGATCGACTGGCCTTAAGAGATCGAGAACCTGTAGACCCACCCACTCTGAGGTGACGTCGCCTCCAGTTGCCCGAGCTGCTTCTTCGACGCACAACGCGATCTCGTCAAACAGCTCTGGCTTGCTACCTCGACCGTTTGCCGCGAGGTTGAGTCCGCGGACGATGTTTTCTTTCGAGAAAGGTTGCCGGTCTCCCGACCGCTTCACCACCATGATCGGTGCATTCTCGTAGCGTTCGAAGGTGGTAAACCGTGTGCCGCACTGGCCGCACTCGCGACGCCGACGAATTGCGGCGCCTTCCTCGGTAGCGCGCGAATCGACTACACGGGTGTCATCGAAGGTGCAGGCGAGGCAGCGCATTGTGCGAAGGCTACCCCACCGGCTGCCAAGTGCGGAGTCGGGGCTCGCGTTGTGACGGACGCAATATCGATGCGGAGCGACCCAAACCACTACCGAACTGATCGAATTCGGCGGAGCTAATCGAATTCGGCCGGGATGATGACCCGCTGACCAATCTCGAGGTTGGCGCCGCCGTTGCGATCGACCAGTTGCTGCACGACGGGCCGAATATCGCCGTCGGCGACGAGCGTCGAAGCGATCTGCCAATAGGTGTCGCCACTGGCGGCCACAACGAACGACTCACCCGCCTGCAACTCGCTGACTGCTTGCGACTCGATAGGAGCGCTGGCGTCTGCGGGCGGACCACCCTGGACAAGAGTCAAGGCCATATAGGCCACGATTACTGCCCCGAGCACGCCGACTACCCGGCGATCGAGTTGGGCAAGCCAAGCGAGGGAAGAGCCGCTCGACGGAGCGTCGCCCCGGCGTGGGGCACGTTCGCCTGGCACGAGAGTGAGGTGACGCTCAGAGCCCGGTTGAGCATCAACAAGGCGGCGAGGACGAGAGGCGGGCTGGTGGGTTTGTGGGTGAAGAAGTGCGACCATGAAACTAGTTTCCTCCGAGGGTGTGACAGTCACCCACCGTGGCGTGGGCGACTGTCAGCGAGTAACGGGTTCTGCCCCACGGACCTCTTCACTGCAAGCGACGTTCAGAAACTGTCACGTTGCGCACAAACTCCTTGGCCCTTCCTGCATCTCGCCCTAAAGAATGCGAACAGTCCCTGAGAGTTGAGGTGCGTTCAGAAGCGGTTGGAGGGAAGAGGCTTCCGCCCGTGTTGGCTACGAACCGGTGTTCGATTAACGTATACGAACGCTCGTTCGGTGCCAACCCTAAATCGAACAATTGTTTCACGAACATTCATTCGCTTCTGCCTCCAAGTGTGGCATACTGCCTGAGGGAGTTAGTCCGAGCCCACTCGCTTCGCCGACAGGCGGCCACATCATCAACCCGTAACGGGAGTACCCATGAGCGACCATCGTCTCAGCAGAAGGCAACTCGCCATTCTGGAAACAATTGAAAAGCACATGACCGACCGGGGGTTTCCCCCATCGGTTCGCGAAATCGGTGATGCAGTAGGCCTTTCATCACCCTCAACCGTGCACTCACACCTCGGCACGCTCGAGCGCGAGGGCTACCTGAAGCGCGACCCATCGAAGCCAAGAGCAATCGAAGTGCGCTGGGACCCAAACACTGGTGCCCACGACATCGAACGACGCCCGTTCCGCCATGTACCGCTCGTTGGCTCGGTTGCGGCAGGCACTGATGTTCTCGCAGAACAGCACATCGAAGAGACCATTCCAGTGCCGAGCGATCTCACCGGCGAGGGCGATCTCTTCATGCTCATCGTTCGGGGCGACTCAATGATCGAGGCCGGCATCCTTGACGGCGACTACGTTGTGGCCAAAGTGCAGAAAACAGCCAGAGCAGGCGACATCATCGTCGTCGGTATCCCCGGCGAGGAAGCAACGGTCAAAACCTACTCAGGCGACTCGACTCGCAAAGAGATGGTCCTGCTTCCGTCAAACAGCACAATGGAACCAATGCACTTTCCCACCACCGAGGTAGAGATCTTCGGTAAGGTTGTCACCGTGATGCGTCGGCTTTAAGCCGAGGTCGAGCCGGGCCTGCCGGCGGGGCAGGCTCGGCTTTTATCAGTTGAAGTGCGCGGAACGGTAGCCAAACGACCGCCTCACCGCCTCACCGTATTAGACGGCTGCGGCCTCTCGAGCTTCGCGTTGTGCCCTCGACTGCTCTGCAATCTCGTCAACCTCACCGTCGGTGAATCCCGCCATCTTGCGAAACTGGCGAGCGAGACGGATCGACGAGTCGACTTCTTCGCCTCTTGTACCACGGCCACTAAATAGGCCGTCAACAACACGCTGAAATTCGAGCGCCGCCTTGCGCCGCTCCGGGTCGTTCTCGGTGATCGACCGCAGCCAACGAGACCCCATCTTTACGTGGGTCACCTCGTCGGCAAGCATGTAGTCCTCGCAATATTCGAGAATTGGGTCGCCCATCGTTTCGCCAAACTCGCGCATCTGGGTGAATACATCAATGGCGAGGCCCTCTAGTGCTCGGTTGACTCCTGCCAGTCGGAAGACGGGGTCATCGTGACACGCCGCTTCGAAGAGCGTGGTCGTCTCGACATACTCCCCCAGCTCGCCGCCCATGTGTTCGGCAAGCTTGATCGAGATCTCACAATGCCGTGCCTCGTCCCAACACTGTCGAGCCATATCGAGCTTCAGCTCGTATGGCACCTCGTCGGTGCCAAAGTCGAAGGCAGTGCGGCCGGCGCCCTCAAGCGCCTGGATCTCGCCAACAAAGATGCCGTGCATCCGTCGGCGGGCCCGCTCGCCCGCATCTTCGGCGTCAGGATCGACGTAGGCCACTTCCATGGTGTCGCGCTCGTCAAGAAAGCGCTCTTCGCTGGTCTGACGGTTGAATCGCGAGTCTCGTGCAAGCGCCGACGGTGGAATGTTCTTTCGCACTGGTCCCCTCCAGGTTGTGGAACAATGCCGTGATCTTACGATGTCAGTAGCCGAAACGCCAGGCACCGAAGGACAACAAGGCACCTTTGACCAATCGCACCTACTCCGTCCCACCAACCGGACTTCCAATTGAAGGCGTTGCCGACGAGATATCGGCCGCGCTTGCGGCCGGTGGTGCCGTCATAACCGCCGAACCCGGTGCGGGTAAATCGAGCGTGGTTCCGTTGCTTGCGGCGGCCCAGATCGACGGTCTTGTGTACCTGTGCGAGCCTCGCCGCGTCGCAGCTCGCGCTACGGCGCAGCGGCTGGCAGACCTGACCAAGACACCATTGGGAAGCGGCGAGATCGGACTCGTCATGCGGGGTGAACACTCTCGATCGGCCAAGAACAAGATTGTTGTCATGACCGAAGGAGTATTCACTCAGCTCATGAGCGAAGACCCAGAGTTGCCGGGTGTCGGCGCCGTGATTTTCGATGAGTTTCACGAGCGCAGTCTCAATGCCGACCTCGGCCTTGCGATGAGCATCGAATCGAGAGAAGCCCTTCGGCCCGACCTCTCTATTTCGGTCATGTCAGCCACGATCGATGCCCCGCCTATTGCGACACTTCTTGGTGGTGCGCCAGTTATCTCAGCGGTTGGTCGAACCTTCCCGATTGAGACACGGTCGTTCGCTCGGCCCTCGCCCCGTCAATGGTCATACGAGATCGCCCGCCTCGCCGCATCTGCCTTTGCCGAGGTTGATGGGAGCGTGTTGGTGTTCGTACCGGGCCGGCGCGAGATCAGAGATGTCATTGGTGGGCTCGCCGCACTCGGCCTTCAGGGCGAACCCCTCTCTGGCGGCACCGACGCCGCAGACCAACGGCGCCTGTTGGCCGCCAACTCCGAACGGCGCATCATTGTCGCAACTGCGGTAGCTGAAACCTCGCTCACAATTCCGAACGTCAACGCGGTGGTAGACGGCGGCTTGGCTCGCCGAGCCGCATACGACCAGCAGACAGGGCTTGGTCGTCTGGAGACGGGATATGTGACTCGGTTCGCGGCCGACCAACGCCGCGGTCGGGCTGGCCGCCTTAGCCCTGGGCTGTGTCTGCGTGCGTGGTCAGAAGAAGACAACCGCCACCTCGACGAGGCTCCGCTCCCAGAAGTCGTAAGCGGTGACCCACTCGAGCTTGGCTTCAACCTTGCCCGATGGGGCGACCCTTATGCTCGCTCGCTCCCCCTCCTCGACACTCCTCCCGCCCACCGACTCGACGCCGCCTACCAACGCCTGTCCGACCTCGGCCTCACCTCGCTCGACGGGAGCCTTACCGAGCTTGGAACCTTCGCGTCCAAGCTGGGCGTCCATCCAAGGGCTGCCGCCTTAGTCACTCGTGCGTCGACCTCAGACGAGTTGCGTCTGGCCGCACAGGTAGCCGTCGTGACAGGGTCGGATCAGTGGCCTCAAAGTGACGACTTCGAGGCCGAGCTGAAACGCACGCGCCGCTCCCACGAGCGTGAGGTTGCCCGCCTTTTGAAGCGGCGGAGTCAGCTCGAAACGGGAAAGCGCTCAGACCCAAACAGAGCATCGGGCACTGACACCCTTGCCCTTCTCTGCGCCCGAAGCTGGCCTGACCGACTGGCGCTCGTCCGGACAGACGACCCAAGTCGCTACCTGCTCTCGACTGGCAGCGAGGTCAAGCTCCGGCGTTCAAGCACTCTCACTGGGTCGGAGGCGTTGGTGATTGTCGATGCCGACGCCGATCAAACGTCGGGTTTCGTGTCGCGGGCCGTCCCGTTGACTCGCGACGACCTCATGGCAGCTGTCGACTCGCTCACCACCACAACCGACGTCGTGACGTGGGACGACGACCTCGGACGGGTTCGCTCCGAACGAGTCACCGCCTATGGCGCACTCGTCTTTCGGCGCCAGCCGAGCAGTCTGGTACCGCCCGAGCTCGCGAGTAAAGAGGTCCTTGGTGCACTTCGACGGAGCAATCTTGAGCTGCTTTCGTGGTCGGCCAAAGCGATCGAGACGCGGGCCCGGCTCGCATGGCTGCACGAGCAAGCGCCCGACGACTGGCCCAACGTTGACACCGCCAAACTCATCGAACGATTGGCTGAGTGGATTACCCTCGACGGCCGCCACTCCGTAGGCGCGTTGCAGCAGATCAATGTGGCCGCGGCATTGCTGAATCTGCTCACCTGGCAGCAACGAGAGCAGCTCGACAAGCTCGCTCCTACCTCGCTTGATACGCCAAAGGGCCAGAGTGTCAGGGTGTCCTACGTGAGCGGTGAACCGGTGTGGGCGGTACGGCTGCAATGGCTACTCGGTCTCGACCAACAGCCAGTAGCGGGACCGCATCACACACCAATCACGGTCGAGTTGCTTTCGCCCGCGAGTCGTCCGGTTCAGCGCACGCAAGACCTCCCCGGGTTCTGGCGAGGCAGTTATCAAGGCGTGCGATCAGACCTTCGTGGTCGCTACCCCAAACATGATTGGCCCGAAGACCCGCTCGCTGGCGGGTCTCGCTAGAGAATCTTGCGGAGCGCAGCGTATGTGCGCTCGATCGACTCTCGATGCAGGTGCTCGTCTGCGGCGTGCGCAACCTTCGGATCTCCGGAACCAAAGTTGGTTGCTGGTATTCCAATCTCAGCGAACCACGCGACGTCGGTCCAGCCGAGTTTGGCGTCCACCTGAAGGTTTGACTCGTCGCGCAACGCCTGCAGCAACGGATGGCCGAGCGACGGCGGGCAGGCGAGTGATGAGTCGACGACTTCGAGTCGATCGCCTTCGTCCATGTGAGGACCGATGAGTTCGCGAAGAAACGCTTCAGCCTCCGCCTCAGAACGATCAGGCGCATAGCGGTGGTGGATCTTCATCTTGACCAGATCAGGCACCACGTTTCCCGCGTGGCCACCCTCAATCGTGACGGCCTGCACTGCCTCACGATAAGTGCAGCCATCGATCACTGGCATGCGTGCTTCGTATGCCGCCAACGCATCAAGAATTGGGGCGAGGCGGTGGATTGCGTTTCGCCCCATCCAAGGGCGAGCGGTATGTGCTCGTTTACCCTTGAGCGTCACTTCAATTCGCATCGCCCCCTGGCAGCCAGCTTCGATGTGACCATCGGTCGGCTCGCCCAGAATCGCGGCATCACCTTCGAGAAGCTCCGGTCGCTCGGCGATGATTTCACGGAGCCCGTTGTGTTCCTTCGGTACCTCTTCACGAGCGTAGAAAACGAAGGACAGGTCGACCTTTGGTTCTGTCATAGTCCGTGCCAGATGCAGGAAGACGGCGAGACCGCCTTTCATATCGGCCGATCCGACGCCCCAGAGCGTGTCGCCTTCAATGCGAGCCTTCGCGTTTGATCCTCCGGGAATATCATCGCCGTGAGCGACCGGAACAGTGTCGGTGTGGCCGCAGAGTATGAGCCGTTGATCGCGGCCAAGCGTCGTCCGGGCGACCAGGTTGTCGCCGATGCGATCAACGGTGAGATGGCCGTATGTGCGCAGGTCGGCCTCTAGCCAGTCGACGAACGCGGCCTCTTCAAACGAGACAGATGCGTGGTCGACGAGCTCTGCCGTGAGAGCGAGCAGATCAGTCATGGGGTCCTTAGTTTCAGAGAGTGACGCCGACGCGAGATGCGGCGAGTTCGATTTGATCGTCGGGTTGGACGACGGCAATCCGGATGTGGCCAGCGCCGAGATCGCCATAGAACTCGCCAGGACTCACCAAGATTCCAGCCTTGTCTGCGAGCTGACGGGCGAATGCCCATGCATCACCGTTGGGGGCGGCCGTCCACAGGTAGAAACCGCCACCGGGTAGATCAGCCTCGACCCCAAACTCTCGGACCAACTGCTGCATCAGCACCAATCGATTCCAGTAACGCTCACGTTGCTGCACGACATGCGTTTGGTCGGCGAACGCTGCAACTGACGCTGCTTGCACCGGGCCGGGGGGCATAAAGCCAGCGTGCTTTCTAACCTCACCGAGGTAGTGGATGAGGTCAGGGTCTCCAGCGTAGAACCCCGAGCGGGCTCCAGCCAGGTTCGACCGCTTAGAGAGCGAGTGGACGGCGACGACGCCATCGAGCCCGTGCTCGAGAATCGATTGGGGCTCACCTTTCCAGGTGAACTCGATATAGCACTCGTCAGAGAAGACCGGAACGCCATTGGCCCGACCCCATGCCGCCGCCGCTCCGAGGTCGTCGATGCCGCCCGCCGGGTTGCCCGGCGTATTCACCCAGAGACACAGCGCACGGTCAGCGTCGGCCTCGTCTATTGCACTGAGATCGATCCGCCACTCACTGTCGACCGGCACCGGCACTGCCCTGCACCCGGCCAACGTTGCGCCCATGGCGTAGCTCGGGTAGCTGATCGCGGGGTATAGCACCGTGTCGCGTTCTGGGGTGCGAAGCTGTAGCCATTGTGGGAGCCCGGCGACGAACTCTTTCGTACCGATGGCGGCTCGCACATCAGCTGCGGTCAGATCGGTGCCAACCAGACGATTAAGCCAGCTAGCCGCAGCATCACGAAACTCGAGCGTGCCGATTGATGGCGGATAGCCACGCTCGGCCCCCGAGTTAGCGAGGGCCTCAATCACCGATTGCGGCGGCGCATCACATGGCGTCCCGATCGAGAGGTCGACCACGGAGCCGAAGCTTTCAACGGCGACGGCTTTCAGGTCGTCGAGGCGGTCGTATGGATAGGGAGGGGGCACAAATCCGGCCATCGGAGGATCCTATCCCCCTAGAAAAGCAGCCGCTTTTGACGTCGAAAACACCCCTGAAAAGCGGCCGCTTTTGAGCGCGTTTTTTGGGGCCTATTCACCGCCACTTCGTACCGTGGCTCGTTAATCCGCTTGCTGAGTCCCGATAGCGATGAGAGGCTCTCGCCATGTTGAGCGTGCGGCGAGTTCACAAATCATATGGCGATCTCGTGGCCCTGGCCGGAATCGACCTTGAGGTAAGCGCCGGGTCAATCGTGAGCATGCTTGGACGCAACGGGGCAGGCAAGTCGACGCTCCTGTCGATCATCGCTGGCCTAAAAACACCCGACTCCGGCAACGTGTGTGTCGCTGGCCTTGATGTTCACACGAACCACAGGGCGGTCACCCAGATGCTAGGAGTCGCACCCCAAGAGACGGGCATCTACAAACCGCTCACCGTGGAGCAGAACCTTCGCTTCTTTGGCGAACTCGCTGGTCTCAGTACAAGCGATGCGAAGCGGCGTGCCGCCGAGGTCGCCGAACAATTCTCGCTCGCAGCCATGAACAACCGGCGTGCATCGACGCTGTCTGGCGGCGAAGCGCGACGCCTTCATACCGCCTGTGCCCTAGTCCACGAACCCCAGCTGCTCTTGCTCGACGAACCAACCGTTGGCGCCGATATCGAAACGCGAAACGAGATCATCGACACGGTCACCCGTCTCGCAGCCAACGGCACTGCGGTGGTGTACACCACCCACTATCTCCCCGAGGTAGAACGACTCGGCGGACAGATCGCGATCGTCGAATCAGGACAGATCTTGGCCATTGGCACCCACGAGGCTCTCGTCAACAAATACTCAACCCATGGCCTCCGCGTTCGTTTTGAGGGTGACTTGATAGCTGCGCTGCCTGGTGTCGACGTCCGCCCTGGACCATCCGATGACGCCGTCGTCGATCTCACGACCATGGCCGACCTGATGAACCGTTTGGGTTCCCAAGCCAGCCAAGTCACTGCGGTCGAGCGAATCTCGGCCGACCTTGAGACTGTCTTTCTCGCCGTGACCAATAGCTCGATCGAGGACGAATCATGATCAGGTCCATCATCCGAGTGCAGCTTCGCATTCTGAGAGCGGACCCGTGGTTCCTGCTGATCATGTTCCTCATGCCGCTGGTCGTCATGCCACTTCTGAAGAAGTCAATGGGCTTGGCGCTTGCCGATGGTGGCTACGAGAATGCCACCGGCGCCGAGCAAGTGGTTCCCGGACAGACCGTGCTGTTCGGTTTCTTCATAGCCGGAACAGTTGGGTTCTCGATCTTCCGTGAGCATGGCTGGAAGACGTGGGATCGACTACGGGCCTCGGCGGCTTCGCCGGCAACTTTGCTCGCCGGGTTTGCAATCCCGTGGATTGTTATCCATGTCATTTGGCAGGCCGGCCTCTTCATCATCGGCGGGCTCTGGCTTGGGCTTCGACTCAACGGCGGCTCGCCGTTTGCGCTTTTGCTGACACTCCTTGCCTACTCGGTCTGCCTCGTCAGCATCATCTTGTTGGCGACGACGTCGTTCCGCACCGTTCAGCAGCTTTCTGCATTGCAGAACGTTGGGGCCATGGTCTTCAGCGGACTCGGTGGCGCGATCGTTCCGGTCGAGCAACTCCCCGGCTGGGCCCAAGCGGTCGCCCCGGCGACTCCGGCCTACTGGACCATGAAGGCGCATCAATCAATCCTGCTTGACGGCGCAGGGCTAGGCGATGTCCTCCCCTCGCTCGGCGTGTTATTCGGCATGTCGGTCGTGTTCATCGTCTTGGCCGTGCGCCGCTTCCGTCTAGACGAGACCAAGGAGTTCTTCGCCTAGGCGTAGGGATCTGATGAACTGGGCGCTTACGCGTTAGGCGGTGGCGGGGTCGGCAGGGAGAAGACCTCGTTGATCGACACGCCGAAAACCAGAGCAATCTTGAGGGCCAACACTGTCGATGGCACGTAGACACCGTTCTCGATGGTGTTGATGGTTTTCCGGGTCACGCCGACAAGCCTCGCTACGTCGGCTTGAGTCAGACCGAGGCGTGCCCGGTGCACCTTCATTGAGTTGTCTAGTTCGGGGTGGTCTGACACTGTCATCCGGTGCGAAACACCCGGCTGGCGAGGGGCAGAGGGAACGCCAATGCAACCAACATGATCGACATCACAAAGGCAGTTACGGCTGCCCCCGGCAAATCGACGGCGATGACGACAACGGAGAGTGCGAATACGCCAATCACGCTCGTAATGAAGGCGCTTGCAGCGCGCTCTACGTGGAAGAGTCGTTCCCGCTCGTCGTTCTTGATCTCCTTACCCTGCGTCATGACGAAGCTAAGCAACATGAGTCCGGCGGCGACGATGGCGGCACCTAGTTGAAACAAGTTCAGGGCATCGCCGAATGCCCCAAGGTCGCTTGACCTGTCGTCGGCGATAAAGACGACGGCTTGTGATGCCGACAGCAAGCCGTAGCACGGCAGGGCCGCCCGTTTCAGCAACAAGGCGCGCTCTCGACGATCGTCAGGGTCCACGTTGCGACCAGCAACTGTCGCCATGACCTTCTGAACCAATGTTCGATTCACGATTGACTCCGCTCGCCAACTCGGAATGAGTAGGATCCTACCCTTTATATAACGCAAAGGTTACATCAGGTCAAGCGAAATGTACCCGAAAAGCGGCCGCTTTTAACGTCGAAAACGGATGCGAAAAGCGGCTGCTTTTGACTTGGACTACTCGTCGTCGGTAGTTGCGGCGGTGACGAACTCATCAAGCCGGCTGGCCGAAGCAGGTTCGAGCCTGGCCCGCAGACGCATTCCTTCGGCCTCGGTGATCTCGACGAGCACCTCGCCCTCACGGTGCACCGCGGCAAGCGCGTCGCCACGACTCCACGGCACAAACAGTTCGTAGATGCTTGTCTGCGCCCTCAGCCGATCGCCAATGGCGAGCAATAGCTCTTCCATGCCCTCACCAGTCTGAGCAGAAACTGCGACCGAGCCGTCGTTGTGACTCAGGTGCCAATCCATGTCGGTGGCGATATCGGCCTTGTTGAAGACCATTAGCTCGGGCACATCGTTGGCCCCGATTTCGCCGAGCACCTCGCGCACGGCCTCGATGTGGCCACCAACGTCGGGGCCAGATCCGTCGATGACATGAATGAGCAGGTCGGCCTCGGCCGCAACCTCGAGCGTTGACTTAAACGCTTCCACCAACTGGTGGGGCAGCTTCTTGACGAACCCGACAGTGTCGGTGAGCAGAATCGTTTCGCCACCAGGAAGCTGCGCCTGCTTCGTCGTTGGGTCGACGGTTGCGAACAGTTGGTCTTCGACCTTGACGCTTGCCCCGGTAAGGCTGTTCAGCAAGGTCGACTTGCCCGCGTTGGTGTAGCCGACGATTGAGACAACTTTGTATGGCGAACGAATGCGCGCCTTCCGCTGGTTTGCGCGGCGCGACGCGATCGCTTTCAGATCTCGTTCGAGCTTGTGGATCCGGCGTACGAGGCGGCGTCGATCGACCTCTAGCTGGGTTTCGCCGGGGCCGCGGGTGCCGATACCGCCAGCCTGTTGGGAGAAGTCTTTCTTTCCTCTGAGACGGGGCAACCGGTAGCGGAGCTGGGCGAGTTCGACTTGGGCCTTGCCTTCGGCCGATGTTGCGTGTTGGGCGAAGATATCGAGGATAACGCCGGTGCGATCGAGCGCCGTCCGCTTCAGGATGCGCTCGAGCGTGAACTGCTGAGCTGGCGTGAGGACATCATCGAACACAACGGTGTCGACGTCGTGAGCGAGGCACGCTTCGAGTATCTCTTGGACCTTGCCCTTGCCAACGTAAGTCGAAGCGTGCGGGCTGTCGCGCTTCTGTGTGATCCGTTGGACTACATCAGCGCCAGCGGTGTCGATAAGAAGGTCGAGCTCATCAAGCGATTGGTGCGTGGTGAGTTCGGTTGCCCCTCCATGGATCATGCCAACGGTGACAATACGCTCACGGAAGCCGCGATCAAGGAAACCCTTGTCGACGGTTGCGCCATAATCGCCGAAGGCACCACGGTGAGTTTCGTCGGGGTCTGCGGCGTCTGCCTCCGAGTCGAACACGAATTCTTCGTCGAACTCGCCGTCAAAGTGATCGGCGAATCCATCTAGCTCGTCTGCACCATCTTCAGGATCAGAACCCCAGTCGAGTTTGTCAACCATGCTCGACCACCACAGTCGCTACGAATGTGGTTGGTCCGGTGAGGTGCACCGTGTCGGTTACTTCGACAACGGCTGACCCCCCTGGCATCGAAACAGTGACGGCGCCATCGGTCAGCTTCCAACGAGCGGTGGCGACTACGGCAGCACACGCGCCCGATCCGCATGCCTCGGTAATGCCGGCGCCGCGCTCCCAGACGAACAAATTGATGTGGTTCGGAGCGTCAACCTCAACGAAGTGAACGTTGAGCCCTTCGGGATATGCAGCCTCGACTGCGGAGCCGACAACAGTGAGATCAATTCTTTCGGGAGCGTCAACGAGAGCGACGAGGTGTGGGTTGCCCATATTGATGCTGGTTTGGCGCTTTGGCTCTACGCCGGTGGACGCCCAGTCATCGAAATCGCCAGGGCCTGCTTGTGGCGGCCCCATGTCGACTCGCACCTGACGCGTTGCGCCGTCGGCGGCGCCGATCTCAAGAAGACGCACGCCCGCATCGGTGCTCACTGACAATTCCGCCTGACCCAGCCCCAGGTGGTCAGCCAAGGCCTGCCCGAGACAACGAATACCGTTTCCCGAAATCTCGGCGCGGCTGCCATCGGCGTTGTAGAGAACCATGTCCCAGTCGTGGTCGAGCCCTGGATCAGGAAGCGTGGCGACTATGAGACCGTCGGCGCCAACGCCGCGGCGACGATCGCACCATTCCGTTGCGTCAGCAGCGGTGGGGATGGTCGGCGGATCGATCGCAATAAGGAAGTCGTTGCCGAGGCCGTGGTGCTTCGTAAGGGTAAGTGCAGTCAAGGTCTCTAGTCTCGCAGCATTCGGGCCACTTAACTCATCGCTTCGCGGGCGACGCGGTTTAAGCGTCCGCAGGAAGTCCGCCGTGCCAAATCGCGGCTGCCTGCTCGAACAGATCGTCGGCCAAGGCGGGCAGCCAATGGATGCGCGGGTCGCGTCGAAACCACCGCTGCTGGCGCCTCGCGAACTTGTGAGTCCGACGTTTCGCCTCGTCAAGCGCGTCGTCTAGGGTGCATTCCCCCTGCAGATGCTTGATGAGTTCGCGATAGCCGAGCGCCTGGCGGGCTGGCCTTGAGAGCTCCGTCTCCAACAATCGCTTGACCTCATCGAGAAACCCCCCGGCCATCTGTTGGTCGAACCGGGCGTCGATCCGCTGGTCCATCGTGTCACGGTCGATTTCGAGCCCGATTTGAACGAACCGGCTCGGCGGGTACGCGTCGACCCCAGGACCGAAGCTCGAGAAGGGTTCGCCAGACCCGACCGTGACCTCAAGCGCCCGCATGATGCGGCGGCGATTGGTTGGCTCCATCTTTGCTGCACCAACGGGGTCGAGTTCGTTAAGGCGCCGCCAAAGCTTGGTTGTGTCAGCTTCAGCGTCAAGCTTGGTGACGACGTCGGGAAACTGACCCGGTAGTTCAAAGTCGTCGACAATCGACCGAATATAGAGGCCGGTCCCGCCCGCCAACACAAACGGCGTACCGGCAGCCTCAAGATCGGCGATGATCGGCTTAACGATGTCGCCATAGGTAGAGACGCCACACTCCTGGCTTGCGTCAACGATGTCGATCCCGTGATGTGGCACGCCGCCCTGTTCTGCAAGATTTGGCTTCGCCGTACCGATGTCCATCCTGGCGTAAACCGCCATGGCATCGGCTGAGATGACGTGCGCGCCCGGCACGGATTGGGCGAGCGCAACTGCGAGACCGGACTTCCCCGATGCGGTCGGGCCGAGCACCACGAGCGGCGTCATGGCATTAGCAAATCGGCAAGTAGGTAGTGCTCTAGCGCCACGAGGCTTGGATCAGACCCGTATGCCTCATAGAAAAGGAAGACGGCGTCGTTCCCGAGCCGATCTTGGATGCTGCGATGAGCTATGGCGAGATCGAGGTGACGGTCAGCGATAACGACCTGGCGGGGTTCGACCCATCCGCCGAACTCCGTCGCCGCGACGAACAAGTTCTCCAATCGAGGCCGCCCATGGCACATCACAAGTTGTTCGTTGGCAGGCCGGCTTCCTCGCCAAAGCTCGAGTAGTCGGTCTCGGTCATACCGACAAAACGGCTCGGGCAGATTCTCGGTCATGACGTCAGATTCAGCGACGCGGTCGGCGACGATGTCCCACCCGACGCGGTTCACTTTGCGAACGGGGGTGTCATGCAGCTCCCGTAACGTTCGTCCGGCCAGCTCTGCCAGACCACCGATCTGGCCATGTCGTTCTGGTTGGTGCGCACCCTCGCCGGTGGGCCGGGTCGTCACAATCCAACTGCCATCGACAGCGACAACCTCGGGCCACCAGCTCAGGGAACTCGCCATTGCGGCCGTGACCGTTTCTGCCCGCTCCGTTGATGTGCACCGATAGATCACGCAAGAGTCAGCAAGCCAGCTCAGGTGAGCGAACGGCACCCAATCAGAAGGGTCGCCAGCGGACGAAACGACGATCGAGGGAGGGGCTTCAGACACCGGGCTAGCGTACAAGCGGGCCGCTACGAGGCCGCTGCAGCCGCGAACTGATCGACCAGGCGGCACAGTGCGTCTGCGACGTTGGCCGGCGCAACCACCATGTGCAAGTGCTCACCAGCTATTTCGGCGACGCACCACCCCTCTGCAACGGCCCGATCATGCGATGGCCGGTACATCTCACCCATTGTGAGATACCCCTGCCCGATCGTTGCAGGAAGCGCAGGCGCAGGAATTGGCTCGTCAAACAACACCCTCGGCACGCAGTGGGCCTGCGAGAAGATGCGCTTCCGGGCCGCCTCGTCAGGCAGCATGTCGATGACAAGCGAACCCCACCATCGATACCAAGGTGGGAGGTAGCTGTTCGGCCTCACCAGACCGTCAAGCATTTCGGCCAACGGCTCGTCTTCTTCGACGGGCGCTCTTCCGTCGGCCGGGAACCGTCCATTAACCAGAATGATGCCGGCTACATCGAAGCCACGCTCAATCAGAATCGACGCGACGAGGGGGAGACGAGGGCAACTTGCAGAATGCCCAACAACCACGATGCGAGTTTCAGTTCCTGGCGGAATTGTCGCTGCGACCGCCTCAGCCCACGGCAGCACAAAGCTCTTATCCTTAAGTCGAGGGCGCGCTGGGTTGGCGATTCTTGCGACATCGCCCCGTTCTGTGAGGATGCCAGCAACATCCCGCCACGTTTCTGTGCCAAACAGAAAACTCGGCGCGAGGAGCCACAGCAAAGCACTTCGGCTGTCGTTTGTTTCGCTCACAGAACTGGTCGCATCGGAATACTGTGACCCTAGTCACCGGCAATGCTGCACAGCAAAGTGGCGTCGTAGACAACCTTCGAGCTACCCGCCCGAGCTCAAAGGGTTGCTACTCGCAGTTCGGCTGGGTCAGCCGACTTCGCTGTGGGTGACTGGCTCTTCGCCCATCCACTCGCGCAACGTGTTCTTGAGCTTGGTCTGTTGGATGAACAGGTCCTGCTCGGCTGGCTCTTCGCCTGCAGCCTGCGGAGCCTTCAGGAAGAAGCTCAACCACTCTTGTACGCCAGACTGACCAGCACGGGATGCGAGGTCCATGAAGAGCGCCAGGTCGAGAACGATTGGTGCGGCGAGAATAGAGTCACGGCACAGGAAGTCGATCTTGATCTGCATGGGATAACCCATCCAGCCGAAGATGTCGATTGCGTCCCAGCCCTCTTTGTTGTCGCCCCGTGGTGGGTAGTAGTTGATCCGCACGACGTGGTCGATGTTGCCGTAGAGATCGGGGTATGTGTCTGGCTGGAGAATGCCGTGAAGCACGCCGAGCTTCGACTCTTCCTTGGTCTTGAAGTTGGCTGGGTCGTTGAGGACCTCGCCGTCACGGTTGCCGAGAATGTTGGTCGAGAACCAACCACGAAGACCGAGCATGCGGGCCTTGAGGCCCGGTGCGATGAGCGTCTTCATGAGGGTCTGACCCGTTTTGAAGTCTTTGCCCGCGATTGGCACACCACGGGCTGCTGACAGCTCGAGCATGCAGTCAAGGTCAGTCGAGAGGTTCGGTGCGCCGTTTGCGAACGGGACGCCGGACTGGAGCGAGGCATAGACGTAGATCTGCGACGGCGAGATGTTTTCGTCGTTGTCTTTGAGGCCCTGCTCGAACGAAGCGACCGTGGCGTGCACGGCGGTTGGCTGTTGGTAGGCCTCGGTCGAACCACACCAAACCATGACAAGGCGATCGCAGCCATTGTCGGTGCGGAACTTCTCGATGTCGGCCATGAGGGCCATTGCCTGGTCCCACTTGTTGTCAATCTGCTTGACTCGGGTGCCGGTGATCTGGGAGACCCACTTCTGGTCGAACACGGCCTCCATGGCCGTGATGCCTTCCATCTCGGCCGAGATTGGGCCAAGGTCGCGCTCTTCGAGCACGCCGGCAGCGCGAGCGGCTTCGAGTGCGTTTGACGAGAGCGGGTCCCAGCCGCCGAAGACGATGTCGTCGAGCGATGCGAGTGGGACGAAGTCATGGATCAGTGGGTCGCGACCCTCGGAGCGCTTGCCGAGGCGAATGTGCGCCATCTGGCTAACAGAGCCGATCGGAGGCTTGCCCGATGCGCGGGCGGCGAGTACGCCAGCAATGAATGTTGAGGATACGGCGCCCATACCTGGGGTGAGAACACCGAGTTTGCCGGTTGCAGGCGAGATGTTGAGAGGTTCAGTCATGAAGTAATCCTAAGCAATTCGGAACATTGGTTCCATATAATGAAGACATACTTCACAATAGGAAAGCTCCTCCATGGCGTATGAGCCGTTGCATTTGCAGATCACAACACAGCATCTCGACTATCTCGTTGCGGTGTCCGAGCACGAAACCTGGGCGAGGGCGGCAAAAGCCTGCGGTGTCAGCCCTTCTGCACTGAGCCAAGGCCTGGCCGAACTCGAACGCCGCGTCGGCTTCGGGCTCTTCGACCGAGTTGGTCGAAGGCGAGTGATGAGCGCGGGAGCGGACGAAGTATTGGCATACGCCAAGACAGTTGTTGCCCAGACGCACGACTTGGAGCGTTGGGCTGAGGCCAGCAAGACAGGAGAAACGGGAGCACTACGGATCGGCATGATTGATGTAGCGGCCGTCAACCACTTCCCTAGTCATTTACGTGCGTTCCGCCAACGGTTCCCGGCGGTAGAGCTACGGCTCTCAGTTTCCGGCTCATCAGCACTCGTCGATCAGGTTCGAGACGGCGCCCTCGATCTGGCAATCGTCGTCGACCCGATCGAAACACCAGAAGATCTATCAATTCAGCCACTTCTCTCCGAGCCGCTCGCCGTGTACGCGCCCGAGGGCCAGCAAAGTCGCCGCCCGGAGAACTGGGGACCTTGGGTCACGTTTCCAGCGTCGAGTCACAGCCGGGCGTGGGCCAGACAAGAGCTTGCGGCGCTCGGTGCGAGCTTCGAGGTTGTGGCAGAGTCCCATCAGCCTGAGGTCCTGCGGGAAATGGTGCGCCTCGGGATGGGCTGGACAGTCTTGCCGATCTCTCAGGCCGAGTCCGGACCTCATCCGCTTGTGCGAGCCCGGCGCCAACCATTGTTCCGACGCAAACTCGTGGCTGTCCGCCGTCAAGGCTCACTCCCCCACCCGAACGTCGATCAACTGCTTTCGGCCCTGGTGACCTAACGATCAATCCACTCGGTGACGTCGAGGTGCACGGAGCCAGAATCAATACGGGCCAAGCATTCCCGAACGATTGCGCTCTGATCGGCGTCAGTGTCGATTACGTGCGATTCGAACTCGTCAACGTCAGCAAATGTACACGTACCTGGTACGTGTACTTTTGGTTTGGCACCCCAACGCGAATTTGACTGTCGGGGGTCATCACTACTGTGTATGAGCATGGGAAAACGACCAAGACACGATGAACCCGGCTCGTGGCACCACGTAGCCAATCGTGGAGCCCGAAAACAGCAGACGTTTTTCAACGCATCCGACTGTCGCCTCTTTCTATACCTACTCGCCGAGGCCCGGCGGCGATTCGGCCTTGAGACCCATGCCTTCTGTCTCATGGGCAATCACTACCACCTGCTCGTCCACAGCCCGAGCGGCGCGCTTTCGCCCGCGATGCAAATGATCGGTACAAATTACACAAGGCGTTTCAACCGGCGGCATGGTTTCGACGGGCCGCTCTTTAAGGCCGCTTTCTGGTCGAATCGAATCACAACCGACAGCTACTTGCTTGAGGCATCCCGATACATCCACAACAACCCCAAGGATCTTCGACCAATTGTTCATCCAGCTAGCTATTGCTGGTCAAGCCTTCGCTCCTACGGAAACCTCGGGCCGAAGCCTGGTTTCCTTTCGATTGACGTGATCAAGGGCATCGGTGGCGGAACTGCTGCCTACCGTCGTTTTGTCGATACGGGTCGCAACGGGCACCCATCAGCCTGCGACGCGGGTTCAACGCCATACTCGGGTCCAGCTGATTGGACCCCTGGGCGCCTCATCGCTCCTTCCGGAGGACCCACAGAGATTCGCCTTACCGACATCGACCGACGCGTTGCCAGCATTTCGGGGATACCAATCGAAGTTGTCTCACAGGGCGGTCGGGGCGCTGAGGATCTCGGGCGACTACTGGCGGTCAGTATCTCCCTGGACCTCACCGGCGCACCCACCGATGCGATAAGTCGTCACTACAGTTTTCCGACGGCTAATGCGCTGCGGGCGGCGTTGCGCAGAAACACTGAGCTGATGACGAGCGAGCGCTTTACAGCGATTCATGCCCAAGCGATCCAGGCCCTCGAATAGTACAGGTACCAGGTACGTGAACTATTCGGTAACCGCAGCAACAGCGAAGAGGACGGCCATTCCTACGGCGAGGATAAAGATCAAGTTCTTCTTCACGCGAGCCGCTATGGCTGCCGCCAGGAGCGCAGCAACCTTATCGAGCTCGAGCCCTCCCGCCGACGGATCCGCCGCCAACGTCACGACCATGGCCGAAAGCACCGCAGCCGGCACCTGACGCAAGAGCCGCTCCACTATTGGCGGCATCCTCGAATCGGCCAGCGCCAATATGGGCCCGGCTCTCATGATGTACGTGCCGACTCCGACCGTCAGCACGACAACCAGTCCAAGCCACAAACTCATTTGTCGAGCCGATCAGCCAGCGCGCCCGCAATCACGCCGCACACACCACCGACAACAATGCTGAGTTTGTTTGGCAAGCCGATCGTGGCATAGCACGCCAACGACCCGACCAAGATCGCCACCACATGGGATCGTCTGGCAACGCCCATGATGACGAGGCCAGCAAACATGACGGCCGGAGCAAAGTCGAGCCGCCAGCTCAGGGGAATCGAGCCGCCGAACTTCACGCCAAGCGCAACAGAAATGTTCCACCCAGTGAAGAACACTGCGGCGCACGTTAAGTAGTAGCGCCGAAAGTCTTCCGGTTCATCCTCGGCTCGCAGAATAACCATGGCGAAAACTTGATCAATCAAGAAGTGCGGTGCGATCCACCGCATCCAGCGAGGCTGATTCTTGAACGCTGGAGCCATCGCCATTGAGTACATGACATGGCGAGAGTTGATCACCAAACCGGCCACAATCGCGGCCCACCACGAAGTAGCCCCCGCAATCGAGATGACCGCCAGTTGGGCGGCGCCTGCAAACATCACGACTGAGCTGAGCCAGCCGGCAGCCAGCGGCAGTTCGGCTGTTGTTGCTGCAAGCCCAACGATGAACGCGAACGGAATCGCGGGACTGAACAGAACCAGTGCCGCCGGCAATGCTGTGGGGTCAGGTCGAAGCCGGTACAGCAGACTGCTCACGCCGCACCAAACTCACGATGCAACGCCCGCTGAACTTCACCTTCGATCTTGCCACCGGCCAGAGCCAGAAACGGTCCAGCTAAGCCGAAGAAGCCCTTTCCCCGCAGGTCAAGAGTCACCGAGAGCAACGAACCGGGCACACGTGGCCGCAGCTCAACGACGCCATTCGCTCGAAATGTCCCGCCCTCAACCTCCAACAGCCACAGATCGCCGCTCGGCACAACAGTTGCGGTTACATCGTCATCAGTCGTGAACCAGCGAACGACCTCGCTCGGCTCGAGCGCGATCTCGTTGAGCCGGGTACGCACAGCGGACTCTTCGGTGGCCACTGCCACCGTAAATTGATGATGCGACATTACGACGCCGCAGACACAGACAGACGAGTTACGTGCTTGGCTCGTCGTGTGACCTCGACCAGCTCACCTCGCAAGAACCGCGTCGTTGCTTCGGTGATCTTGACTTTTACGAACGTTCCAGGCTTTAACGGCGCCGACTTGAAGTGCACAAGTTGGTTCTCTGGGGTGCGGCCGTTCATAACATCGGGGTCACGCTTTGACGGGCCCTCGACGAGAAGCTCCTCAATCAAGCCGACCTTCGCCTCGTGTTTGCGAATGGACGAGCGCTGCAGGACGACGGCCAGACGCTCGTACCGATCTTTCGTCACCTCGGCGGGGACGAACTCGTCGACGAGTTCAGCCGCCTCTGTACCGGGCCGAGGTGAGTAGATAAACGTGTAGGCCGCATCGAACTCAGCTTCGGCCGCGATCTCGAGAGTCCGGACGAAGTCTTCTTCGGTCTCACCAGGAAAGCCGATGATGATGTCGGTGGTGATCGAGACGCCAGGCATCGTGGCCCGAGCCGCTGCGACCTTCTCTAAGAAACGTTTGCCGGTATATCCGCGATGCATCGCGGCGAGGATGCGGTCCGATCCCGACTGCAACGGAAAATGTAGATGCGGCATGACGGCGTCAGTCTCGGCCATCGCATCGAAGACGTCTTGGGTCATGTCTTTCGGGTGCGGGCTCATGTAGCGAACACGGCGGATGCCATCGACACGCCCAACCGCTCGGAGAAGGTTGTCGAACTGGGGACGAAGCCGGATGTCTTCGCCTGCCTTGCGTGCCGCGATCGAGAGGTCACGCCCGTAGGAGTTGACGTTTTGGCCAAGCAGGGTGATCTCAGTGACGCCTTGACTCGCAAGCCGCTCCACCTCGTCGACGATCTCGGCGAACGGGCGGGAAATCTCTCGGCCCCGAACCGCAGGCACGATGCAGAACGCGCACTTGTTGTCGCAGCCAATTTGGATCGTTACCCACGCGGCGTAGTCAGTCTCGCGCCGCACCGGAAGGGCGGATGGGAACAGCGAATGCTCGTCAAGCACGGCCTCTTCCCAGATCTCGAGGACAGGACCACTTTCACGAGCCTCAGCCATGAGTTCGGTTGCTCGGTGCACGTTGTGCGTGCCGAGCACAACGTCGACATGGCCTGCCCGCTGCTGGATCAGGTCGCGGTCTTTCTGGGCCAGGCACCCGCCGACCACGATCTGAAGATCGGGATTCGCCTCTTTCAGGACCTTCAGATTGCCGAGCGCTCCGTAGAGCTTGTTGTCGGCGTTTTCCCTGATGCAGCACGTATTGAGCACCACAACGTCAGCCTGATCGGCGTCGTCGGTTGACTCGTAGCCGTCGGCCTCGAGCAGGCCAGCAAGCCGCTCGGAGTCATGCTCATTCATCTGGCACCCGTAGGTGCGCACCAGGTATCGCTTGCTCACCCAACCAGGCTAGAGCTGACAATCGATTCGCGCTCGGTGTGGAAGGATGTGCCAATGGACTCACCCCTCGCCAACAAGGTCGCCATCGTGACCGGCACCAGCTCTCCGACGGGTATCGGGCGTGCCACAGCACTCGAACTCGCCCGGCACGGCGCATCGCTCATCATCACCGATTTGGCCGTCGAGGGTGCCGATGGATCGGTTGGCACGAATGCGGCGCCGATGCGCGAGCTGGCGTCAGAGATTCGAGCCCTCGGCGGCACCTGCGCCGTCTTCGACGTCGATGTCACCGATCGTTTGGCTATCAATCGATGTGTTGAACAGGTGGTCAATGAACATGGCGGCGTTGACATTCTGGTCAACAACGCCGGCAGCACGGTCGGCGCGCTTCCTTTCCTTGACATCGAATCAACTCACTGGGATCTCAGCTTTCGCATCAACCTCAAGGGCACGGCCGAGTTCTGCCAAGCCGTGATTCCATCCATGCTCAGCCGCGGTGGCGGTTCGATTATCAACAATGCCTCGACTGCTGGACTCGGCGCCGAGGCGGGCTTTGGCGCATATAACGCGACGAAGCACGCCGTAGTCGGCCTCACGAAAACGATTGCTGCCGAGTTCGGACCAAATGGGATTACCTGCAACGCCGTATGCCCCGGCTACATAGCCACCGACATGCACACAGAAGCGACGAAGCGGCTAGCGACTGAGGCTGGAGTATCGGTCGAGGAGATGGCACGACGTCGATATGAGGGCGTTGCGGCCAGGCGGGCCGGGACCCCTGCCGAAGTCGCAGCGCTAATTGCGTTTCTCGCAGGCCCAGGCGCCCGTTACATCAACGGCTCGGCGATACCCATCTCAGGCGGCACGCCCGTCGGGCTCTAAGCCATCAATTCGGTGCGATTGAGTCACAGAATGTGCAAAGGTGCTCGGGTGGAGACTCCTGACTATCGCTCGTGGCCAGACGAACATCTCAAGCCGTCGATTGCGGCCGTGTACGACCGAGGCCTGCCGAGTAGCCATGACGGTGAAGCGATTGATCGGACCGCCAGTCTCCTCGCCGAACTTGCGAATGGAGGCAAGGCCGTCGAGTTCGCAGTCGGCACGGGTCGCATCGCACTCCCCTTATCCCAACTCGGTACGACGGTCCTAGGCATTGACTTCTCAGAACCAATGGTCGCGGAGCTCGCCAAGAAGAACGGGGCCGATCAGGTAGCGGTGACAGTCGGCAGCATGACTGAGACCGTTGTATGCGACGACGCCTCTCTTGTGTACCTCGTCTTCAACACAATTGGGAACGTCAAGACCCAAGAAGAACAGGTTGCAGTGTTCCGCAACGCCGCATCTCATCTCGTTCCCGGCGGTCGCTTTCTGATCGAAGTCATCGTCCCAGGGCTGCACCAGCTCTCCCCCGCCGAGCGAATCCGCCCTTTCGACGTATCGCCGAACCACCTCGGGTTCGACGAATACGTCGACCTCACAAATCAGATTCTAATTTCGCATCACTACTACATCGACGGCAACAAGGCTCGAACAGTCGCCGGGTCGTTTCGCTACGTATGGCCATCCGAGCTCGACCTGATGGCCCAACTCGCAGGCATGACGCTTGAGAGCCGCTGGGCGGGGTGGAATCGTGAGCCATTCACCGACGACTCGCCCTCGCACGTGTCGGTGTGGCGAAAGCTCTAACCGGTTGCGACTATGAACTGCTGCTGGCGTAGGCGGGCCTGGCCGCAGCATTGCCAATGACGATCGCAACGTCTTGACGGATAAGTGAAGCCGGAATTGTGTCATCACCACTGATTAATCGACCGAGCACATCGGCTTTGCCCTCACCCCTGGCCAGCCACACTATTCGCCGGCCCGTATTGATGAAGTCGGCCGTCAGCGTGAGGCGGCGAGATCCGTTATAAACAATCGACTGTCCGACGACTCCGCCCTCCTGCGTAAGCAGCGGATCGCCAGGGACTAGCGACGCCGTATGGCCATCGTCTCCGATGCCTAGGTGAACTAGGTCGATACGACCGTCGCTGCACAGCCCAACTAGCTCGGTTCCAAAACGATTGAGCGCATCATCACTGACTACGCCGTTCGCGTCAGCCTCGTCGACCGGCATCGAGTGCCACCGTGCACCTTTCGACCCGAAGGCTTCCATCTGTGCCGTGAGATTTCGTTCACCCGAGTCAGCGGGAGCCAAACGTTCGTCGACCTGAATAAATACCAGCTTCGTCCATGGCAGCTTGCGAGTCGCCAACTCAGTAAACACGGGCACCGGAGTTGTCGATCCACTCAATGCGATAACGCAGACCCCCCTTGCGTTCACGGAGTTCGTGATCGTGGTTGCCATCACGTCGGCTGCGCGCGACACCCAGCGGTCGTCGTCAACAAACTCGATCATGAGCATGGGGCTTACTCCTCAACGGCTAGCGGCGCTAGCGCTTCCCCATAGCTTGCCACCATCCGGCCGCACCTACCAGGGCGGCATCGTCGCCAAGCGAGGCGGTGACCACCGAAACTGGCAGAATCGTTGGCCCGTGATCGGCCAGAACCCGGCGAAGAATTGGCAGAGCGATGTCCTGATTCATGCCAACACCGCCGCCGACAACGACAACTTCAGGAGTCGCCACCCAACAGAGGTTAACAATGCCAAATCCGACGGCTTCCATTGCGCGCTCCCAGATCGCGACCGCAGCCGGGTCGCCAGCCCGCACCAAATCAGCGAAGGCTGCGCCTCGCTCGTCGATGCCAAGCCGTTTCGACTCGCGCTCGATTGCCGTCCCCGAGCCAATGTCTTCGACCGTTGCCGGCCTACCGTCTCTTGCGGCCTGAATGTCGATTACACAATGACCGATCTCGGCGCCAGAATGTCGGCCGCCGACAAGACGTCGCCCCAAGACCATTCCCGCACCGACGCCGGTGGAAACCGTGATGTACACCGTGTCGCCGTAGTCCGATCCAGCGCCGAAGACCGACTCGCCCACCGCAGCCAGGTCGGCATCGTTTGCGATACTCACCTGTAGCCCTGTTCGCTCGGCGAACCAATCAGCGGATAACGACGGCAGCCAGCTGGCGGGGAGATTCGCGACCGTTTCGATCCGATGCGTCTCGTTGTCGACAACGCCGGGAACGCCGATAACTATTCGTTTCGCGTCGGAGTCGTCTCTGATGTCTGCAATGAGCTGCACAAGACCGCTTGGGTCTGGGTCGTGCACCGGAGTTGCTACTCGGATTCGTCGAATGATCGATCCATCGAGTCCGACTCGGGCAACGCGAACGTGGGTTCCTCCGAGGTCAAGGCTCAAGATCTCTTTGCTCACCGCGTATCCTTCACGTTACCCGGAAGCCCGGAGGCGCCGTAGGCATAGCGCTCGACGACTAACTCTGAGTCGAGAATTGGCTGCACGATCCGCCAGGCCTCATCGACCTGGTCACCGCGGGCAAACAAACGCTTGTCACCAGTAAGCGCATCGCCGAGCAACCGGTGATAAGGGCTGGGGCCATCTTCGATGCCGTGATGATCGACCTCAAGAGTGACACATTCACTCACGAGCTCCGAGCCAGGCAACTTGGCCTGCATCTCGAGCAGGATCAAGTCGTTCGGCTTCATGACAAACCGCAAGCGGTTTGGGCCGGGATCCATCTCAGAGAACATCGCCGTCGGGGGTGGGATGAACTCCACAACCGCTTCGGTCTTCGTCTCGTGCAGTGCCTTTCCGGCTTCGATACGCCACGGGACGCCGGCCCAACGCCATGAGTTGATCTCAGTTTCGACTGAGACAAAGGTTTCGGTGTTTGACTCCACAGCGACGCCAGCCTCGTCGAGGTACCCCTCGTATTGGCCACGTTGAGTCTTCGCCGGGTCAAAACTCCGCATCGACTTCAAGACTTTGGCCACCTCGTCCTGCATGGCGCCAGCATCATCAGAAACCGGTGGTTCCATCGCCAACAACGCGACGATTTGCAGAAGGTGGTTCTGGACGACGTCCCTGATTGTTCCAACCTCGTCGTAGAACTTGCCACGGCCCTCAACGCCAAACGACTCGTGCATCGTGAGCGTGACACTCTTGATGTATTTACGATTCCACAAGGGCTCGAGAATCGCATTGGCGAATCGGAAGACCAGCAGGTTGAGCACAGGCTCCTTGCCGAGGAAGTGATCGATCCGATAAATCTGCTCTTCGGAGTAGTGCCGGTTCAGGTCAACGTTGAGCTCTCGGGACGACTCAAGGTCGCGGCCGAACGGCTTCTCCAAGACCACGCGACCTCGATTGAGACCGGTGCTGCCGAGTCCGTCGGTCACCGTCTCGAAGAGGAATGGCGGGATGGCCAAGTAGCACACCGGACATTCGGCATCGCCGACTCGATCGGCCACTGCATCGAACGTCGCCTGTTCGCGATAGTCACCAGACACATAGTCGAGCCGTTCGGCGAATCGATTCCATACCTCAGGGTCGATCGCAGCTCCACTCTCTTCGAGCGCAGTTCTGGCATTGTCACGCAGTTCGTTGACGGACCAGTTTGACGAAGCAACGCCTATCACTGGGCAGTTCAGCTCGCCCGCGGCCTCCAGCGTGTAGAGAGCCGAAAACAGCTTCTTCTTGGCAAGGTCGCCCGTGATGCCGAAGAGCACGAGAGCGTCAGCGTCGCCTCGCATCAGTCGCCCTTCTTCTCAGCGTGACCGCCGAATTGAGACCGCATCGCCGAGAGCACCTTGTTGCCGAAATCGGCGTTACCGCGCGACGAGAAGCGGCTGAAGAGCGCATCGGCAATCGTTGGAACTGGGGCGCCAGCTTCGACCGCAGCGAGAACGGTCCAGCGCCCCTCTCCCGAATCAGACACGTGCCCCTCAAACTCATCTAACGCCGGATCGGCGCGCAAGGCGGCAGCGGTCAGATCGAGCAGCCAGGATCCGATCACAGAGCCGCGTCGCCAGACCTCAGAAACTGCTGCGATGTCGATGTCGTATTGGAAATGCCGTGGATCACCGAGCGGGGCCGTTTCTGCATCGGCCGAACGGTCTTGCGCCCCAACGTTGGCTCGTTCGAGGAGGCCAAGGCCCTCGGAGTATGCGGCCATAATGGCGTACTCAATACCGTTATGCACCATCTTCACGAAGTGCCCTGCGCCCGCTGGTCCGCAGTGCAGATAGCCCCACTCAGCCTGGCCCATCTCGCCGGTGGCCCCCGGTGTGCGAGGAGCCGCGTCTGGCCCCGGGGAAAGCGCCTCCCAGATTGGTGTCAGCCGCTCGACCGCAACGGTGTCGCCGCCGATCATGAGGCAATAGCCGCGCTCTAGGCCGAACACGCCACCCGATGTGCCAACGTCGAGATAGTGAATGCCTCGCTGCGAGAGGACATCAGCTCGCTCGATGTCCTTGATGTAGTGGCTGTTGCCACCGTCGATCACGATGTCGTCTGCGCCCAAAAACTGGCTCACGTCTTCCACGACCCCGCCCGCGTACGCAGCCGGAACCATCACCCAGACGGCTTTTGGTCCGTCGAGCTTCGACGCAAGATCTTCTAGCGACGAGGCCCCCGTCGCAACGCCCTCGGCGACGAGCGTGTCAATGGCGTCCTGATGTACATCAAACACGACTGGCTGATGACCTGCGAGGTGAAGGCGTCTCGCGATGTTTGCGCCCATGCGTCCGAGGCCGACAATTCCGAGTTGCATCGTGACTGCTCCCAATCTTGCGATCCCCGGTGGGATCGTTGCCGATCACGGTAGTGGTCGATGATGGACGGCCGCGCTCAGTCGACTGCTTAGTCGGCCGCGAAAACCGCTTCGTCTTGCGCAAAGGCCTTGAACTCGAGCGCATTGCCTGCGGGATCGGTGACGAAACAGGTGTGCTGCTCGCCTGGCTGGCCTGAGAAACGGGTCTGCGGACTGATGATGAATGGCACCGAGGCGGCCCGCAAACGCGCCACAAGGGCATGCCACGCCACTGGGCTAAGTACGAGCCCAAAGTGATGGGCGGGGACCTGTTCGCCGTCAACCGCATTTTTGGTCACCGCAGGATCGTGATGCTCATCAAGATGGGCAACGATCTGGTGTCCCCAAAGATCGAAGTCGACCCACTTCTCTGCTGAGCGCCCTTCAGGACAACCAAGCACCCCGCCATAGAACGATCGGGCTGCGTCGATGTCGTCGACTCCGAACGCCAAATGAAACCGAGGACGCGAGGTGTTTGGGGTAGCAGCCTTCGCCGCAGCGGCGTCCCAGGCTTCGTCGCCAAACTGCGCCAATGAGTCGAGCACGAGGTCGACGAATCCAAACTGGCCTGACCCGCGGCTGGCAAGGGCGGGGACGGCAATTACTCGCATACCTGCCGCCTTAGCGGAAAGGCACCCGGTGGCCGAGTCTTCAAAGACCAGGCATTCGGAAGGCGACACCTTGAGCTGTGCCGCGGTGGTGAGATACGGCTGGGGGTGGGGCTTTCCGAACTCGTCTGCTTCAGCGGAATGCACCACTTCGAAGACACCGACCAGGTCGAGCGCTTGGAGAGTGGCCGTAATAAGCGCCATATCTGACGACGAGCAAAGCGCAAGGCGAATGCCCTTCGCCTGCAAATACTTGATGGTGTCGACGACACCGGGCAGTGGCTCAGCGCAGAGGCCAAGCTCGATCACTCGAGCGATGACCTTGTCGGCCACCGCTTCGACTGACGGCCCTTCCCATGGGTGCCACGAAAACCAAAGGGCCGCCACGTCGCGCATTCGCACGCCCATGGTCTTCTCGAAATCGGCGTCAGTTAGTGGAATACCGAGTCTGCTGGCTGCCTCGCGCTCAGCGGTACGCCAACGCGACTCAGACTCGGTGAGCAAACCGTCCATATCGAATATCGCCGTGGTGATGTTCATCCGTCTGCCTCTAGTGCGTCGCGTGTGGAGCGTTTTCTCGCACACCGTTAGAAGTGACTCGAATGAATTCAGCTTTGTCCCAGAATTCTTCGATCGTTCGCGCGTCGCTATAGCTCATGCCACTCCGAACGCCGGCCAGTAGCTGGTTGGCTAGCTTGATCGCCGACCCGCGGTATGGCACGACTCCTTCGACTCCCTCAGCGGCCCGCTGCTCGAAGTATTCTGCGTCGATCTCTTCGCCTTCACGAATTGCTCGAGCTTCAATGGCTTCGAACGACGCCATGCCGCGAACTCGTTTCACCAAGCCCCGGCTTGTCTGCTCGACCTCACCGGGTGACTCATTTGTACCTGCGAAAAGGCTACCAATCATGACGCTGCTCGCGCCGGCTCCAAGCGCCTTCGCTATATCGCCAGATGTCTTGATGCCACCATCGGCGATGACGGGCACTAGCTGGCCAGCGGCGTCGACGAGGCGGGAGCAATCAGAGACTGCAGTGAGCTGTGGAACACCAACGCCAGCAACCAGTCGAGTTGTGCAGACACCTCCGGGGCCAACCCCGACTTTGATGGCGTCAGCGCCAGCGTCAACGAGATCTTGTGCGCCTAAGCGAGTCGCAACGTTTCCGGCGATGATGTCGACCATCGGAAAGGCCTGCTTTGTCTGTTGCACGACCTGGATTGCGTGGTCAGCGTGACCGTGGGCAATGTCGAGAACCAGCACATCGACGCCAGCGTCAATGAGAGCGGCAGTTCGAGTCACCGCATCGTGGTCGGTACCGATCGCCGCACCAACAAGAAGATCGCCGGCCGCTTTCACCTTGGCCACCATTGCAGCTTGCGCCTTTATCGTGAGGAACCGATGCAGAATGCCGATTCCCCCGATCTTGGCCATCGCGATCGCCATCACATCTTCACAGACCGTGTCCATGTTGGCAGCAATGATCGGGGCCCCAAGGGTGATGTTGCGAGTCAGGTTTGTGGCCAACGAGACATCAGAGCGGGAGCGAATTCCGGAACGCTTGGGCACAAGAAGGACATCATCGAATGTCAGGCCAACCCGTAGCTGATCAAAACTCATGCGCGCTCCCGTCTATAACGCCGAAAGGGCTCACCATCGGCTGCTACACGCTAGCGCCGATGATGAGCCCTTCTTACGACGAAGCTCAGTCGAGGCTGATTGGCTCGTCGACGTCGATCTCGACTTCATCGACTTCATCCGTTTTGATGAGCCCGACTGCCTTAAGAACTCGCTCTTGAAGCTCAACCGTCAGCTCGGGGTTTTCCAACAGATACTTCTTAACGTTTTCGCGGCCCTGGCCCAGTTGGTCGCCCTCATACGTGTACCACGCGCCTGACTTCTTCACGATGTCTTCTTCAACCGCGATGTCGAGGATGGAGGCTTCACGGCTAATGCCCTTGCCGTACATGATGTCGAACTCGGCCTGACGGAACGGTGGCGCAACCTTGTTCTTTACGACTTTGACTCTGGTCCGGTTTCCGACGATCTCGACGCCGTCCTTGAGCGACTCGATCCGACGGATGTCGAGACGAACCGACGAGTAGAACTTGAGTGCACGACCGCCAGGCGTTGTTTCTGGCGAGCCGAACATCACGCCGATCTTCTCACGCAACTGGTTGATGAAGATACAGATCGTGTCGGTCTTACTCAGGTTGCCCGTGATCTTACGCAGGGCCTGGGACATGAGGCGAGCTTGGAGGCCGACGTGGGTATCACCCATGTCGCCTTCGATCTCCGCCCGTGGGGTCAATGCAGCGACGGAGTCGATTACGACAACGTCGATCGAACCGGACCGAATGAGAATGTCGCAGATCTCGAGCGCCTGCTCGCCTGTGTCTGGCTGCGAGATAAGGAGTTCGGCAACGTCGACGCCGATAGCGGCGGCGTAGATCGGATCCATCGCATGCTCTGCATCGATGTAGGCGCAGATGCCACCCTTGCGTTGCGCCTCGGCCACGATATGCATGGCGAGAGTCGACTTACCTGAGGATTCAGGGCCGAATATCTCGACCACACGACCACGAGGCAGACCGCCCACGCCGAGTGCGATGTCGAGGGCAAGCGCTCCGGTGGGGATCGTGCCGATCGCCAAGGTTGCTTTGTCGCCCATAAACATGACCGAACCCTTGCCGAATTGCTTGTCAATCTGGCCGAGGGCCATTTCGAGGGCCTTGTTCTTCTCCACGATCGCTCCTTGTGCGTCTTTGGCTGCAGTGCCGATCACCGCCTGCCGGTTCCTTTGGGGGGATTGATTGAAACCTTACGCAGGGGGTGTGACAGTGGATCGTACGGAGCAAGTAGAGCGCCGTCGTACCCGGTTGCCACGACCGGATAACAAGAGCGTAATTGCGAACGCCTGTTCGGACAACCATTTGGCCGAGTTTTGTTTTTTTAGCCAGAAGAATCAGCGAGTACGGGCAAGACGCACACGACAGTGCGTTCCCGTGCACTACGATCGCACGTCATGTCGCTGCTGGTCCCATGGTCCCAAAAACGAGGTAAGAGTCTCGGCCAGCTCGTGGGTCTACTCCTCAGTGCTGGACTGATAGGAAGCACCGTTGCGGCGTGCTCCGAGGAACCTGTCGAACAAACCGTTGCCGAAATGCTCGCCGAAATCGAGGGCCGTGAGCTCACCCCGGCCGAAGTCGCCGAACGGCAAGAAGTCGCTGACTTTCTTTGCGGCGTCGATGAGCAAGTTCTTGAGTTGATGTGGAAAGACATGACCAGATCCCAACTTGAGTTTCAAGACTTCGTCTTTGGGCAAACGTGTCGCGAGCGCGGCGACGCCTACGCTCAAGCAACCGGCCGGTTCACATCTGGCGATACATCAACGCCGACAACCAGCACGTCGCCAACGACAGATGGTTCAGCAGTGCCGACGACCGCACGAACGACTTCAACGACGGCTGCGCCGTCACTCGCTGGGTCGTTGGGCGACAGGGAGTTCAGCGGATAGGTGCGTGCCGATGCGACACCGGCGCCCGGATACCGCTGCAAGCAGGGCGTCTGAACTCCTCAGGAACCCGACTCGGCGAGCGAAGCGAGCCATTCCGCTGGGTTCCCAGCTAGCGAGGACGGGCTTAGCCGAAGCTGACCCAGCGGCGGATCATGCCCCGAAGCCGGTCGATGCCAACGCCCTTTACTGTGCTGACCCACACCACATCGTCTGGTTCGAGCTGGCACTTCATCGCCACCTCTTTCTTCCGCTTATCGCGAATCGACGATTTCACCTTGTCGTGTTTTGTCGCCACGACGGTGTGAGGAAGGTCGACAGAACGCAGCCAGTCGAGCATTTGCAGATCGAGCTTGGTTGGACCAACGACACCGTCGACAAGGACGAGGACCATGACCAGAGACTCGCGCTCGAGTAAGTAGCCCTCGATCATCTTTTGCCACGATCCGCGCATCTGAGCGGGTGCATTGGCGAACCCGTAGCCGGGCAGATCCATGAGCCCACCAGGGCGTGGATCAAACTCAAAAAGGTTCAGCAGACGGGTTCGGCCGGGCGTATTCGAGACGTGGGCGAGCTTTTTGCGGTTGCTCACTGCGTTGATGAGCGACGACTTGCCAACGTTGGAACGGCCAACGAAGCACACCTCAGGGCCAACATCGGGAAGCCGATCGACGTGGTCGCCGGAGAGGACGAACTTGAGTTTGATCGGTCCAGCCACACGTACTCCTGCTACACGGTCTTGTCGCCCAGTAGACGAGCGGCCCATCAAGCATAGGAGCGTGACACCTAATGCTCGCCCCCTTAGACCGATTTCAGCCGATCGAAGAGCCGCACCTCAACCGTGCCCCTCACAGTGGACGAGACGATGGTCGGTGGACGAACCCGCGGCAAGTGGGTCTCGAACGGGGGCAACACTGCGGCCCGCGCCGCGACCGATGGCCAGGGGCCTTCAGCTCCACTGCCACGGAGCTGTGACTCGCGACGTCGACGTTCGCGCTCGTGGTCGGGGAAGGAGGCGGTGTATTCGGCGATGGCGTCCAGCAGCGACTCGTCGCGGCGCCGGGCCCGTACTCCAGCGTTGATCAAAGAAGTCGTCATGAGCTCGATATCGAGCAAACGCAGCACAACTCCAGGCCCCCGTCGCTGTGCGACACGCTCATATGCCTCGATCACGGCTTGTTGATTAACTGCGTCGGTGCCGCGCCGAAGCTTCCCTAGCAAAGCGGCTGTGAGACCGAAGATCGCTCGTTCAGGGCGAGCCTTTCGGGCCATATTCGCGACTCTGGCACGGTCGCTGTGTCCTTCGAACTTGGCCGCGGTCGACCGACCCGTGCTCACATCATGCACCCGTTCAGCTCCGGCTGGCCGCTCCCACTGTGAACCCGACACGATCGTGGCGAGCGTTTGAGTTGCCGCTTCGGTTAACCGTCCGATCGAGCGACGTCTGGCGTGTAAGACTTCGAGCTCAATCGCTACGAAGGCGGCTAGCTCGGTTGGAGTAAGGCTTTGCCAAACGGGGTAGCTATAGACAACGGCTGGCCTGCGGAAAGTGCCAACAACGCCAGACCAGTTTTGGAAACTCTCTGTGAACCCAAGTTGCGTCGGCATCGCGACATCATGCTGAGCGGCAAGATCGGCAACGTAGCGATAGAGCTCGACCTCAACCGATTGGTCGAGCCGGAGCGTCTCATCGGGCACGTGCGTCCCATGGGGCAACAGCAGCCCTCCTAAGAGGACCAATCCAAGTCCAACCACGAAACCGACGATAGAGAACCAGGTCGACCAAATGACGAAGAGCCCGAGGCCAAGGCATCCGAGGACCAGGCCGTGGACCATTAGGCCAATCACAAACCGGCTCACAAACGAGAGTGGCTTTGCGACTGCCGTTTTTGCTGCACCGTCACGGGCCGCAAGACCATCAGGGTCCACATTCCAGCTACACACGGCGCACCACGATACGAACGATGAGTTCGCAGGGTTTGTGGCTCCGCAACTGGGGCACTGCATCGTTGTGGCGGGACCAGCCGCGTTAGAGCCAGTGGGGCGTGGGCCGGTCGGGTCGAAGTCGCTCACGGTTCGAGAAGGAGGCGACGGAGGAGGTCGAGCAGCGTAATTGTTGAGAACTGGCGAATGCGTTCGCGGTCACCGGGGAGACGAACCGTGGTTGCGATTGCGCCTTCAGCCGTCGACACCGCGAGACAGACTGTGCCGACAGGCAGTCCTTCTGATTCTGCAGGGCCAGCGACACCGGTACTTGCGATGCCGATATCGGCCGACATCGAGGAGCGGACGCCTTCCGCCATCGCAACAGCCGCTTCTTCTGTCACTACCGGTCCGGCTGGCACGCCGAGCAACGACTGTTTGAGGTCAGCGTGATACGCAGTGACACCGCCCCTGAACGACTCGCTCGCACCTGGAACGGCGCACAATCGGCCAGACACGTAACCCGCAGTCAATGACTCAGCAACGGCAACAGTGAGGCCACGATCGACGAGAAGCCGCATGACCGTCGTCTCCATGTTGTTGCCCTCGTTGCCGGTCGAGTCAACGGCGAAGACAACGTGGCCGATGAGTTCCCGCAAAACGGCCTCTTCGGCGTCGAGCACCAGCTCAGCTTCGGCTGGTGTTGGCGACTTGGCCGTCATTCTCACCTTAAGCCCTTCGACTCCGCTGGCGAGGAAGGCGATGGTCGGATTGCCGATGGTGTCGAGTTCGTCGATGCGGTCGGCCAGCACTTCGGCCAACTGCGATTCTGACATTCCCCAGGTGCGAAGTACTCGACTGCGAATAACCGCCACCTCACCCGAACGAGCAGTGAGATCAGGGATCACGGTGCCGGTCACCATTTCCTTCATCTCGTACGGCACACCGGGCACGGCGTAGATCACTTTCAGCGCACCATCGATGGTCAGCGGACAAACGAGACCGGGAGCCGTGCCAGGTTGCTGGGCGATTGGCGTTGCACCCGCTGGCACCAAGGCTTGGCGCAAGTTGTTCTCTGGCATGGTGCGGCCACGAGATTCGAACATCGCCCGAATCTTGG
>JBBKWJ010000005.1:0-4343 GCA_037968895.1 Acidimicrobiales bacterium
ACGAGGAGCATCTGGTCGACGTGGACTTCGAGGTCGATGTTGTCGAGGCTGCCGGGCGGCCCGAGACCTCGCATGACGAGGGGTGCTTCGAATATGAGAAACGCGTCGGGGTACTCGAAGTGGGCGGCGATCTCGCCTCGTTCTTGGCCACGGTCGAAGATCACCCGGCTGGGTCCGGCGCGGCTGTCCATCATCGATTGCTGAAGCTCAAGCAACTCCGGATCTCGACTGGCCTCGGCCAGAATGTCGAGGAAGAGCGCTCGGATCTGGTGATCGGCGAAGATCGGTACAAGGCTGGTGAGAAACTCGAGCAGGTCGTCTCGAAGCGTGCCTGTGTTTGGCGTGACGGGAACAGGAGTGAGCTGGCTTAGCGCTGCAACGAGGAGTTCGTTCTTCGTCGAAAAGTGACGGTAGATCGTGGTTCGTGCGATTCCTGAACGACGGGAGACTTCGTCGACCGTGAACCGATGAATGCCGACGTCGAGGGCTAGTTCAGCCGCAGTTTGGAGCATCTTGATTCGGGCAGTCTGACTCAGTGGCCGGGCCACAGCGCTCCTCCTTTAGATCATCGCTTGACTTTTCATTACGCTACATTACTGTAGCGTAATGAAAACTGTTGATGAGTTCACCGATACTACGCTCCCCTCAGACCCTTCTCGGCCAATCGATGTCCGGCTTCGAATCTCGGCGCTCTGGATCGCCATGCTGTTCATCTTTGCCTACGTCGACCTATTCTCGCTCTACCGTCCAGATGTACGAGCCGACCTCGCCAACGACAAGGTTTCGGCGTTCGACACAGACCAGACGTTTCTCTTTATGGTGACTCTCTTCATCATCATCCCCAGCCTGATGGTCTACCTGACCCTGGTGATGCGCCGAAGCATTAATCGTGTCGTCAACATGACCGTTGCTGGCTTCTACGCATTGGCATCGCTTGGCAGCGCAGTGGGCGAATGGAATTACTTCATATTGGGCAGCGTCGTTGAAGCGGTGCTGCTCGCGGTTGTGGTCCACCATGCCTGGACTTGGTCAAGCCACGAAGTGAACTAGTCGGTCACGTCCGTGAGTCGACGACAGAGGCTGCTCGAACATCGCAGATCGCTCGAGCCTTTACCGGGACCGAAGGCCGCCGGTTACATCGAGGACCGAGCCGGTGGTGTAGCTCGAGGTGGGTGACAGTAACCAGCAGATTGCCGCCGCGACTTCGGTTGGGGTGCCAGGCCGAGCCAGTGGCACTCCACGTTGTTGCGCCTGTTGTTCGAGCCATTGCGCGTATGAGATTGACGACTTGGACTCGGCATATCGGGCCTGTTGGCGTGGCGTGTCGATCAGACCAACCCCGACAGCGTTAATGCGAATTCCTTGGGGTGCCAGTTCGAGGGCGAGGCCGCTAATTGCGCTATCGAGTGCCGCCCGACCGACACTAATAGCCCCCATCGCTCGGTCTGGTTGCCTCGCGGTAGGAGCGGTTAGGCCAACTATTCGACCGCGCGTTTTGGCGAGTTCGGAGATCGCAGATCGTGTGATGTTCATGAAGCCAAGAAGCTTGTCAGACACTTCCGCAACGATTTCGTTTGGGTCCAACTCGAGCAGGCTCCCGTGTCGTCCGCGGCCGGCGACGGCGGCGATGCCATCGAGATGGCCGCCGTGTCGTACAGCCTCGTCAACGAGTCGAGCGGTGCCGGCCTGGTCCAAAACGTCAGCTAGCACCGTGTGAAGGTTGGCCGAGCCGAGTTGGGCAGCGGCCTGGTTAAGACGGGCGCGGTCGCGCCCACAGATTGTCACGAACGCGCCTTCTTCGAGCAGCAAATCTGCAGTCGCCAGCCCAATGCCGGAGGACCCGCCAGTCACGATGATGCTTTGTCCTGATAGCCCAAGATCCACGAGGTCATGGTTGCAGAACCCGAACCTGATTGCTGGGTGAAGATATTTCCGGACGGCTAGTGCCCGAATCCGCAAGACTGTAGTGATGGCACAGCCCACGAGTTTTGAATGGTCGAGGCGCAAGAATGGCGATGTGGTGATCTCGCACCACGGACGAGTCGCGACGACGCTTCGTGGTCGGCGGGCCGAAGAGTTCGTCGCCGATGTCGGAGATGGCGATGAGCAGGAACTGATGGCCCGCGTCACTGGCAACTACAAGCGAGGTAACGAGCGGCAGGCCGGCGCTCATCGTCGTAACCGCGACACCAACTAGTGGGCGCCCGAACTATCCCAGGTGTGTCAATGTGTGTCGATGTCCATCGATGACAACGCCCACATCGTCCGAATGGCAAATGCAGAAGATTTGCTTCCGATGCTGCAACTGTTGGCGCGAACGGATGAAGGGCTTCGGGCCCCTGTCGATGCGCCGTCCGTCCTAGAGCAGGAAACGTGGCAGGCAATGTTGGGAACCGACAACCTGTTCGTCTACGTGGCCGACATCGGTGGCGAGATCGCAGGCACAGCCCTGTTCTTGACCATGCCGAATCTTGGTTACGGTTGCCGACCGTCTGGGTTTATCGAGGCGGTCGTCGTTGGCTCAAGCTGGCGCCGGCGCGGTGTTGCGCATGACATCATCAGCCGAATTTTCGATGACGCGGCTTCGGCCGGCTGCCGCAAGATTCAACTTCTGGCCCACAAGCGGCACGCAACAGACGGAGCGCACGACTTCTACCGATCAATGGGCTTCGAAGCGGAAGCCGAGGGATTCAGGCTCTACCTAGATTCTGTTTCTTGATCCTTCGGTACGGCTGGCCTGGTACGTTCGGGATGCGTCGTGGAGACGGGGACGGCGAGATCAGAAGGGGAATAGATGCGCATCGGAATTCTGACAAGTGGCGGCGACGCCCCGGGGATGAACGCGGCGATTCGTGCCGCCACCGTCGTCAGCTTGGCTTTAGGCCACGAGGCCATTGGGATACGCCACGGCTACCGAGGCTTGATAAACGGTGAGCTCGCGCCGCTCGACGCCTTGTCGGTAAGCGACGCTCTGCGGCGCGGCGGCACGATGCTCCAATCGGCTCGATGCATGGAGTTCCACGAAGTGGACGCCAGGCAGAAGGCGCGTGATGTCCTCACCGACGCAGGCGTCGACGGTTTGATCGTGATCGGCGGCAATGGTTCGCTCACGGGTGCCCTCCACCTGAGCAACCCCGCGGAGGCCGGCGATTGGCCAGTTCGCGTAATTGGCATTCCAGCCTCAATCGACAACGACATCGCGCTCACGAGTCTCTCGATAGGTGTCGACACTGCAATGAACACGATCGTCGAAGCGTGCGACAAGATCTCCGACACTGCTAGTGCGCACGAGCGAGTCTTTCTCGTCGAGGTGATGGGCCGTGAATGCGGCTATCTCGCAATGACAAGCGCGATCGCTTCGGGTGCCGACATGGTGCTGTTCCCTGAGGCCGATCGCACCGATGATCAGCTAGTCAGCTCCGTAGTTGAATCGGTGTTAGCGGTACGAGCCCGTGGCGGTTCGAAGAAAGTAATCGCTATCAAGGCGGAAGGGATTGACATGCCCTCTGATCGCCTCAAGGAACTCATCGACGAGCAACTACTCGAGCGGACCGGTGAGTCTTTGGCCGACATCGAAACTCGGGTTACCGTGCTCGGGCACGTCGTTCGAGGCGGCAGGCCAAGCGCGTTCGACCGACTACTTGGCAGCCGGCTGGGGAACGTAGCGGTTCGTGCCCTCACCGAAGGGGCTCACCGACAGATGGTTGCTTGGCAACCGCCGTTCGATGCCGTTGCGGGGCTGGGGGAGCGTTCGACGCACGATCCGTACTGCTATCTGATGCCGCTCGATTCCGTGCTAGACGCGACGCACGAATTGCTCAGCGGTCAGAGTCCTCTCGCACGTTGGCGAGCAACAATCTTCGATGACCTTGAGGGCATCTTCCTTCTGTAGTTGAGCTCTGACTAGTCGGCAAACGCCAGGAGGTGGCTGACGACGTCGTCGACCGCCTCGATGATCACCATGTGACCCGCATTCTCAACGACGGCTAGCTCAGAATCAGTAATGGCGGCCGCGATTGCTTCGGAGAACTTCAACGGGGTCGCCTTGTCGTGACGCCCACACAAGACGAGTGTTGGTGGCCCGGCTTTGGCGAACGTCGGCCGAAGATCGAGGTCGCTGGTCGCCTTGCCGATAGCGACCCTGGTCTCTCGTGGACACTGGCGAGAGATGTTGCGTATCCAGTCGAGGTCTTCGCGCTTCGGCTTCTTGCCAAACCACGTGCTGATTAGAAGCCGGCCCGTCACCCGTCGCCCCAGCAGCCAGATGCCGACGGGAGAGCTGAACAGGTAGGCGCCCACTCGCATCACCGGGTTCTGGATTGACCGTTCTGTTCCGCCAATTG
>JBBKWJ010000006.1:0-43772 GCA_037968895.1 Acidimicrobiales bacterium
GTACACCAAGCCAGTTATTGTTAGCGTCGAGAAGATCGAAGCCAAGGCAGTTCGCAAGGGCTCCGGTCGAGGCACCAGAGATTGATGTAAACGTCGGCGGAAACTATTCCGCTCACACGATTGACTCGGAGGCCCGGGCATCTGCTCGGGCCCTCGACGTTTTCGGGTCAACTACCGCAGTAGGCCAAATGGCCTAGGTCCAGCGGGTTGAACAACTCGTGACCAGGGGCCCCGGGTCTCGTACCTTGGTGCGTGTTCAGCATCCGCTGGGCGGAGGGTCCGATCTTTGATCGGCAAAAGCGAGGGAACCCAATATGTACACCAAGCCAGTCATCGTTAGCGTCGAGAAGATCGAAGCCAAGGCAGTCCGCAAGGGCTCGTATCTCAACGGCACCGACTGATCCAGTCGTCTGCGGAATTATTCCGCTCATACGATCAAATCGAAGGCCCGGGCATCTGCCCGGGCGTTCGACGTTTTCCGGCGAATCGCATCACTGAATCGGCATCATCGTCGCGAGACTCCGCCGAGCGAATTACCCTACGTGGTTCCCCTGTGCTGAGAAGGATGATTCATGGCTGGTGGTCTAGTTGGTCTACTCGATGATGTTGCTGCGTTGGCAAAGCTTGCCGCCGCGTCGATCGACGACGTCGGAGCTGCGGCAGGTAAGGCAAGTGCAAAGGCTGCGGGAGTCGTAGTCGACGACACGGCGGTTACTCCGGCGTACGTGCAAGGCCTAGCGGCGAACCGAGAATTGCCGATTATTAAGAAGATCGCCTTCGGATCTCTCAAGAACAAGCTGCTTTTCATCCTGCCCGCCGCGCTCATTCTGAGTGCCGTCGTGCCGCTGCTTATCGAGATCATCCTGATGGCGGGCGGCACCTATCTTTGCTTTGAAGGGGTCGAGAAGATCTACCACAAGCTTAAGGGCGACGATCACTCCCATGACGTGCCCGCAGTCGTTGCCGGCCCCGAGGCCGAGGCGGCCACGATCGCCGGCGCAGTTCGAACCGATTTCATCCTTTCCGCCGAAATCATGGTGATCGCGCTGAAGGAGGTTCTCGACGAGAACTTCTTCGCTCGAGCCGTAATCATGGTCGTCGTAGCGCTCTTCATTACGTTGATCGTCTATGGGGTCGTCGCAATCATCGTGAAAATGGACGACATCGGTCTCGCGCTCGCGGGCCGAGCGTCAGCCTCGTCGCAGCGGACCGGCCGAATGTTGGTCAATGCCATGCCGATACTCCTCAAGTGGCTGTCGATCATCGGCACCGCGGCCATGCTGTGGGTGGGCGGACACATCATCCTGATCGGTGCTGACGAGCTTGGTTGGCATGGTCCATACAAGTTCGTGCATCGCCTTGAGGAGTCGGTTCATGACGTCGGTGGTATCGGCGGTGTCCTGGCCTGGCTTGTCAACACGTCATTGTCGGCGGTACTCGGGATCATCGTCGGGTCGATTGCGGTCGCAATCGTGACAAACCTTCCGTTTGGTTCTCATGGCGCTGAGGAAGCGCATTAGAGCTACTCTGCAGCGATGAGGGATTCAAGGGGAATAGCGTGAACGTGTGGCAGCGCCAGTTCGACGAGGGAGCGGCCAGTCACCGGTGGTCGCGGTTTGTCCGCTGGTTCGTCGCTCCGTCGGCGGCCATCGGCTTGCTCGCACTCATACTTGGAGGCCCATGGGCACTACTCGGCGTCCTTATCCTTCTCGGCAGCGTTGGTGCGCTGCTGGCGTTGTGGATCTGGATCTACGACAAGGGTCTCAGGGCAAATAGAACGATCGACTTGATCGACGGCAAGCTCGTGCTTGGCCGGATTGAGGCACCTATCGCTGCCATCGAGGCGTGGACCACCCACAAGTCGACCAGTGTGGGGACGGTGACCAACGGTGTCGCCAGCGGTGGACCAAGCGCGCAGGTGATCTTCCGCGTTCCCGTCATGCGCGACGGCGTTCGAGGGCTACGGCCAGACGGCGGACCCGCGTTCGAGTTAGTACGATTCCCGTGGCCCGAGATGACATCAGACGAACTTGCAGGCATTCGACAAGCGCTTGCGCCACACATCTCTGCGCCATGGGTTGAACTCGACGCTCTCAGCGCCTGAGGGCGACCGGGTTTGGTGAATATGCCTCCTCTACCTACTTCGCCTCGCTCGCTTGTTGGCCACGAGGTCCCGATCGACTCGAAGCGTTGGTATGCGTTGTCGATCATGGCATTCGGACTCATGCTGACGATGACCACTTGGTTTTCGACTGCGGCAGTTCTAGGTCAGCTGCGGGAACGGTGGGACCTTTCCACAAACCAAGCGTCGGTGTTGGTCATCGTGCTGCAAATCGGTTTTGTCGTCGGAGCGCTCGTCTCTGCCGTGACCGGCTTGGCAGATCGATTGCCCCTCGGTCGTCTGATCGCTTTCTCGGCTGTCGCCGCGGCCGCAATGAACGCACTCATCGTGCCCATCGACGGCTACCCCGCAGCCGTTGTGCTGCGCTTCGCTACTGGTGCCTTCCTTGCCGGCGTCTACCCGCCGTCTCTGAAGCTCGTCGCCACGTGGTTCCGCACCGGGCGTGGTGTGGCAATGGGCGTGGTGGTGGCTGCGCTTACGATTGGCTCAGCCGCACCTCATCTGGTCAATGGCATTGGGGGCGCTCGGTGGGACGTCGTGATGGTCACGACATCAGCGATGACCGTCGCAGGGGCGATGGTGTTCGTAATAGCCGGGCGTGAAGGTCCGTATCCATTCGCTCGCAGCAGATTTGAGATGGGGCAGGCGTCGCGGGCATTGCGCGATCGCACAGTTGTCCTCTCCTCTGTCGGCTACCTCGGCCACATGTGGGAGCTCTACGCGATGTGGGGCTGGATCGCTGCATTCCTCGCTGACTCGGTCGCAAGATCCGGCAGCAGTCTGAACTCGTCGACCCTTGCCTTCACTGTGATCGCCGCTGGAGCGGCTGGCTCGGTCTTGGCTGGTGTTATGGGCGATCGCATGGGCAAGGCTCGTTCAGCCCGGATGGCGTTGCTGATCTCTGGAAGCATTGCTCTGGTCATTGGTTGGGGCGCCCTGCCTCTGTGGGCCGTCATCAGTTTGGCTCTGCTCTGGGGCGTCACAGTGGTCGCTGACTCTGCCCAGTTCTCGGCCATCGTCAGCGAAAGTGCGGACCCTGCATACGTGGGCACAGCACTGACCGTGCAACTTGCGTTCGGGTTTCTGCTCACGACAGCCACGATGTGGCTCGTGCCGATCGTTCGCGACGCCTCAGGTTGGTGGGCGGCATTTGCCATTCTGACGCCGGGACCCTTGCTTGGAGCCTGGGCGATGAGCAGACTAGAAGAGTCGAACGCTTTAAAATCGACAGCGCCGTGACAGCTGGCTCAGTTGGAATAGATAGCCCCACTAGTTGTTATAACGGATTGTCCGAACAATGAGAAAGAGGAAACGATATGAGCTTGCATCTGGGCGATACCGCCCCCGACTTCACTGCAAATACGACCGACGGTGAGATCTCATTCCACGAGTGGAAGAAGGGCTCGTGGGCCGTCTTCTTCAGTCACCCGGCAGACTTTACGCCGGTATGCACCACGGAACTTGGGCGCACAGCCGCCCTGCAGGGTGCGTTCGCCGAGCGCAACACAAAGGCGATGGCACTGTCCGTTGACTCCATCGAAGATCACCACGGTTGGGCGCCAGACATCGGCGAGGTCGCGGGTACGGCGCTGAACTTCCCGATTGTCGCAGACCCAGACAGAACGGTCGCTGAGCTCTACGACATGATTCACCCAGGTGCTGGCGATACCTCGACAGTGCGGTCGGTATTCATTATTGATCCCGACAACAAGCTGCGACTGATGCTCACGTACCCGAAGTCTGTCGGACGTAACTTCGATGAGATCGTGCGCGTGCTCGATGCGCTTCAGGCAACGGATCGCGACCCGATCGCTACGCCGGCTGACTGGCGTCCAGGCGAGCGCGTGATTGTGTCACCCGCCATGTCAACTGATGACGCAAAGGCGAAGTTTGCGAATGTCGTCGAGCTAAAGCCGTATCTGCGCTACGCAGACGCACCCTCGTCCTAGAGGTTTTGTACCAGCCTGACAATGCGGGCCGTGATTTTGCGGTCCGCATTGTCGCGGTCAAGCCGCCGTACGTTTGCCATAAAGTTCACCGATGAAACGAGCGACCTCGCAGCCGCAGCCGTTGCCACATTCGCTGGCGTTCTCTGTGATTGAGGTTGTGACAAAAGATGCTGTGGCGTTTGCTCGGGCCGTCTTGGATGACGCTGAAACCGGGAACCAGCGCCCCTCGAACACTGTTCCTTCAATTGTGATTCGGCTGAGTCGCTCAGGATCAACGTCGAAAGGGTCTTCAGCCAGAACAGTGAAGTTCGCGATCTTTCCGACCTCAATCGAGCCGAGATCGTGTTCACGCTGCCAGGAATACGCAGCCCCGATCGTTACCGCCTCAAGCGCCTGTTGAATCGAGATGCGCTGCTCGGGAGCAGCGACTCGACCAGAGTGGGTGATGCGGTTTACGGCGAATGATGCCATGGCCATTGGGTCACTGGGGCCCATTGGTAGGTCTGAGTGGAACGACAAAGGAATATTCTCTCGAACGACCGATCCTGCGCGCACCATCGCATCAGCCCGTTCGGGACCGAGTCCGATCTCGCCATACTTATCGGCGAAGCCGACCGGGTAGTAGGGATTGGCCGAGACAATTGCGCCAAGCTCGGCAATCCGCTTGACCTGCTCTTCAGTCGAATTGGCAAAGTGGACGATGACGGTTCGGTGGTTGATACGGGGACGGCGGCGCTGGGCTTCTTCGATAATGTCGAGGAGCACCTCAAGCCCAAGATCGCCGTTGACGTGCACATGGATCTGCCAGCCTGCATCCCAATAGGCATCGAAGAAGCGCCGGAGGTCGATGGGCTCCATGATCCACTCGCCATGATGATCAGGATTGGGTTGGCCATTGGCGTCGAGATAGCTCTCGCTCATCTGCATCATCTGAGAGATGATCGCTCCGTCAGCGAAGAGTTTGACCTGCTTGGGAACAAGGCTGACCTTGCCCTCAGGGGCCCTGGCAACTTGGTCGTCTGCATCGGCAACCGCCACGGTGGGATCTAGCCCTTTCACCGATTGGGTCCGAGCATCAACAAGGAACGTCGAAGTAAATGGCACATCGGGTCCGCCGAGCAACTCTTCGTAGAGATGCCACGGCTCAACCGCCCAATTGATGCCAGGCTCGTTGATGGCGGTGACGCCGTTCATGTGGAGGTATTCGACCATCTGAGCGAGCCCCTCACGAAAACGCTCCTCCGTCAGAAACAGTGGCATCAGAAGCCGCGAGAGCAACACCATCCAGCCGTTCTCCCAGAAGTGGCCACGCGCGACATCGACCATGTCGCTCGCAGTGCCGTGACCGGACATGTTTTCGGCGGTGATACCGAGCGCATCGATGGCGGCAGAGTTCAGAAACCATTCATGACACGAACGCTGCCACACGGCGGTCGGCCGATCACCAGCGATTCTGTCGAGTCTGGCTCTACTGAGCTCGCCGTGCCATAGCCCGTGGTAGCCCCACGAGAACAGCCATGCGCCTGACTCCAACGATCTGTGGGCTTCATCGAGGCGGTCGTCGTACTCTGCTGCGGAGGTGGCGGCGGCGAAGGTTCGATGGGGGAGGACCCACTCTTCTGGGGCGATCACTGAAGTGGTCAGCGTTGATGCGCCGAGCAATGGGTGCAAATGCTGGTCGATCAAACCCGGCACAAGAATGTGGTCGCTGAACTGGTCGACGACGACGAATTCGCGGTCGCCAATTTCATTGCTGACCTCGCTGACACTGCCGACGGCGATGATCTTGTTACCGGCGACGGCGACCGCATCGGCTCTTGGCCTGGCCGGATCCATCGTGATGATGGAACGGGTTCGGTAAATGATTGCTACCCCGTGATCTTGCTGTGTGGCCATTGCCCGAAGCTAGTTCGATGAGCGGCCTTCGGTCGATACAGACTGTCGGGCCTCAAACGCTTCGACAATTTCAGCCGACGTTCGGCGCGCTCCCGTCTGCAGATACTCCAATTCGCGGAGAGCTCCGTCGTGAGCGGGAAGGCTTGAACCGGCGACACAGTCTTCGACAACTCGGCAGAAATAGTCGTGTTGATGTGCGTCAACGAACGTGTAGTGCACACACACGTCAGTGTGCCCTCCAATGAGAATGAGTGTGTCCGCCTTCAGGCCCTTGAGGAGAATCTCAAACTCTGTGCCGAAGAAACACGAGTAGCGGCGCTTCCTGGAAGAACACGACGGGCACGCCGTTTTTCCTAGCTTTAGCAATCAGAGCCGGGGCGCCATCCATCCGCTCCTGGTAGCCGTCCATGAACGGGATATCGGATGGCTCGTCGCCTGATGATCCACCACCCTGGATATCAATTGCCCTCGATGAGGCTTCGCTCGGTATTGTTCGTCATGTCGTCTCCAGCCATCGGACCTTTTCGGTCTCCGTAGCGAACGATGCTGTAATCGAATTACTGGCCAGAATGGTCAGTTGGTCCCGTGAGAGATCCAACGCAATCGCTGTCGCTAAGTAGTTGTCGCCAATATAGCCGCCGAAGTACGCGGGATCGTCAGAGTTGATTGTGACCATTGCGCCCCGGGCGAGGAGGCGAGCAAGGTTGTGGTCTGAGAGATCATCAACGACTCGCAACGCAAGGTTGGAGAGGGGACACATCGTGAGGGGAATCTGTTCTTTGACTAACCGAGCGACAAGCGCCTCGTCCTCCTCGGCTCTGACGCCGTGGTCGATTCGTTCTGCATGTAAAGAGTCGAGTGCACCCCAGATATAACTAGGCGGCCCTTCCTCGCCTGCATGCGCAACGAGACGAAGCTTTGCGGCTTCAGCAAGTGCGAACACGTCGGCGAAATCCTCAGGAGGATTTCCGACCTCAGCACTGTCGAGACCAACACCAATGATGTTGTCGAGGTAGTCACTGGCCTCGCCGAAGGTCTCGATGGCGGCCGAGCAGGAGAGGTGTCGCAGGAAACACATAATGAGCCCGACGGAAACGTTCGGGGCATCCTCGATCGCTCGTATGAAGCCGGGCATAAATACATCGAATGGAACACCGCGCTCGGTGTGGGTCTGCGGGTCGAAGAAGATCTCCGCTCGACACACCCCATCAGCCTCGGCCCGGCGAAGGTACGCCGCCATTAGGTCGTAGAAATCTTGCTCCGTTTGCAAGACTGCGGCTCCTTGGTAATAGATGTCGAGGAAAGACTGGAGATCCGAGAACGAATAGGCAGCACGAATCGCGTCGACGTCGGCGTATGGCAGCGTCATACCGTTGCGGCGAGCGAGTGCGAAAAGGAGCTCTGGCTCCAACGACCCCTCGATGTGAATGTGAAGCTCGGCCTTCGGAAGCGCTCGAATCCACGAGGCAAGCGACTCACGATCGTTGTCGTTCATTCGGTCAGCCTACGCAACGGCACTGAGTGGGGTGAAGTGTGGGGAGATCAAGCAATACTGGTTCGATGGACCTTTCACGAGCGGTGACCATTCTCGACGGTGGCATGGGAAAACATCTTGAGCGAGCCGGCGCCCCGTTCCGCCAGCCCGAATGGTCGGCACTAGCCCTCCTCGAGGACCCTTCGTACGTGCTCGACGCGCACCGGGCATTCATTGCGAGCGGCGCCGACGTCATTACGGTTAACAGCTACGCGGTAGTGCCGTTTCATCTCGGCGATGCGCGGTTTTCCGAGCAGGGAAGTGCGCTGGCCGGACTTGCGGCCAAACTGGCACGTCAGGCTGCTGATGAGTCAGAGCGAGACATCCGAGTCGCAGGCTCTCTGCCGCCGCTGTTCGGGTCGTATGAGCCAGAGAACTTTGACCCCGAGAGAGCTCCAGCGATGTATCGCATGCTGGTTGAGGCCCAAGCACCATTCGTTGACCTTTGGATTGGCGAGACGCTCAGTCTGATCGCAGAAGCAGAAGCCGTTGCGCATGCGGTCGAGTCAGGTCCCGGCCCAGACGAGCTTTGGATCTCGTTTACGGTGCCCGAGGAGCCCTCGGTGTCCCCGATTCCGCTTCGGTCAGGAGAATCGATACGAGACGCTGTCGATATTGTCGCTGCTCGATGTGAAGCAATTCTGTTCAATTGCTCGCCGCCGGAGCAGATTACGGGTGCTCTGGCTGAGCTTCACCGGGCATTGGCCGGCACGCACTCCGGTGTGCTGAGCGGAGCGTTCGCCAACGCGTTCGAACCGAAGCCGACTGTCTACTCGGCGAACAACGCTCTTCTTGGACGGCGTGACGAACTCGATCCAGCGGCCTACCGGTCGATCGCCCGAGCATGGGTCGACTCGGGAGCGTCAATTGTCGGTGGCTGCTGCCATATTCATACCGAGCACATCACTGCGCTGGCGGCCGAGTTCACCGACTGAGAATTCCCTAGTTGAGCGGCTCCCAGCGTTGATGCGTCTCGCACCACTGCTCGTCATGGGTATGGTCGCCGTGCTTGCGAGTCCGGCGATCGCCATCAGTTGGTTTGTATGGCTTGGTCACCCTGCTTTTGTTCGTGCGGCGAGTCATTTTGCTCCTTCAGATCGGTCAGCAAGGTCTTGCTGCACGTCGTGTTGTCGCTGTGTAGCACAGCCGCTCGGGTGCAGGTCGTGTCGAGGCTTAACAGAAACATCAATGTGAAGATCATGGAACCCTATTAGCGTTGCTTGATGGCATCCCCGAAGCGCAAGTCCACCAAGCTCGACAACGTCTTGTACGACATTCGCGGACCGATTCTCGACGAGGCGAATCGACTGGAGCACGAAGGCCATCGGATCTTCAAGTTGAACATCGGAAACCCGGCGCCGTTCGGTTTTGAGGCACCCGAGGAAGTCCTTGTCGACATGGTGCGCAACCTGCCAACAGCCCAGGGCTACTGCGACTCGCAAGGGTTGTACTCGGCTCGCAAGGCTGTCATGCAATACAACCAGCGCATGGGTATCGCGGGCGTAGAGATCGACGACGTCTACATCGGCAACGGCGTGTCGGAGCTCATCGGAATCGCCCTTCAAGGCCTCCTCAACAACGGTGACGAGGTCCTGATCCCCAGCCCTGACTATCCGCTTTGGACAGCGTCAACCAAGCTGAGCGGCGGTATTCCGGTGCACTACCGATGCGACGAAGACGCTGACTGGTTCCCCGACATCGAAGACATCAAGGCCAAGGTGAGCGATCGGACAAAGGCAATCGTCGTCATCAACCCAAATAACCCGACCGGCGCCGTGTATTCGGTTGAACTTCTCGAACAAATCGTCGACATTGCCCGCGAGCACGACCTTGTGGTCATGGCCGACGAGATTTACGACAAGATCCTTTATGACGACGCCAAGCACACATCCATAGCTTCGCTGGCCGACGACGTTCTGTTTGTCACGATGAATGGTCTGTCGAAGACCTACCGCGTGGCCGGCTTCCGCTCAGGATGGATGACGATCAGCGGATCGAAATCCGACGCGGCTAGCTACATCGAGGGCCTGAACATGCTCACCTCGATGCGACTATGTGCCAACGTCCCAGCCCAGCATGCGATCCAATCGTCGCTTGGCGGCTACCAGAGCATCAGCGAGTTCATCAGGCCAGGAGGCCGTCTCTACGACCAGCGCCAGGTCGCCTATGACATGATCAACGCCATCGACGGCTTGTCATGCACGAAACCAGAAGGAGCGCTCTACCTCTTCCCCAAGATCGATGCCGCTCGTTTCAACATCAAGAACGATCAGCAGTTCGTGCTCGACTTCCTCCGCTCGGAGCAGATCCTTATGGTCCAGGGAACCGGCTTCAACTGGCCCGAGCCAAATCACTTCCGAGTCGTCTTCCTGCCTCAGGTCACCGACCTGCAGTGGGCGCTCGGGCGTCTTGAGAAGTTCCTCGCGTCGTATCAACAGCTGTAATGCGCGTTACATCAACCCTCGTTGCCTTGCTTCTCCTGAGCGCGTGTTCCTCCACCTCTGGCGTCACGACGCCGCCCCCAACTGATCGGGTCGCAGTTACACCCTCGACCACGTTGCCAGAATCCGAATCGGCCACATCAACAACGGCTCGCGCTGCTACCGGGTCATTAGCCGACGCGAGCGTCGCACTTGTGCCGGTCGCTACTGGGAACGTTCCGATCACTGGCGCACTGAATCCGTCAAGCAATGAGATCTGGATTGGCGAACGGGGTGGCACGATTCGAATTCTTGAGGGAGCGGAGCTTTCTGATCCAGTGCTCGACCTGACGTCGAGAACGCGTACCGATGGCGAACGTGGCCTTCTAGGAATGGCCTTTTCGCCGGCCGGAGACCGGCTATATGTGCACTACAGCGATCTAAACGGGGACACGGTGATCAGCGAATTCCCCGTGGATGAAGACGGGAGCGTTGGTGACGAGCGAATTGTGATGCAAGTGGCCCAGCCATTCGGCAACCATAATGGTGGTGACATCGTGTTGGGCCCTGATGGCTACCTCTACGTGGCTCTTGGTGATGGCGGCTCAGGTGGAGATCCCGAAGGAAACGGGCAGGACACCACCACGCTGCTCGGGTCGATTCTGCGGATTGACCCGTCTTCTGGCGATCCGTACGCCATTCCAGACACCAATCCGTTCGCCGAAGACCCGATCACTCGACCCGAGATCTGGGCATACGGCCTACGGAATCCGTTCAGGATCTCGTTCGACTCAGACGGCGCACTCTGGGTTGCCGACGTTGGCCAGAATAAGTTTGAAGAGATAACACGGATTAACCCAGGCGTCGTTGGCGCCAACCTTGGCTGGAACCTCATGGAGGGAGCCGAACAGTTCGATGGTGCCGAGCCAGCGGGGCATGTGGGGCCAGTGCTGACATACCCCCACGATGGCCGCTGCTCGATCACGGGAGGGCTCGTCTATCGCGGTGGCGCAATTCCCGATCTCGTCGGAAGCTACCTGTACAGCGACTTTTGCGACACGACCATTCGAGCTTTCGAGATTGATGATGTTGGCACCGATCGATCGCTCAACGTCGCAGTCGAAGGTAGCCCGGTTGCGTTCATCGAGACAGCCGACGGCGAGGTGTTGGTGCTTTCTCTTGCGGGGACCATTTACCTGCTCGAAGCGGCATGACGGTGCCGGCTACTGCTTCTCAGCCGCCGGCGAGCTGGGCCGACCCAAAGCTCACGCTAAACCGAACGCACCAGATGTCGACGACATCGTACGTTTCTGCGTCAAAATCGGCCGGTAGCTCGTAGTTCTGATCGCCGATATTTCCCTTGAGATCGCCGAGGTCGATGAAGTCGTCGGGATTCGCTGACGACCGAAGGTAGACGTTCAGATCAGGTCCATTGTCGGTTTCGAAGTTCTCGAAGCGCAAGAAACTCACTGCGCCGTCGGTGAGCACGGTGCCATTGCCAGATGTCGGATGGGAGCCGTCAACGAACACTCCGGAAACGAGCGTCACGATCTCGGGCGCCGGCACGGGCTCTGCCTCAACAACTTCCGCTTCGACGACTTCATCCTCGCCGACTTCGTCCTCGCCGACTTCGTCCTCGGCGATTTCATCGTCTGCTGTCACGGCGATAGCGAAGGGGTTTGCTTCATCGACCTTCTCGTCAATGAAGAGGGTTTGTACTCCGAATACTCCGAAGGCGAGAAATGCGATCGCGGCTAGGCCTACGGCGCCTATGGCGAGGAGCTTGTTTGTTGAGAATCGTTTCATGATTAGACGAACCGGCGAGTAAGCACTTTCGTGCCCGATTCACTTCTAGTTTCGACATAGTTTCGAAATGCCTTAAACAATGCCGGCAGATTCGGCGAACGCTCCGGGGAACCGAGCCATGAACGCGATAGCGAGACGCAGCTCCCGTTCGTCAACGCACTCACCGATCTTGTGCGTGTTTTGCTCGAAGCCGGCACCGATGCCCAACATTGCTGGGTGTTTGAAGCTGCCTGCGATGACCCAGTCCTTCGTCTCCGGCACTTCGATCGAGGTGTCGTCAATCGGGATGGGATAGCCGACTCCGTCAGTCGAGAAGATCCAACGATCCACCCTTGCCTCGCGGCGCATTGCTCCTCTTTCGGGCGGTGCTTCCACGATGTGTGGGCCAACCACTGCGTTGTATACGTCAACCGCAGTTGCGATCGACGGATGATCGTCTGGCGTCGCCCAACCCATGTAGATCTGAGGGTTGCCCGGTTCGTATCCTCGCCAGGTGACACCCTCGTATACCGGGACTCGAATGTCGACGGCAAGTCCCGCGTTGCGGGCCGTCGAGACCGCATCGAGCCGTTCGACGTCGGCCAACGCCGCGTCTGGAAGCTCACCAACAGTTAGGCGGCGGTCAAAGCGGAACGTGAATCGATCAGGCACCGCACAGTCACTCGGGGTCTCAAGCTGTGACCACGAGGCTGTACGTGTTCCGTGGCCAAGAAACGGATCATCTAGAAAGCCGTCGCGGTTGTCGTATTGCCTTGCTGCCTCGGCAATGATCGCGGCGCCGTGTTCGAGTGGGTTCAGCCCCTCCCACGGCATCGAACCATGGCAGGAGCGGCCGGTAACCGTGACCTCGATCTGCATGCGGCCTCGCTGCCCCCGATATATGCCGAGCGCGCCCTTGTTCGCGTCGCCGGTGCCCTCAGTCAGGACGACAACATCGGGAATCAGATCAGCTGGCGCACCGGGCAGCACCTCTTTAACCACATACATCGGGCCGGCACCGTCGTTGTCTTCTTCACAAGCAGTTGCGTATGAGCGGATGATCGCGCCCCGCAACGCCCCTTCTGGCACTAGTTCAAGGGCGATCTTTGTGGCAATGATCTGAGACACGACACCGGCAAGTTGGTCTGCGGCCCCCCGGCCAAAGATGAGATGATCCCATTCGTCGTCTGGTGGAAGGTAGCCCAGCTCCGACCGCAAAAACTCCCGGTCGATAGCGTCAGCGTCAACCATGCCGTCGTAGGGGTCGATGCCGCCTAGCTTTTCTCGCCAGGTTGACCGTAGCGCCTGGACAGTGTCTGTGTGGCCGTCGAAATACACCACCTTCTTGTCACACGGATAGACGCCGTCGCCCGGATCGGTCACAGTCCATACGAGGTTCCCGTAATCGTCGAACCAGACGTCTTCAGGGAAGTGGACGGCGCCGATGTCGATGATTGTTTGCTTGAGATACTCGAGTCGTGGGCCTTCGTGATTACTGAGACCGCTTTGCGGGTCACCGCCATCGTCGACAGGGAGGTCGACATAGTCAGCCGGGATGCGAATCGCTTCCTTGAGAATTGTCACAGCGAGCGGCAGATAAAACTCGCTTAGCTCGGCGACTCGTGCATCAAGATCTGTAGTCACTCGATCGCTTGTTTCAGTCATCGGTTTGCTCCTTCTTCGATTGATGCCAGCACGGTTGCCAGATCGGGGACCTTTGCTCCGGCCAGCAACGCCATCACGACGTACACCTTCCAGTTCGCCTCTCGAGCGACATTGACTTTGTGCATATCCATGACGCCCTGGCTGACCTCGGCTCCGATATCGGCGGGCAGACAATGCATGTACAGGGCTGAGCCGTCTTTGGTTAAGCCCATTCGTCGCTCATCACAGATCCAGTCGGAATGAAGCGCGTTGCGCTCGAGCGCCTGATACTCAATTGCTTCCAACTCGGCTGTGTCGCCTGCGGCGTTCGCCCCTACTCGTTCCAGCATGAGGTCATAGGCGCCCCAGCTCTTGGGATACACGACGTCAGCGTTAGAGAACGCATCGTCCATGTTGTTGCTCACACGGAATGAGCCACCGTTAGCGGAGTTCGCCTTGGCCGCATCCATCGTTTCTCTAGTGAGTTGGTAGCCGGGAGGATGAGCGAGAGTCACGTTGGCCCCGTACCTTGTGAGGAGCGTGATCAGACCCTGCGGGACCGATAACGGCTTTGCGTATGACGGCGAGTAAGCCCAGCTCACGGTTATGTTCTTCTCGCCAAGGTCACCAAGGTTGTCTTCCAACCAGAGGAGATCAGCCATTGATTGGGTTGGGTGGTCGACATCGCACTGCAGGTTCACGATGGGCACGTTGCGCTGGTCGTCGGAGGCGTCGAGGTACTCATCAATCCCTCGCTTGATGTCACGAATGAAGCTGTTGCCCTCACCGAGGATCAGGTCGTGTCGGATTCCCATCGCGTGCGCATTCATCCCGAGCATGGCGCCCGTCTCCGCGGCGGTTTCACCGTGAGACACCTGGGTGGACGAGCCGTCGACAATCACAGGCTGCATGCCAAGGCGCGAGGCGGCGCCAGCCCAGGCGCTCTTCGTTCGAGTCGACTGATCGAAGAACACGGCCCAGGCAAGTTCATCGGGGCACAGTGGTGTCTTGATGTCATTGCGGTCGAACTCGGCCAAGGTTCGGGCGAGCGACCGCACAGTGTCAAGATCTGCGGTCGACCATTCTTGGGTGGTGAGCAAGCTGCGGCCGATGATCTTGTCGAGCGCGTTCTGATCGAGTGTTTTCAAAGCCTCAATTTCACTCATGAATCTCTCCTAATGTGGGTGCCTGCTCGACCGTCGATTGCGTCGACGAGATCCTCGGGCAGGCAAATGATCATTTCGCCGTCTACCGCATCCAGGTAGTCGACGGCGGCTTCCATCTTTGGCGCCATACTTCCTGCCGCAAACTGTCCAGCAGCGTGAAGTTCACGAACCTCGTCGCACGTGAGCTCCGGTCGGGGAGTAGGGCTATCGGAGTAAAAGTTCTCGTACACATGGTCAACACTCGTCGTGATGACGAGGCGGCGGGCGCCGAGACCAACTGCGAGCAGCATGCTCACACGATCCTTGTCAATGACCGCCTCTTGGCCAACAATCTGGCCGTCTTCGCCGGCGCTGACCGGAATGCCACCACCCCCGCAACAGATCACCGTGATGCCGAATTGCGAGAGGTGTTCGATGGTGTCGAACTGCACGATCCGTTTGGGTTGGGGCGAGGCGACGACTCTACGAACGCCGCGCTTGGGGTCCGCCATCAGTTGCCAGCCTCGCTCGCTGGCAAGTTTCTCTGCCTCGGCGGCATCGTAGAATTGGCCGATCGGCTTGTTGGGAGCCTGAAATGCAGGATCGTCTGGATCGACCTCAACCTCGGTCACGATGGTGACAACTTGTGCGTCGTTGCCGCGACTCCGAAGTTCGGCCCGGAGAGCCCGTTCGATCATGTAGCCCATCGCTCCCTGGCTGTCGGCGACCAGCGAATCGAGCGGGACCTCGGGGAGAGTGTCACGGGCGAGTTCCGAACGAAGCTGCATAAAGCCAACCTGCGGGCCATTGCCATGTGTCAGCACAATGTGCTCGCCACGCTCAAGGAGGTCGACGACGGGCCGCATTGCAGCACGAGTTACCTCGTACTGGTTTGCCACCGTTGGTGGCAGGTCAGGGGAGAGTAGCGAATGTCCACCGATAGCGATGACTGTTGGTCCTGCGTCTCGACTCATGACTGGCTCGCTCCGAGCACAGCGCCTCCGTTCGTGCCCAATGAAGCGACGAATCGCCCCATAGAAGACTTTGACGGCATTCGGAACGGATGTGCAGGGTATTAAGGCAGTTCGTGAGGTTTACAAAGCGAGCGTCGTGCCGGGATCGATCTGATGCTGATGGCCCCCAACACGAACGACTCCGATCGAACTCGAATGATTCGCTATCGTCAGGACCGTTGTTGTCGCCGTAACAGACAGTCGTACGCCGCGGAAGCGAACTTGAAACTCAAGCGATGTCCATCCGGGTGCAAGCTTTGGATCGACATAAAGCTCACCATCGATTACCTGTAGACCCCCGAACCCCTGAACGATTGCAATCCATGTGCCGGCCATACTCGTTGTATGGCAGCCGTCTTCGGTGTCGTTGTTGAGGTCGTCAAGGTCGAGTCGGGCTGTGCGCCGCATCATTTCAAGCGCTTTGTCGAGGCGGCCGAGTCGGACGGCTAGAACCGCATGCACCGATGGTGAGAGCGATGATTCGTGAACTGTGCGTGGCTCGTAAAAGTCGAAATTACGACGGATCGTGTCGAGGTCGAATCGGTCCTCGAATACCCAGAGCCCCTGAAGTACGTCTGCCTGCTTGATAAAGCAGGATCGAAGTATGCGATCCCACGACCAGTGTTGATTGATCGGTCGCTCGGCTGGATCAAGGTCGTCAACGGTGAGGAGTTCCTTGTCGAGATAGTTCCCTTGCTGCAGGAAGACGTTGCGCTCCTCATCGACCGGAAGGTGAATACCATCGGCTATTTCAGCCCAGCGGGTTCGCTCAACATCCTCGGAGAGCCCGACACGTTCTGCAATATCGCTCCACTTCTCGGGGTTGATCTCGCGGGCTCGATCAATGGCCTCAGCCGTATATCGGAGCGTCCACTGGGCCATCAAGTTGGTGTACCAGTTATTGTCGACGTTGTTCTCGTATTCGTTTGGCCCTGTCACCCCGAGCATGACCCAGGCGTGTTTTGCTTCTGAATACGAGACCCGCTGTGACCAGAATCGCGAAATCCCGACCAGCACCTCGAGACCTCCGTCAAGGAGGTATGACTCATCGTCGGTGTAGCGAATGTAGTTGTAGATCGCGAACGCGATGGCGCCGTTGCGGTGGATCTCTTCGAACGTGATCTCCCACTCGTTGTGGCACTCTTCTCCGTTGATTGTCACCATCGGGTAAAGGGCGGCGCCACCGGTGAAGCCGAGCTTGCCGGCATTCTCGATTGCCTTGTCAAGCTGGCGGTAGCGATAACGAAGCAGGTTCTTACTGACCTCGGGCGCAGACGTTGCGAGGTAAAAGGGAAGGCAGAAAGCCTCGGTATCCCAGTAGGTTACGCCCCCGTATTTCTCACCGGTGAAACCCTTCGGACCGATATTTAGGTCAGGGTCGGCCCCAGTGAATGTCGCGTTGAGCTGGAAGATGTTGAAACGGATCCCTTGTTGGGTGGCGACGTCACCGCCAACGACGACGTCACTTGTCTGCCACTTCTGTTCCCACGCCGCATGGTGCTCAGCGCGTAGTTGGTCGAATCCAGTCTGCAAAGCATCGTCAAGCTCGGCGTTGCAGCGGTCTACCAACTCACTCCGTTCGGTTTCCCGAGACGTGTAATTGGCGCCGAACTTCGTGATCTCGATCGTCTCACCGGCGAGCGCTTCTATGTCGAAGGTCGATGAAACAAACAGTGTTCGCTCGTCGGTTGACGCGCCCGCAAGGTCGACTGGCGCACCGTTTCGACGAATCTCGAAGTCGATCGCAGTAGCGGCGTCGAACTCTGTCTTCTTGGTGCGGGCGATGACCGTGCAGCGCGTTCCGTCGGTCATTCGCTCAGCCTCGGTCCAGAAGCCCTCGTCATAATTCGAGTCTTCGTTGACAACGTCGGCGTTGACGTGGGCTGAGACGGTGAGGCGGACGTCAGCCGCTATGGGAGTAATCCGGTAGCGGATTGCGCCTAGATGCTGACGCACCAGGCTGACAAAACGAACCGCCTCGACCCTGACCTGAGCGCCATTTGGCAAGGTGGCCTCAAACTCTCGTGTGAGCTCACCGGTCCTCATATGAAGCACTCGTCGAAACAAGCTGATGTCGGCCGTCGCAAGGTCGAGGGGTTCGCCGTCGACGAGGACGTGAATCGGCTTCCAATCTGCGGCGTTTAGGACCTTGGCGAAATAGTCGGGATAGCCGTTCTTCCACCAGCCAACGCGTGTCGGGTCTGGGTAGTAAATGCCCGAGAGATAGTTTCCGGGCAACGAGTCGCCTGTGTACAGCTCTTCGTGGTTCCCTCGGCCCCCCAAAAACCCGTTGCCGAGGCTAAACAGGCTCTCGAAGACTCTGTTATCGATTGGGTCGAAGCCCTCTTGGATGATGTTCCACTCGTCGAGCGCAGCAAGCGTTTTCATGCCGCAAACGATAGGACCGCTTCGCCGCAATCAGCTAGGTCGAGACCAGCTGCATGGTCAAGAAGAACTGGCAGGCTCCGGCGGCGAGCGTACAGAGATGGAATATCTCGTGGTAGCCGAAAACCGTTGGTGCCGGATCTGGGTGCTTTGTGGCAAAGCAGATCGTGCCGAGCGCATAGATTGCAGTTGCCATAAGCAAGAGGGCCACGCCCTTGACTCCCGACGTGACCGCGAGCCATGGAATGGCCATGAGCGGCAGCCAACCCATAGCCGGGAAGAGCCACGGACACGGATCGCGTTCGGCCGTGAGCTGGGTGAGTTTCAGCCAGACCCCGACTATCGCGCCGGCCCAAGAGACGAGAAGGAGAATGAGTCCGGCTTTACCGCCGACTCCAATCAAAGCAATCGGCGTCGTTGCCCCTGCGATGTGAATAAGGATCATCGCATGATCGAGGCGGCGCATCCAGAAGCGAGCCATGATGCTCTGTGCCAGCCGGTGGTAACTCGCACTCGTCATGAACATGAGTGACCAGGTCAAGGCGAAGGCCGCGGCTGCGGCCCTCGTACCAGGCTCCGCGAAGCGGGCGACGAGGTAGAGGCCAGCAGGAACTGAAGCGATTGCTCCGACTTGGTGGAAGCGCCCACGAAACTTTGGTCGGGGTCCATAGATTCCGCCCATGACGGCACCCGCTTCGTCGGTCGATGTGCTGTCGACTGCGGGGGCGAATGTGAGGCCAACCATGGACCACTGACGTTAGAACCGTCTGGCGCCGAGCGAATCGGCAAATCTCCCTAGCGGACTAGGCCGAAACGAGTTGCATGGTCAGGATGAACTGGCAGGCTCCGGCGGCGAGCGTGCATACATGGAAGATCTCGTGGTAGCCGAAAACTGTTGGTGATGGGTTCGGGTGCTTCTTGGCGAAACACAGGCCGCCACAGGCATAGATGAATGCAGCGGCAACGAGGAGCGCAACTGCGGTTACCCCTGCTTTACCGACAAGCGATGGAACCGCCAGCAACGGAAGCCAGCCGAGGAGCGGGAAGAGCCAAGGACAAGGATCTTGGTCGGTGGTGAGTTGTGTCAGCTTCAGGCCGACGCCGACGGCTGCACCAAACCAGGAGAGCACGAGCAGCGCCACGCCGGCGGTTCCTCCGACCCCAAGAATCGCAATCGGGGTCGTGGCCCCTGCGATATGGACAAAGATCATCGAATGATCGAGGCGCCGCATCCAGAATCGGGCCATCACTGACTGGGCCAGTCGGTGGTAGCAGGCGCTTGTGACGAACATCAGGAAGCAGGTGAGGGCGTAGGCGGTAGCTGCTGGTCGAGTCTGAGAAGATGCGTAGCCGGTAACGAGGTAGACACCAGCAGGCAGCGAGACGATCGCTCCGATTTGGTGGAACCGTCCCCGTAGCAGTGGACGAACGCCGTACACGGCGTCGTATGCCATTGCCGCCGGGCTGGCGGTCCGAATGTCGATTGCGGGGGCGAAGGTCAAAGCAGCCATAGATGCAACTTAAAGCTGCTTGTCAGAAGCTGAATCGGGGGAGTCCCCCTACCTAGGGGCCCTCCTTAGGGACGCTGTCCGTAGTCCTGCCACGGTTCGTCTCGATCGGCGATCACCTGGCGGAACCCTTTCTCGCCGAACGACTCAGTCCACTGGTATGCCTCTTCGGTGTGCCTAGTCACTCCATCGAAGAATGTGCCGAGCATTTGCGACGTGCGCAGTCCCATATTTTCGAATGCTTGGTTGATCAGCATCTTGTTCAGAGCAAGTTGGTTTGCTGGAATATGTTTGAACCGCTGAGCGGCAGCTTCAACTTCCGCCGAGATGGTCTTTGAATCGTGGACTTCAGATACGAGACCGATTCGATGCGCAGTCTCTGCATCGATGGCCTTCCCGGTAAGCAGAAACTGTTTCGCGTGTTCTAGGCCGAGGCGGTAGACCCACATCATGGTCGTAGGCGTCCCAAAGATTCGGCTCGGCGCATAACCGATGTGGGCGTCCGAGGCCATGTAGAGGAGATCGCAACAAAGCACGAGGTCGGTTGCGCCACCGACGGCCCACCCCGTCACCTCGCCAATTACTGGCTTGGGGCACTCCCAGATCTTCATGAACCGCCTGACATTGTTGTTCATGAATTGGTAATCGCGGACAGGATCCCATGCGCCTTCCCGCGGCTTGGGCCCATTCGCTCCATACGGCGTTGGCCAACTCGCAGGCGTGTCAGCGGCGAATGAGGCAGTGAGGTCGTATCCCGCAGTCAGCGTGCCGTTCGCCCCTCGCAACACGACGGCCACAACATCAGCGGACTTCGTCGCCACATCGATGCCGTCGGCCACGCCCTGGATCACTTCGTTATTGAGCGCGTTCTTCTTTTCGGGCCGATTAAGCGTGATGATCGCGATGTCGTCACGCTCTTCGTAGAGCACCTGGTCTGTCATTCGCCAACCATGCCAGACCACGCGGAACTCCGCCAGCGTCAAGGTGCAGCCAGGCGCGCTGCAGGGGTCATGTTTTCATGGGAAGTTGATGACCACGTCGCCAAGACCGCTCTATTGCATCCTGACCAGGCGGTGGAGAGTCAGCACTACTTCCTCCTCTGGGTAAAAGAGTCGTGGCCGATGATCTGGGCCCGCGGCGTTGGGCACACCACACTCGTCGAGCTGTCGATGCCCGAGCCGCACTCGGTGATGAGGCGACCTTCAAGGATCTCGCCCGTACCTCGTCACAGCGATGGTTGGACGCCTTGGTAGAGCCTGTCCGTCTTGGTGCGGCCAGTGGTTCGGTCGGCCCTGGCGTGTCATCGGCACAAAACTCAGCTCTTCACGCAAGGACTCGTCCGCAACAACTGACTTCAGGCCTGATCGGGCGCGCGCCATGAAGATAGGCTCGGCCGCATGGCGCAGCCGAGCAAAGGATCTCTACAGCCGTGGTGGCGTGATGGAGACCGCCTTGGGGTCATCTTGGCCGCCCTTTGGTTCGTCGGCGTGTTGCTCGTTGGTGACCGCTTCGGTTTGACCCCTCAGTCGAGTCGCATGCTTGCAATTTTTGGCGGTGCGGTAGCGCTTTGGGTGTCAGAAGCAATCCCACTGTCGGCTACATCGATTCTGGTCATCATGGCAGAGATACTGCTCATCTCAGATGAGGCATTGGTCGGTCTGCCAAGCGAATTTGATCCGCCGACCTACGAGAGCATCTACGCCACACTGGCGAATCCCATTCTGATGCTTTTCCTCGGCGGCTTTGTTCTCGCCGATGCGGCCGCAAAGTTTGGTCTCGATCGGAACCTGGCCGGGGTCATGCTGAAACCATTCGGCAATGAGCCAAAAGCGCTCGTCGGCGGTTTGATGGTCATCACCGCCGTTCTCTCAATGTTTGTCTCGAACACGGCGACAACTGCCGCGATGATGTCAGTCGTCTTGCCCGTCGCAGCCGGGCTAAAGGCGACCGACAGATTTCGGGTCGCCTTGATTCTTGCCGTTCCGGTTGCGGCCAACGTTGGCGGGCTTGGCACACCAGTGGGTTCGCCTCCGAATGCGATAGCGCTCGGTCGCCTGAACGACCAAGGAATCGAAGTCAACTTTCTGACCTGGATGGCTATGGCGGTGCCCGTGGCGGCCGTGCTCCTTCTTGCGGCGTGGTTCCTCCTTACGCGCCGCTATCCGGCGTCGGTGACGACGATCGACCTCGAGTTTGGAGGGCGCTTCGACCGCAGTCGCCCTGCGCTCATCTTGTACACAACGTTTGCGCTTACTGTTGTCGGCTGGATGACCGAGCCATTTCACGGAATCAATTCATCGATTATCGGCTTCCTTCCCGTCGTCGTGCTACTTAGCACGAAGGTGTTTTCTGTTGATGATCTCCGCCGAGTGAACTGGCACATCTTGTGGCTCGTTGGAGGCGGTATCGCTCTTGGCAACGGTGTTTCGAGTACGGGACTCGACGTGTGGCTGATCGATCGACTTGATTGGGGAGCGCTACCGCCGCTTGTTCTCGCGGCAACCCTGTCTGTGATAGCGCTTGCCTTCAGCACAGTGATCTCTAACTCGGCGACCGCCAACCTTATGGCGCCAGTTGGTATCAGCCTCGCCCTGTCCGACGCGGTTGATCTTGATCCGCTGCTCGCCGGCCTTCTCATCGCGATGGCTTGCTCTCTGGCGATGGCACTTCCGGTTAGTACGCCGCCGAACGCGGTTGCGTATGCGTCGGGTGAGATCGAGTCGAAGGACATGGCAATAGTCGGCCTCCTTGTCGGTGGGCTCGGACTGCTCATCGTCGTGTTGATCATGCCTCCGATCTGGAGAGCGGTTGGACTGCTATGACGCTGTCCGTGGTGATTCTCGTAATCGATAGCAATCGGGACAGCTCTGCCGTACTGGTTGACGACCTTGGTGACCTTCTCGCCGGACTCGCCACGGTCGAAGTCGTTGCGACAAGTGGCGCCGCATGTGCGAGGGCCACGCAAATCGATGCGGCAGGGGGGATTGTTCCGGTTGCGTTTGTCGACATCGGGCCTGGCGATAATCCGAGCACCACTGTTCTGGAACTGCACGATCACGCAATCTTGAACCGCACACGAAACGTGCTGGTGACGTCACGGGCTTCCCTCCTTGGCGCTGATGACGCACTACGCCGTGGGGCAATCCACGGCATGATCACCCGGCCATGGACAACGGAGGGGCTCGACGCTCAGCTCCGAGCCAATCTCGCAGTCTTCCTTCTCGAGCACTCGCCCGACCGGCTTGACGATTTCGACACCTATCTCGACAACGATGCAATGGACCAGGCGAGAACCCGGCTTGCCCAGCATCGAACGGCGACGCAGACTGAGTTGGCCTCCACTCCGCTATTGCTCGACAACTCGATTCACACTGCTGACCTCGAGGCCAGGATGCTCGAGCTTCTCGACAGGGCGCTCGGCCATCCGCCGCGCATCAGAGTGGCCCCAGGAACAATTCTGATTGAAGCCGGTGACGACATCGGTGGCATCTACCTCGTCCTCGACGGCGTTGTCAGACTCAGTTCGCGCACACCCACCGGCGAGCAGATTCTCCATGAGCAGTCAACCGGGGCAATTATCGGACTCCTCTCGCTGGCGAGTCATCGACGAGCGATGCTGCAATGCAGAGCAGTAACCGATGTGCGGGCGGTTCCGATAACTCTAGAACAACTCGCCCGCGCTCTTGACGCCGAACCTGAGCTGGCGAGCCTCCTGACGAGAGTGCTGATCAGTTCACTTGCCCGGCGACTGCGACGCTCGGATGAGCTACAAATGGAGCTCGACCAGAGCCTCGCAGCGCTATCTGAGGCCAGGGCGCAGCTCGTCGCGACGGCCCGATTCGCCGCCCTCGGTGAGATGGCGGCGGGCATGGCCCACGAGCTGAACAATCCGACTGCCGCTCTGATTCGGGCGACCGAACACCTCGCCAGCGATATTTCGGAGGTCCTTGCTGACGCCGACTCCGCGAGCATCATCGAACGGCATCGAACAGAAGCTCCGATGGCGACCGGAGAAGCTAGAGCAGTTCGGCGGAAACTCACAGATGCGCTTGGCGACCGGCAACTGGCCGAACAGATGATGGCGATCGGCATAATTGACCCGGGGGAGGCCTTGGAGGCGGCGGCCGATAAAGCGGCACTTGTTCGGCTTGAAGCGTCGGCCCGTCTTGGACGCTCGTTACAGAATCTGACTGCCGCGGCCGAGCGGGTGCAGACCCTTGTTGCGAGCCTTCGGGCGTATGCGAGGGGAGACGATGGCGAGGGGCCCTTGGTTTCTGGCGTCGACGTAGAGGCAGGGATCGACGATGCGTTGCGCCTGCTTTCTCATCGAATGAGTTCTGTCGAACTGCGTCGAGAGATTCAACCGACGCCGACCGTGACCGCGCGCCCGGGAGCGCTCCAACAGGTCTGGACTAACGTTTTGGCGAATGCTCTCGACGCAATTGGCGAGAACGGCCGAATTGATGTGGTTGTGGCGCCGGTCGGACATCATGGCGTCCGTGTCCGGATCATCGACAATGGACCTGGTATTCCCAATTCTCTCATCGAGCAGATATTCGAGCCTCGGTTCACGACAAAGAATGGACGGGTCGAGTTTGGTCTCGGCCTTGGACTCTCGATCAGCCGTCAAATCGTCAAGGATCACCAGGGCACGATTGATGTCGTCAGCCGACCGGGTCACACTGAATTTGTGATCGATCTACCAGCGGAGACCCACCATGAGTGAACTCGTAGTTGTTGTAGTCGAAGACGAAGCTGAAGTTCGCGCCGAGATCGTGAGAGACCTCGGCGTTATTGGGCCGAGCGTGCGAATCGACGAGGCGGACGACGTCGCCGATGCGAGAGATGCAATCGCCGAGGCACAAAGTAGCGGTGACGTGGTTGGGCTCGTCCTGGCCGATCATCGCTTGCCCGGAGAGACGGGCGTCGATCTCCTGGTTTCTATCAATCACGACCCCGCACTACGTGCAATTCGGACAGTCCTCATTACCGGTCAGGCCGGGCACCAAGACACCATTCGGGCCATCAACGAAGCCGGCCTCGATTGGTACTTCTCGAAGCCGTGGGACCCAGAAGAACTGGTGTCGATCGTGCGGGAGCAGCTGACAAGCTTTGTAATCGAGACGGGTCTCGAACCGTTGCCGTTCGTGCGAGACCTCAATGGGCCCCGGCTGCTTGAATACTACGCAAAACGAGGGCGACCGGACTAGATCTCGACTCGCTCACTGAGGGGGAAGGTCGTACGGGCAACCCGTTTTGCGAAGTAGAAGACGCGCTTCAGATTTGCCACGGTGTCGGCCTCAAGCCGGATGAGTTCGACGCGATGCGCATCGCTGGCGCCCAGTCGTTCGGCGACGTGAGCGTTCACTTCAGCCTCCATGTCATTGATCGACCGCTTCATCGCATCAATCTGGTGAGCCGCTACCTCGTTGTCTTGAGTCACTGCCAATCGAGCTAACTCAAGCCCAGCTTCAACGTTGGCATGGAATCGCGTAAGCACGGCGGCGGTCTCCGCGCTGATCTCGACACTGTCTTCGAGGCGTTTCAATCCAATCGCAACGAGGTTGGTCTCGATGATGTCGCCCATGGCTTCCAGGTCGTTCACGGCGGTCATCGTGGAGACCAGTTCCTCCGTCTGCTCGCTAGTTATTCTGGCCTTTGAAACTTTGCCGAGGTATTCGAGGATTTGTCCGTGAAGGGAATCGACCTCCTCGTCCATCTGCTCAATCGCAAGCAGATCGCTGCGGCTCCCGGTCAGGATGGCGGGCATGACGTCGGTGAGCATGGTCTGCACCCGAGTGAACATGCGGAGCATCTCAAGCTTGGCCCGGTCAAGAGCCAGGGTTGGGGTCGAGAGTAGGGCCTCGTCGAGGTACTTCGACCGGATCATCGCTTCCTCGGCGGCGGGGCGATCGGGCACAAGCTTGACGACCAGCTCCGCAAACTGGTTGGTGAACCCAATGAATAGTGCAATATTCATCACATTGAAGATCGTGTGGGCGTTAGCGATCTGACGGGCGGTGTCGCCGCCGATACCTTGGACCATCCTCGCCAATACGGAGATAAATGGGAGCCAGATTATGACTCCAAGGACGTTGAAGAGGGTATGGACATACGCAGTCCGAAGTGCGTTGCGCGGCTTTCCAATTGCCGCGAGCTGAGCCGTGACTGATGTTCCGATATTGGCACCGAAAATGAGGGCGATTCCGGCATCAAGAGGCACCAGCTTCTGGCTGGCAAGAACGATCACGAGACTCGTCGTCGCCGACGATGATTGCACGAGGGCCGTGAATGCCGCTCCAACAAGAATCCCGTAGATCGGGTTGGAGAGATCGGTCATTAGTTGGATGAAAGGGTCGTAATCGCGCAATGGCTTCATTGCGTCGCCCATCAAGCCCATGCCGAAGAACACAAGGCCGAGTCCCATGACGGCTTGGCCCTTTGCTTTGTTGATTTCGGCCTTTGAGACTGTGTTAACCAAGAATCCGCCGGCAACAGCGACAAGCGCGTAGTCGGTGACCTTGAACGCAATGATTTGCGCAGTGATGGTTGTGCCGACGTTGGCTCCCAAGATGACGCCAACTGCCTGGCTCAACGTCATCAGCTCAGACGAAACGAAGCCGACGAGCAGCACGGTGGTAACTGACGACGATTGCACGACAGCTGTTACGCCAGCGCCGGTGAGCGCACCGGAAAACCGGTTGCCCGTCAATTTCAGGAGGATCCGACGGAGACTGTTGCCAGCCATGAGTCGAAGGGCCTCGCTCATGCCGTCCATCCCGTGGAGGAAGATGGCGAGCCCGCCGAAGAGGCCGATGAGTAGGACAACCGTATCGATGTCGCCCGATTCGGCGAGAGCAGCGATGAGGGAAGAAAACGCGAGAATGACTTGTCTCCGATGTGAGTTGCGGCAGGGCGCCCAGTCTCGCGCTGCCGTCAACCAGGTGCCGACGTTTGACCATTTCTGGGTACTAAGTCCCTGATGTCGGGGACTAGGGTGACGCAATGGCACGAGAGCTCGAAACACCCGCACCCGGGCACTGGATACTCGACCGTTCTCACTACCCGGGAGGGACAACCCCGCTTAGCGCGTGGCTTCTCGAAAACTCGATGCTTGCCGGAACCGGCAAAGTGTTCAGCGAAGTTGGTGTGCCTCTCGGCGGAGTCGATGCTCGCATGGTCGATGGCTTCTTTTACACGAGGATGAGGCCACTCATTCGCCCAGAAAGCCCGTCGGCGAAGCTTCCACCACTCGCGATACTCAAGCTGGCTGCACGACTCCATCCAGAATTTCGTCGCCGCGAAAAGAGAGCGGTGGCATCGTTCCGCGACAAACCAGCGCTTGCGGTAGCACTTGAATGGGAAACGACGATCCGCCCCGCCCGACGAGCTGCAAACCTGCGCCTCCAAAGTGTCGATCCGGTGGCGCTCGATGATGGCGCTCTTGAGAAGTATGTGAGTGAGTTGCTCGACCATGCGCTTGAGGGGTTCACTACCCACTTCTGGCTACACGGTCATGATCTGGGCCCAATCGCCCGGTACCTCTATTCGGCCATTGGCTGGGGCCTTGACCCAACGGCATCGATCGAAGCGTTGGCTGGGGCATCGCCTTCAACATCGAGGCCACGCCAAGTATTGGTCGAGCTTCGCCGCCTAGCCGATAGCGCGGGTGTCGAAATAGAAACGCTCGATGACGTAAGGGCAGTGTCTGAGGAGGCCGCGGAACTTCTCGACACCTATCTCGAAGACCACGGCCAGGTCTTGACGACGGGGTACGACCTCACGAACCTGACACTGCATGAGCTTCCGACAGTGATTGTGCGGAGCATCAACACCGCAGTCCCGAACGAGCATCGAGATTCGGACAAGACTCGTAGGGAACTTCGTTCACTTGTGCCAGCCGAAAGCCGCGACGAGTTCGAGACGCTGCTTGACGATGCGCGAGCCGTGATGGACATGCGCGACGACAACGGCCCAATGACAACCGAATGGCCAGTGGGGTTGCTTCGTCGTGGCCTGCTCGCCGCCGGGACTCGTCTCGCCGACCGGGGTGTTCTAACCGACGCGACGTTGGTCCTCGAGCTCACTGAACCTGAAACGAGGGTCATCTTGAGCGGGGCGACGCCAGGCGATCTGATCGCCCGTCGTACCAGTCGGCAGGCGAAAGCCAGACTCAAACCACCAGACACGCTTGGTCCGGTCGAACCTGAGCCGCCGCTTGAGATCCTTCCCCCCGGCCAGCGAAAGCTCGTGGCCATGGTCCAAACGGCGATGCTTCACCTTGGAATGAACGGCAGCACGACTCGAGACGGACTTGAAGGTTTTGGCGTCGGGCAAGAGCCGTATATCGGAACGGCTCGGATCGCCCAGTCAGCCGATGACGCAATTGAGATGCTGGAACCGGGCGATGTGCTCATAGTGCGTGCGACGTCGCCTGCGTTCAACTCGGTGCTCGCTATTGCGGGCGCCGTTGTCACGAGCGATGGCGGCATTTTGTCTCATGCTGCGGTGCTTGCTCGCGAACTCGGCATTCCGGCCGTCATCGGGGTTGCGGCGGCGCTCGATATCGCCGATGGCTCGATCGTCGAAGTCGACCCAATTCAAGGAATAGTAAGGATCGTGCCTGGCGCCTAGCGTAGAGGGCTTACGACGATCGATGGAGACAAACGATGACAGCTGAAACAGAGAGTGTTCCACGAACACTGGTCGGAGTCTCCTTTGAAGATGTCTTCCGTGCCCGAGAATTCATGACAGCAGCGACTCGACTTGCGTCAAAGAAGCAACTCGTGCTCGAAGATGTCGTGCTGATCGTAAAAGATGCAGACGGCAAGACCACGGTGACCGAGACGAAAGATCCTCAGGCGGCAAGCACCGCGCTCTCGGGCGCAATGTGGGCTGGCCTCGTTGGGTTAATGATCGGTGGGCCCGTCGGCTGGGTCGCTGGATTAGCCGCTGGTGCCGGTGCTGGCGTCGTCGCAGCCAAGGTTATAGATATCGGGGTTTCAGACGAGTGGGTCGCCTGGTTTCGGGGTGCAGCCACCCCTGGGTCCGCGATCGTAGCCCTCCTTGTTACAGAGCTCCGAGAAGATGCACTTGTCACCGAGGCCAGACGATTTGCTGGCTCGCATCTGGTGTACGCGAATGTTCCGGATGATCTACACCGTCGTCTGAATGAGGCATTTGGGGCATGATGTTGTGATGACCACCGTCGAGACTCCCGCATCTGCCCTTGAACTGCGATCAACCCTTACCGACGACGGGATGGTGACACTCGGACTCCGCCAATGCGACGTTGTGGCCCCCGGCGACGACGAGGTGCTGGTGCGGGTCGAGGCAGCCCCGATCAACCCATCAGATCTCGGCATGTTATTTGCCAGGGCGGATCTCGAGGGCGCAACCGTGTCTGCCACCGCTGACTTGCCTGCCGTGATGGCGCCAGTCGACAGGGCTTCGGTCGTTGGGCAAGCAGGCAGGCTGGGCAAGGCAATGCCAGTCGGAAACGAGGGAGCGGGAACCGTTGTGGCGGCTGGCTCCTCCGCCACCGCCCAGGCGATGCTCGGGAAGGTCGTCGGGTTCTTGTCTGGTAGCTCCTACGCCGAGTACCGGACCTTGCATGTTGCCCAATGCCTTCTTATGCCTGAGGGAGTTACGCCCGCGGAGGCAGCCGCCCCGTTCGTGAACCCGCTTACGGCGCTTGGAATGGTCGAAACAATGCGAGCCGAGGGCCACAGCGCGTTGCTCCACACGGTTGGCGCCTCGAATCTGGGTCTGATGCTGAATCGCATCTGCATTGCCGATGGAATCGGACTCGTGAACTTAGTCAGGAAGCCGGCACAAGCAGAGCAGCTGCGGAGCCTCGGTGCGCTCCACGTCGTCGACACCAGCGCCGCGTCGTTCCTCGACGATCTGGCCGATGCGTTGCGAGCAACCGGTGCCACTATCGCCTTCGACGCAATCGGCGGCGGAGAACTCGCTGGCATCGTTCTGGCACAGATGGAGAAGGTGCAAAGCGAGAGCGCAGGGGAGTTCAGTCGCTACGGATCTGACACGCACAAGCAGGTCTACATCTATGGCGGTCTTGATCGTGGGCCGACCACTCTTCGACGCGACTTCGGCATGTCGTGGTCGGTTGGCGGATGGCTTCTGACGCCCTTCTTGGCCAAGATCGGTCAGGCCGAATCCGATCGCCTTCGCCAGCGGGTCGCCGACGAAATCAAGACGACGTTTGCGAGCTCATACGGTCTGAGGCTGTCGCTCGCCGACGCCGTCGACCCTGACAAGGTGAAACGCTACGGCCGTATGGCCACTGGCGACAAAGCACTTATCACGCCGCAGGCTTAGCGCCCAACGGAGAGCACGTATACCGGTTCGACCACGTCGCTGTATCCAGGCTGGTCAGGCTTGAGGATGCCTCTAATTTTGCCTGCGTCGTCGAGCATGATTCGAGGCAGAATGGGTCGAGGGACGCCGATGTCAGCGGCTGCTTGCATGACTTGGGCAGCGGTGACGTGAGGCTCCAGAAATTGCAGCGAAACAACGGTCGGCGGGAACATCTGCAGGTCACCGTCCTTCCACATCTGTAGGGCGTCAGCAGGCCGGACCCAGAGACTCGCGATGGTTTCCTTGTCATCGTGGAGCGGTTCTTGTCCTTCAGGAGCCAATGCCACGAAGAATCGGGTGTCGAAACGCCGGCGTTCGCCAACAGGGGTTATCCAATGGTCGACCAGCGCTATGCGGTCGGGGAGCAGGGTCAACCTTTCGGCGACACAGAAGTCGACGAGCGACAGGTCCCCTTCATGCACTGCGTGGCGCGCTGTGTTGAAGCGCTCCACCGTCTCAGCGTCGTCAAACCGCAAGATGTCGCTTCCGTCAGCCGGGCGAGCGAGTAGCACTCCCGCCTCCTCGAAGCACTCTCGTATTCCGGCCACGAGCCAGGCGAGACCTCCTCGCGGCAAACCCATAGCGGCAGAGGCTGATGCGTCGTCGAGTCCGTTCACGATCGGCTCTAGTGCGTCTAGGTGATCCTCGTCGTCGACCTTGCCGCCGGGAAACACATACTGGCCTCTGGCGAACGCCGCAGACAACGTGCGCTGCATCATGAACACCTCCAGCCCGGTCTCACCATCTCGAACGAGCATGACAGTTGCGGCAGGGCGAACTGGTACTGAAGCGGCTAGTTGTGGTGTTTCGTTGGTCACCGAGACGACGATAGACGACGTCAGATCGTTTTCAGGTAGTCAACCGTTTCGTCATATGCCCGATCGATGCCGAGCTTGATCGACGTGCTGTGGTTATAGCGAAGCTTGGCTGGGTCATTGAACTTCACTGACGAATCGACTCCGGTCGGGAGCACATGAATTGTCACACCTTCTGGCAGATGCTCGATGTCGTGGTGGAAGCGATGGCGTCTCGCGATCTCAAACGCCACGAAAGCCACATCCCACGCATGCTTCGGGAGGCGAAGCGGCGTATCAATATTGCCGACGTGCAGCACGAAGATGGTCGTCGCGCCCAGTTTCAGTGCTCGGGAGATAGGTATCGAGTTGACGACGCCACCGTCGATGAAATGGTTTCCGTCTACCTCGACGGGAGGAAGCAGGCCCGGCACCGCGCACGAGCTGAGAATCGCCTCTACCAGTGGGCCAGACTCGAACCACCATTCTGAGCTGGTCTCGATACAAGCGGCCGAACATTGGAACGGGGTGGGAAGTTCACCGAACGACGTATACGGCAGCCATTCGATCAGCAGATTCCGCAATGCAGTATTTGAGTGAAGATGAGTGCGATGCCGAACGACGTTGGCCATCCGAGAGATAATGCCCTCCCGAAGCACACCAGTGGCAGCTAGGTGGGTCCACAGCGTTTCAAGCCGCTCGCTCATCTCGGCGAGTTCGCCCGAGGCAATAATCGCCCCGTTGACTGATCCGATCGAGGTCCCGACGACAAGGTCGGGTCGAATGCTCGTCTCGGAGAGCGCCTTCAGCATTCCAACCTCGGCCGCGCCGCGGAGACCGCCTCCGCCGAGCACAAAGGCAACCTTCTCCTGGCTGGCGGGCTCTGCTGTTTGTGCCATCTTCGGAGACTACCTTCGCGTTGCCCAATACTCGAAGGTCGCTCGTCGATTAGGCTTCACCCGTGTCGACATGGAGACCCTCGATACGGTTACGGGTCCCGCCCCGTTCAATCCGACTACTCGTTGTCACCCCAATCGTTTTTGTCGCGAGCGGCGCAGTCACGTTCGCCTCGCCGGTGCTTCACTTGTTCCTCGCTCTCGCTGACGTCCTCGATCGCAAACGATGGCGGTTTAGCCGCCTCGGCGGCCTTGGCATCGCATTGTGCGTAACCGAATTTGTCGGGCTTCTTGCTGTCTTTGTTCTCTGGGTTGGCACCGGCTTCGGCTTCTGGATTCACAGCGACCGGTCACTGAGGGCGCACAACCGTGTCTTTGGGTGGTGGCTCGAGCTCGTCACTCGGGCGCTCCGCTTTTATCTGGGCTTCGAGTTTGTGTTGCCGACAACAGAGCGCATTTACGGTCCGATCCTGACCTTCGCCAGGCACGCGGGTCCCGGTGATGCTTTTCTTCTGGCCCGGACGGTAATCCAGGACTACCGTCGTCAACTTCGTATGGTCGGGGCTGACAAGCTCCTCTGGGACCCATTCATGAACCACATGATGCTGCGCCTCCCTCACCATTTCTGCGATCCGAATCCAAAAGACCCGAGGGCAGCCCTCGCCGGTATCGCTGACTTGTGCAGCACCATGGGCGACGACAGTGTCATGATCGTGTTCCCCGAGGGCGGCAACTGGACCCCGAGCAGGTGGACCGGGGCGATCGAGCGGCTGGAGTCCCGTGGCCGACCGGCCCTTGCCGAAAGGGCAGCAGCAATGACCCATGTGCTTCCGCCGAGATCAGCGGGCGCTGTTGCTGCACTTACCGCTCGCGACGACGTAACGGTGGTCTTTGTTGGCCATGTTGGCCTCGAAGACCTGTATTCGCTCGGTGAAATCTGGCGTCGAATCCCGCTTCGACGCAGTGTCCAGGCCGCGTATTGGTCGGTCCCGAATAGCCAGATTCCGACGGACCGGGCGGCCTTGAGCGACTGGCTATTTGACCAGTGGGAGTTGCTGGACGAGTGGATTTCGGACAACGAGGCGGCCGCTCACTAGTGCGAAGCTCCTTTCTTGTAAACAGTGTGACCACTGACTCTGGTGGCGAATCGGATGTTAGCTAGATTGGCAACATGGGCATCCCGCTGCAACACGTCTCCATCCACGGTCACGAAGTGACCTACCGACTCGTCGACGATGATCGATCGCAGCCGACTGTGCTGCTGATCCATGGCCTCGCAGGCTCCTCAAAGACCTGGAAAGCGGTGATGCCCCAACTTGCCGAAGACCACACCGTGCTGGCACCCGACCTGCTCGGACACGGCGAGTCGGACAAGCCTGATGGTGACTACTCACTTGGGGCGTACGCGAGTGGTCTACGCGACCTTCTCGCGGTGCTTGATCTCGGTCCGGTAACCGTTGTCGGCCAGTCCCTCGGCGGTGGCATCGCGTTGCAGCTTGCGTATCAACATCCCGAACTCGTCGACCGCGTCATCCTCGTCGGAAGTGGTGGGCTCGGACGTGAAGTGAGCTGGCTGCTGAGAATTTTGACGCTCCCAGGAGCGGAGTTCCTCATGCCGTTCGTGTTCCCCCGGTTTGTGAGCGACCAGGGTGACGCAGTGAGCCGAATCGCTCACAACAAAGGACTTCATGCGCCTCGGCTGGCCGAGATGTGGAAGGCATACTCATCGCTGAGTCAAGCCGAGAACCGCAAGGCGTTTGTGAGAACACTTCGATCGGTGGTCGAACCGTGCGGCCAGTCCGTAAATGCGACGGATCGTCTCTACCTCGCGGCCGCTATGCCAACGCTCCTGATCTGGGGAGATGAGGATCGAATCATTCCAATTGAGCACGCATACGCCGCTCATGAGGCGATTCCTGGGAGCCGCCTTGAGGTGTTTGAAGGAGGCAGCCACTTCCCGCACGTCGACGACCCAGAACGCTTTGTAGCTGTGGTGAAAGACTTCATCGCAACAAGTGAGCCCGTCCCAGGAGCGATGAGCCAGTTCCGCAAGCTGCTAGTGACGCCTTGAAGCCAAACGTAGGCGACGATGGCGTCGACGTGAGCGTCGGACTCCAGGATGTTTACGGCATGGTCGGGCTCTCCCCGCCCTCGCTCAAGAGGGCTGACGTTTCGGCGGCAACGGGTGCAGATGGGGAGCACGCCGTTCGCTGGTGGCGGGCCCTCGGCTTCGCCGAGGTTGCCGATGGCGATACCGCGTTTCGAAAAGACGACATAGAAATGGTCAAGCGTTTGAATGACCTGGTCGCCAAGGGCACGCTCGACGACAGCGACATACTTCGCTTGGCCCGACTGATGGGGGCATCATTCTCCCGCCTGGCCGATGCCGTGCTTGGAGCGATTCCGGAGTTGCTCGAAGCCGACACGACGCGACTGGCCACGACCGATGCAGATTTCGTTGGATTCGTTGAAGACTCGATGCAATACGTGTGGCGGCGGCACCTCGTCGCGGCGCTCGCCCGGCGATTAGAAATTGGAGACGAAGACCACCTTCAGGCGGTTGGGTTTGTCGATCTTTCTGGGTTCTCAAAGGTCAGCAAAAATGCCAGCCGTGACGAGATAACCGAAATTGTTGAGACATTCGAGACCGAAGCGTTTGACGTTGTGTCCTCGCATGGGGGACGCGTCGTGAAGCTCATCGGTGACGAAGTCATGTTTGTGGCCGACACCTTCGATGATGCAGTCGGTATTGCCGCTGATCTCATCGTGCGCTTGGGAACCGTCGAAGCGCTACCCCCAGTGCACTGCGGTGTGGCCTTCGGTCCGACCGTCCGTGTCGGGGGCGACGTCTTCGGCCAGACCGTCAACATGGCAAGCCGACTCACGAGTGTCGCTCGATCAGGGACTGTCGTTGTAGAGCGGGCCGCCGCGAAACATCTATTCGAGCGAGACGACCTCGATGTTCGGCCGTTGCGACGATCGGTTGATTTGAAGGGCGTCGGGCGGGCACGAGTCGTATCGATTAGGCCTCGAACGACGCCGCCAGTCGATCAAAACCCTCTGCCAGTGACACCGAAGGTGTCCAGCCAAGCGCCAAGCGGGTCTGTCGCTGATCAAACCAATGAGCCGTAGAAAGCTGTTCGGCGAGGAAACTCGTCATGGGCGGGTCGTCTTCGCGGCCTGTGCGCTCCCAGATCCGTTCGATGGCGGCGCCGCCGGAGATTGCAGCCATGGCTGGTACGTGGCGAGGTGACCATTTGATCCCGGCTGAAGCGACGATTCTGGCGACAAGTTCGTGCACCGTCCTCGGCTCGCCATTGGCTACCACGTACGCATTGCCGCCGAGCTCTTGGGCACGGTCAGCGGCTGCTACCAATGCGTCGGCGGCATTATCGACGTAGGTGCTATCGATCAGGGCAAGGCCCGACCCAATGAGTGGCAGTCGACCATTTCTTGCTCGATCGACGATCCGCCCAACGAGCTGGGTGTCGCCTGGACCCCATACGAGGTGAGGGCGGATGGCAACGACGGGCATGGAGTCTGACGACGCAGTGAGCGCCTCCGCCTCAGCGATTGCCTTACTCGTGGCGTAGTGTCCTCGTGTCGAGAGCGGCTCGGCCGGTGACGCACCGGCCCCTATGAGAGCTTTTCCACCATGGGCCACAGAAGGTGACGAGACGTGAACGAAGGCCGAGACACCGGCACGCCTCGCTGCTTCCCGGAGGAGGCCAGAGCCGTCGACGTTCGCTGCTTTGTACTCGTCCCAAGAGCCGGTGACCCCTACCTTTGCTGCAAGATGGATAACCGCATCCTGCCCCTCACACGCCCTAGCTACGGCGTCTCGGTCGAGTATCGAGGCGACAACCTCTCGGGTGTCGGTGCCAGTCGAATGCCGCTGCATGGTCGTGACCTCATCGCCCCGGTCCATAAGCCTGGCGACAACATGCCGGCCGATCAGGCTGGTTGCCCCCGTAACTAACACCTTCACAGCTTCGGAATCTTTCCGCCAGCCAAGCCAACCTCGGCCCAGGCTGCGATCCGAGTGCGGTCAATCTTCGAGTTGTGCCTGCGGTCAACAGGCAAGGAAGGAACGACGAGAACGGCCGCCATATCTTCGGGAACAACGGCTCTGACACGGTTGATGAGATCGAGGTCTGCCTGTCGTGCTGATCGCACGGGAGTCGTAAGCTCAATCACTGCCACGATGCATTGCGTCCCGTGCGGGCCTACGCCAACAACGGCAGCAGCCGCCACGCCGTCGAGTGACTCGATCGCTTGCTCGATCCTGACCGGCCCGACGATGCCAGCGGGAGTACGAATTGCATGGCCGAGTCGACCAGCGATCCAAAGGCGGCCCTTGTCGTCAAGACTGCCGAGATCGCCAGTGGCATGCCACCCGGGAGGCTTCGAGGCGTCAAACTCAGTCTGCCAAAGCCGGTCGTAGCCATCTCTCATATGAGGAGCTTTGACGATGACCTCGCCGAGGCGGCTTGACTCGTCGATTGCGCGTATCTGAACTTCGACCGTTGGGAGCGGATGGCCGCAGCACACACCGTCGCCTTCGCCGGCCTCGTCGATCTCTTCCAAGCTGATGTTGGCAACTGGAAGGCACTCGGTCATGCCGTACGGCGTCTGAGCCGAGGCATTTGGGAACAGCCCGAGGACGTCGCGCAGAAGCGAAGCGCGGACCGGAGCGCCGGCGGACAGCACAAGGCGTACTTTGGCGAACGCGGCGCGGTGGGTCGCCGTGAGTGTGTCGGCTGTGTGTAGCACATTCACCAACGCCGCTGGAGAGGCAAACACCAGCGTCGCATCTACCTCAACCGCCGCATCACCAAGCGCAGCGGCTGTGAGGGTCGATGGGCGTGCGACGTCCATGTCAGGCACTATCGACGGGATCCCCATCGCTGGTCCGTAGAGCGCAAATGGAGCGAATGCGGCGACGAGCCGATCATCAGCCATGATTCCATAGAGGCTGGTGAGAGCGTCGCGCTGTGCTTCGAGTTGGCGATGGGTGTAGCGGACGCCCTTGGATGGTCCAGTTGCCCCCGAAGTGAAGACAACGGCTGCCTGGTCATCTCGGCCGGGCGGTTCAGGAAGTATTGCCGAGGTAGCGGGCTCGTTTGCGAGATCAGCGACGACGCCGAGCAGCTTGCTCGTGACGGCCGACAACGGGTCGACGCTTATTCGCCGTCCTGGCCAGCGAAGCGTGCGACTTGCAGCAAGTGCCTTAGGTATCCCTACGAGGTGAGCGGGGTTCGCGGCCGAAACAGCGGCGCTCATGCCAGCTGGTCCGAGCCCGGCATCGATCAGTACGATCGTGACGCCCACGCGCCAACAGGCGTACAAGACCACCATCAGGTCGCGGCCAGGCGGAATCATCAAGGCGACGCGTTCACCTGGCTTGATATCGGCAGAAACAAGTTTGTGGGCACAGCTCGTTACATCAGCGTCGAGTTCGGTTTCTGACGACGCAACGGTCGCCAACGACGAGGGCTCGCTCGTTTGTGCCTTTTGGGCGACGTCGTTGATTGTTCCTAGCCAGGCGAAGATGGTCCCGACGGCGTCTACCTCCTCAGAAACGAAATGAGACGCTTTGGGGTGCCGGTGAACGACAGCGTGGGGAAGCCGATCTTCAAGATCGTGGAGGTAGAGGTCAGAGAAGACTGGGTCAGAGGACCCCCAAACGAGCAACGCCGGAGTATTGGCCAGCGAGGACAACCCGTCGGCGATCGCGTCGAGCGTTTCGGCGCTCGGGTGATCGGGGGATAGAGGTATGTCGGTTACGAACTCGCCGATTGCCTTGCGCCGAGCCGCCGTTGTATATGGAGCCAAGAAGCCATCTCGGACCGGTCGAGGTAGGCGCGGCCTCGACATTTCGACTGCGCCTCGGATGAACGCGTCGGTCCTCACGGTGACGTTGGCCAGCATTGGTTTCGAGCGCGCCAGGCGGATGATGTTGGGTGCTGGCGAGCCTACTGGCTGGTGAACCGCCGTATTCATGAGCACCACACCGGCGAGCTGACGCTTGTGGCGAATTGCCCAGCCGAGCGAGACGGGGCCGCCCCAGTCGTGGGCAACGGTAACTATTGGGCCAGTTAGACCGAGTTCTGCAGTGAGCGCGCTGAGATCGTCGATCCGTGTCGCCAGGCGGCGAATGGTCCCACTGCGTTCTGAGAATCCCATCCCGAGCTGGTCGATGGCAATGACTCGAATGTCGGGTGGGGCGTCACGAAGCAGATTTCGGAACAGAAAGCTCCACGAGGGGTTGCCGTGCACACAGAGCAATGTCAGTCGTGGATTGGCGACTGCGTTGTCGAGTATGTGCCAAGTTCGCCCCAAACTAGGTACCGATACGAGTCGGGACCACGCTGGATCGAGGCCGTCTATCCCGGGTGTTGGAAGTGATGCTGGCGCCGAAAGGGGCGCCTTTACCATCTCAGTTCAAGAGCGGCGGCGTTGAGACCGGATCCGATGCCAAGGCACAACACCTGGTCGCCCTTAGCGAGCGTGCTCGCTTCGCCGGCCAGGGTGATTGGGATGGCGGCTGGCCCAATATTTCCGAGGAGTGGGTAGCTCTTTGGCACCTTGTCGCTGTCAAGACCAAGCGTGTCGATCATCGCGTTGGTATGCACCTGCGACACCTGATGAAGGATGTAGCGGTTGTAGCCATTCCAACTGGCTCCTGCTCCCGCGTCGTCCCATGCCAGTTTGGCGAGCTCCGTGCCGGCTTCGAGAAGGGCTCGAGTGTCCGTGGTCATACCTTCAAGGGAGCCGACACAAAGTGTGTGGTGCTCAGTAGCGGCGCGGAAGAAGCCGCGCACAACCTTGTGGCTTCCTGGATTCTCATCGAGGCGACCGAGGACCATCGCCGCCGAGCCGGAGCCAAGAGTCAGTGTCGCAAAGTTATCGAGAATGTCAGACAGGCTTGAGGCATTCTCAAGCAGGTTCGTAATGGTGTTGTCGTAGAGCTCTTGCGTGCCCTCGCCATCGACAAGCAGCGCATACTCGATCTGGCCTGCGTCGATCATGACGCCCGCGAGGTGGATGGCGTTCACGAAGCCGAGACATGCGTTGACCAGGTCAAAGTTGATGCAGGTAGGAGCGAGCCCAAGCTGGTCGTGAACCGTGACCGCACTAGAGGGTTCTAGGCGCGCCCGACAGACGCTGGTGTCGATGAGAAGACCGATCTTCGAGCGGTCAACCCCTGAGGCGATAATGGCTTTCTCGCCAGCCATTGCTGCGGCATCGGTGAACTCGACATCGGCGGGCCACTGACGTCGTTCGATCACACCAGCAAGGCCTTCAAGCAGGCCGGGCCTGCCGATTCCCTTCTCGTACAGCGGAGCGAGTTGAGTGTCGACTGCGTCTGAGGTGAGGACGAGTGGTGCCTCGCATGCTTCGACGGAGACGATGCTCACGTTATCGAAGCTGAAGTTGGCGTTTTGGGTCATGAAGTCCTTCGCGAAGCAAGTCGATTACCGTGCACCCTAATCACCGTGGGCTCATTTAGGAAGCCGCTAGCTTCAAGCGGGCAGCCCAGTGGAAGGAAACGATACCAATGCTGGCAACCCTCGGTGACCTGATCGACGACATTGTTGTCGTACTCCACTCGCCAATACATGTCGCCTCCGACACTGAGGCTGCGATCAGTCATCGCCGTGGCGGCAGCGCAGCCAATGTCGCGTCGTCCGCCGCGCGTGGTGGTCACGCGGCTCGTTTCCTCGGGCAAGTCGGAGATGATCCGACGGCCGATGTGCTACTCGGCGAGCTGCGTCAGAGTGGTGTCGATGTGTCCATGGTCAGACGTTCAGGCACAACAGGAACGATCATCGTCATAGTTGATGCCGAAGGCGAGCGCACGATGCTCACGGATCGCCGGGCCTGTCTTGAATTCGCCAACCCAGTACCGTCCTGGCTCGACGAGGTGAGCTGCCTGCACATTCCCCTTTACTCACTTGTCGATGAGCCAATCGGGGCGACGGCGCAGACTCTCATCGCCTGGGCCAATGAACGCTCGATTCCTGTGTCGATCGATGCGTCGTCGACATCGCTCATTGCCTCAATCGGTGTATCGAAAGTGAGTCGAATGCTTCGCGAGCTAAAGCCAGCGGTCGTGTTTGCGAACGAAGATGAAGCGAACATGCTTGACATCGCCGGGCCAGTTGGCGACGCGCTGACCGTGGTAAAAAGAGGACCGAAACCCGCCCTCGTCTACTCCGCCGATGGCTCGGCGGTTGCGGTGCCAGCAATTGTGGTGGCTTCCGGCACTGATACAACTGGTGCTGGAGATGCTTTTGCCGCCGGTTTTCTTAGTGACGATGCCACCGAACAGACCTGGCTCGACGACCCCGTCGGTGCCTGCGAGCGGGCGCATCGAGCCGCCGCATCACTCATGAACGGACGGCTGACCTGAATGACCGCCTCAACCATCTACGAAATTCTTGGCTTCATAGCGTCGGGCCTGATCGTTATCTCGATCACTCAGCGCTCAATCTTCCGGCTGAGGGTCATTGGTCTTTGCGGGTCGCTGACGTTCCTCACCTATGGCTTACTCATCGGCGCATATCCAATCGTCGCGGTTAACGCTGCGGCAACGGCGATTCATGTTTGGTATCTGAAGAAACTGACCGCAGACAGCGCCGAGGTCTTCCGAGCGCTTTCAATGCGCCCCGAATCGAACTATCTCCGGGCGTTCCTCGAATATCACAAGGAAGACATACGCCAAAAGTTCCAGCCAGAGTTTGACTTCGAGGTGTCACCTGACCTCATTACTGCCTTCGTCTTGCGCGACATGGTCCCTGCCGGACTGTTCATTGGACGTCGCACCAATGACGGCCGCGTCGAGGCCCTGCTTGACTTCGCGTCGCCGGAGTATCGAGACTTTCGCATCGCTGAGTTTGTCTTCTCCAACAAGGCTGGACTCTTCGACGAGCGCGACCGCGAGGTATTCACTCACGCCACGGCGGCCGCTCATATCGGCTATCTGCGTCGGGTAGGTTTCTCGGAGGATCCAAATGAGCCGGGCTTGTACCGGCATAGCCTCGCGACCGGAAAGTAGGCGCAGAAATGAATATGATTCGACCGCCTGGCGCCGGACGGCAGGGGAGCACCGAGGCCTTCCTGCGAACTATCGCCTCGCCCCGGGCCGCCATCGTTGTCATCAGCGATGCTGTGTTCCCGAGCGATTGGCCAGTCGCCGCTGGATCCGCTGAGGACAACTTGGGCCACGCGCTTGGCTGGACTCTTGAGATTCGACGTCAAGACATTGTCCTAATGAACCCACTTGGAGAGGGGATTATCAAGGCCGAGCTACCAACCCTCTCGCCGGGCTGGCTTCAGAATGCTCGCCACGACGGAAGCTGCGCTGTCTTCCTCTCCAATCCAGCCGATGACGCCGGGTATGCCTTGTTGACGATTGAGGCGGTTGCTCGAAGCGGCGACGGAAGGGCGGCGACCGTCCGCACCGCAGTAGCAGCCGACTACGGCAAGGTTGAACCGGTGGGTCGCAACGCCCAATGCCCGTGTGGATCAGGCAAGAAGTTCAAGCACTGCCATGGGTAGCAAAGGCTTTGGCCTCTTGTGTTGGCCGCTCGATTTCGGCATTGTTACCTGATGCTAAAGCAACCAGCGAAGATACTTGTGCCGGTAGATCTCTCTGCGCGGTCAGAGCTAGCGATTCAATATGCCGCGATGATGGCTGAGAAGTTTGACGCGGAGATTGTGTTGGCGATTAATGTCAATCTTCCTGAGCGAGCACTCCTTGACGAGTCGGCCAGAGCTGAAGGAATCAGCGTTGAGGCTGCAGCCGAAGCTGCCTTGCGACGCCTCGCTCATACGCACGCCGCCAACTCACCGTCGTCAGTTGTAGTGCGCTTTGACGACTTCGTTGCAGAAGGGATTCTGCATGCGGTCGAGATCAGTGGGGCTGATCTGGTGGTCATAGGAAGTCACGGTCGCTCGGGGTTCAGTCGCTGGACGCTTGGGAGCGTTGCAGAAAAGATTGTCAGAACGGCACCAGTGCCCGTCGTCGTCGTTCCCGTCCGGTCGTAGCCCATCGGGCTGATGACAAACGGCCCTTGTACATATGTCATGTCTCGGTTTCGATAAGGGTATGACTGAGCCACTCGGTAGTGCCGCATGTGTTGGCGACTTGATGACGCCGGACCTTCTCTCTCTTGACCAAAATGACCCGATCAGCCGGGCTCGAGACCTCATGTTGGCGTTTGGTATCAATGCTCTGCCCGTCATGGATGACATCACTGTGATCGGCATCGTCACGAGTACAGACCTGGTTGACGACTGGCCTGAGGACGATGCCGTGAGCACCATCATGTCGACTGCCCCGTACACAATCCAGATCGATGCAAGCCTCAGCGAGGCTGCCGGGCAGATGGTGCAGTTCCGAATCCACCACCTACTGGTTGAGTCCGACGGCGTCGTGGCGGGGATTTTGAGCAGCCTCGACCTTCTTGAGGCGCTCACCTAGCTCACCGAAAGAGGTTTATCAGATGAAGCACACACCGGAATCGCGGCAAGCGCCTCGCTTATTCGATGATCGACCGGTTGCTGAGTTGCTCGTGCCGATTCGGGCTGATCGGCTCTACGAGCGTGAAGTCTCTTTCGCCGTCCTGCTCGCCGAGTTGTGGGATGTTCCCGTGCACCTCCTCCATGTACGGATGACAGACGAGGTCGCTGGAGTCAGCGACATCGATGCCTCGACCAAACGCCTGGCCGCAAGGTACCCGCGCCTGGGCATTCGCAGTACGGCCATCGACAGTGCCGACGTCTCTTCCGGCATTCGGGCGGCAGCAGCCGATGACTCACTAGTGGTCGTTGCTACTGATCGGGTATCGCAGTCCGCTGACGTGCAATCGGTTGGCGTCGAGCTGGTCGAGGCCTTGGACGGGCTCTTGATGCTTTGTGGCCCGAAGTGTGTCACAACCGAGCTTGACCAGGCGGTCGTTGTCGCACTCGACGGATCGCTTCGTGCAGAAACGGCGGTCGAAGTCGCGGTCGCGCTGGCCCAGAGCGCCAATGCGAAGCTCTGGCTGCTTAACGTGGTTGATGAGGCAACCGTGGCGCAAGTGGCAAAACTGAAGGCGTCAGGCAAACGAATAACCGAGAGTGGCTACCTGCGCCAGGTCAGTGACCAACTGACGTCAAACGGCATCGACAATGGGTGGGAGATCGTACATAACGCCAACCCAGTGGCTGGAATTGTCGGGTTTGCCGAATCAAGGGGAGCAAGCTTTATCGTCGCGTCGTCCCATGGTCACTCCAATCTCGCGGGCCGAGCGTTCGGGAGCGTCTGCCTCGGCGTCGTGGAGCAGAGTTCACGCCCGGTTATCGTCGTAAAACGGTGAACGAGACCCCAATTTGGAGAGAATCGATGTCGGCCGACGTATTCGTGAGCGAAGTAGTTGTTCTGAGTGATGGGTCGAATGACGAGCTGTCGGTTGCCCTCGGGTCTGAACTTGGCGGACTACTTGGACTGCGATCGAGGAGCGTCCAGGTCGATGCGGATCCTGCCGACCTCGTCAGCTCGATCATCGGTGAACTGCAATCCGATTCACTCGTGGTCATGAGGAGCGCACGAGAGAACCGTTGGAGCGGTAAGCACTCTGTCGCTGAGCATCTGGCCGACACGTGGGGCGGCGTGTCGCTGATGGCCGGCTCAAACTGTACGGACCGGCCACTGCGAGGTCGTAAGGGTCCAGTACTCGTCGCGCTTGATGGATCCGACTTCGCGGCGCGATCGATCGGCCCCGCCGTAGAGGTAGCGCAGAGCCTTGGCCGAGAGGTCCTTCTCACAACAGTCGTTGGCGCCGACAATGGCGACTCGGAAGCGACCGGTACGGCCCAGGCGCTCGACTATCTCCGCTCGCTCGGTGAAGGGCCACAAAACTGCGTGTTCCAGTACGGCGTGATTCGGTCGAATGATCCGATCTCTGCGTTGCAAGGCGAGGCTGAACGCCTCGACTGCGTCATAGTCGTGGTGACATCAAAGGGCGATCGCTCGACGCCGCGTCCGACGATTAGTCGCACGTGCTCCGGACTCGTCGGCGAGGCCGCGCAACCGGTCATGGTTGTTGGACCTAATTGGGTTTAGTCAGCCGCAGATTGGATGGAAGGCTGCGCCGTCGCGTTCGATGAACGCCGGATTCTCGAGGCCAACTTTGCCGCCTCAGTATGATCGAGGCCGAACCACTCGGCGATGTCATCGACAAGGTCGATTGCGTACACATCGAGAATCTCAGCAAACAGATCCACCTCGTCGTCTCGAACCACGAACGAGTCA
>JBBKWJ010000007.1:0-26092 GCA_037968895.1 Acidimicrobiales bacterium
AGCATGAGCGCGCCGCGAGTCGCCTTGCAGACCAGCACATCGTGCTGGTTGAAGGCACGGTGCTGAAAGGTCGTCACGCCCTGCGTGGGGCGTGATTTTGAGGGCCGCGACGCCATGACCTCGGTCTCGACCCGAATTGTGTCGCCATTGAACAGGGGAGCAGGGAACAGAATCTCTTCGAACCCCAGGTTGGCGACCGTCGTACCAAGCGTCGTCTCGTGCACCGAGATGCCGATAACGAGTGCGACGGTGAACATTGAGTTCACCAAGGGCCGACCAAATTCAGTTTCCTTCTCGCAGTAGTCGTAGTCGAGGTGAAGCCACGCCGGGTTCATGGTCATTGTCGTGAACATGATGTTGTCGGTCTCAGTGATTGTGCGCCGCAACGCATGCTGAATGACCAAACCCGGCGTGAGCTCCTCGAACCACTTCCCCGTATGAGGACGAGGGGCCACGTCTAGCCCGGACCAGAGAACATCTGCCCAGATGCTGCCGCTGCCTGCTCGTCTGCCACAGCTGGATCGTAGGCCGAGGCCTCGATCTCGTTGCTGCCATAGCGATTGATCTCGTGACGCCCTACAACGAAGTGATGCACCTCGTCAGGGCCGTCAGCGAGCCGGAGCGTGCGTTGGCTGGTGTACATCTGAGCCAGCGGAGTCCACTGCGACACACCAGTGGCGCCGTGCACCTGGATTGCCTGGTCGATAATTTGGCAGACCTTCTCAGGAACCATTGCTTTGACGGCCGATATCCAGACCCGTGCTTCAGAGTTGCCCATGGTGTCCATGGCCTTCGCCGCACGAAGCACCATGAGGCGGCACGCCTCAAGCTCGATACGGGCACGAGAAATCGTTTCGACATTCTTGCCGAGGTGAACAACCTTCTTGCCAAATGCCTCGCGAGCGAGACCACGCGTGATCATAAGATCGAGCGCCTTCTCACCGGCTCCGATCGCCCGCATGCAATGGTGGATGCGCCCTGGACCCAAACGGAGCTGAGAAATCTCGAAGCCGCGGCCTTCGCCGAGCAGCATGTTTGCTGCTGGCACACGAACGTCGGTGAAGCGGATGTGCATGTGTCCGTGAGGAGCGTCGTCTTTGCCGAATACGTGCATTGGTCCGAGCACCTCGACTCCGGGGGCGTCGCTCGGCACGAGAATCTGCGACTGTTGCTTATGCGGCGCCGCGTCTTCGTTTGTTCGAACCATTGTGATGTAGATCTTGCAGCGAGGGTCACCGGCACCAGAGATGTAGTACTTCTCACCATTGATGACCCACTCTTCACCGTCGAGGTAGGCATTACATTGCACGTTCTTGGCGTCAGATGATGCGACGCCAGGCTCAGTCATCGCGTAGGCCGAGCGAATCTCGCCTGCGAGGAGCGGCTTAAGCCATTTCTCTTTCTGCTCAGGAGTCCCGACGCGTTCAAGCACTTCCATGTTGCCGGTGTCTGGAGCCGAGCAGTTGAAACACTCGGATGCGATTGAGTTCTTGCCGAGTTCATTGGCGATGTAGGCGTAGTCCAAGTTGGACAGTCCCTCACCAGTTTCTGCGTCTGGGAGGAAGAAGTTCCAAAGCCCAGCGGCCTTGGCCTTGTCTTTCACCCCTTGGAGTAACTCAAGCTGACCCTCGCCATAGGCCCAGCGATCAGCTCGCCCCTCGCCCAGGCGGTGGTACTCCTCGGTGATTGGGTCAATTTCGTCCTCGATGAACTTCTTGACCGCGTCGTATAGAGGGCGTCCCTTCGCCGACATAGCCAAATTCATGGTGTCGCTACTTGGATCTTGTACGTGGAGGCCGGGACCTGGCATAGGTGTTCCTTCTTCGTGGCGAGTAGTTGTTAGGCAGACTACGACAACTGAATCATCGAGACGAATTCAAGTTGGAGACCGTGTCGAGCCGATAGGTACAGAGTGCCTTCAAGCTTCGCCGACATAGATCATCTGCTACGACGGTCGGGCTTCGGCGCAAGCCGATCCACGATCGAGCGGCTGCAAAACAAGTCCTGGTCAGACGCAGTCCTTGAGGTGATGAACCAACAAACCGTTCCCGCCGCGACAGTCGGTGTGCCCGACCTAGACGAGTCGCTGAGTTACTGGACCCGATATGTGGGTATGACACGCTTCTGGCTTGAGCGGTCACGAACCATTGAGTTGCCTCTCGCCGAAAAAATGGTGCTCTTCTGGCACGGTTACCTCTGCTCCAGCCTCGTCAAGGTCGGCGATATGCAGGCGATGTTTGATCAGAACCAGATCTTCAGAACCAGAGGTCTTGGCAACTTCAGAACGCTGCTGAAAGAGGTCAGCACCCAACCGGCGATGCTCGTATATCTCGATAACGCAAAGAACAAGGTTGGTCGACCAAACGAGAACTTTGCTCGTGAACTGATGGAACTCTTCACTCTTGGTGTTGGCAACTACAGCGAAAACGACGTTCGAGAGTCTGCTCGAGCTTGGACGGGGCATGGCCTCGATGAGAACGGGCACTACGCGTTTACCGCGGGGGAGCACGACACTGGACAGAAGACCTTCTTTGGCACCACGAAGAACTGGGATGGACCCGGCATCATCGACCATCTTCTCGACGGGCCGAAGCGCGACATCGTCGCCCTCTTTGTCGCCAAGAAGGTGTTCGCCTTCTTCGGTCACCCAGACCCCGCAGCAAGCACCGCACAGAGTCTCGCGAATGAGTTCAAGGCGAGCGGATGGGAAATCAGTGCGCTGGTCAAGGCAGTCTTCATGCACGACGAGTTCCGTGCGCCCACCGCTCGCAACGGACTGCTGCGGGCGCCGTTTGAAATCGTCGTTGCCGGACTTCGCCATTCGGGCCTAAGCGCAGCTGAAGTTACACCGGAGTGGCAACTAGGCCCACTGGGCCAAGCAGCGTTTAAGCCGCCCAATGTCGCTGGTTGGAAACAGAACGAATACTGGATGACCTCTTCGGCCATGTGGGCAAAGGCTCAATATGCATCGACGATCCGCTGGCGTTCCTACAACAAGGACGCGTTCTCCTCCATTGGTCAACTGTCAGCAAATGATGCAGCCAAGCATGCTTTGGAATTCTTCGGCATCTATTCGCCTTCTGGAAAAACGCTCGAGGTAGTCCAACAGTTCATTCAGGCCAATCGGGCGCAAGGTTCCCCCGGTGACTGGTCCGAACGGGCCGGGCTTCTCTTCCTTCCCATCCTCACACCGGAGTTTCAGCTCGCATGAGTGACCTTGAGACCAAGCCAGCCCTAAGCGGGATGCAACGCCGTCGCTTCCTTCAGACCATGGCCGCGGTCGGTGGAGCCGCAGCGATGCCGGTGTGGATGGAGCAGATCGCCGCCGCAGCAACACCAATCGGAGCAAATGATGGCGTCATCGTCCACATAATGATGGAGGGTGGAAACGACTCGCTTAACACGCTCATTCCTGTCACAAACCAGGCCTACTACGCTGCTCGAAGTGGTATAGCCATTCAACCCCAGGCTGCGCTACCGCTGACGGCCGACCGCTCCCTCCATCCTGCTCTACCGACGCTGAAGAAGCTCTTCGACCAAGGCCAAGCAGCATTCATCGAAGGAGTCGGCGTCCCTGCGAGCAGTCTGAGCCACTTCGATTCAGCCGCCAGAGTCGAATCTGGAGTTCCGACATCAACATTTGTACCGACCGGGTGGCTTGGTCGGTATGTCGATCGGCTCCCAGGGGAAGAGGACGGTTTCCATAGCGTCAGCATTGGGTCGAGCATGCCCCTCGTCGCCACCGGCATCGGTGGTGGCGCTTCTGCTATTCCTCTGAACATGCCTAACGCGGTTCGGCAGCAGTCAGTCCACCCCCATCTCGATCGCGAATTTGCTGCATTAAGGGCGCTCGGCGCAGGTGGATTTGGCCGTGGCCAACTCGCCGAAGACGTCGCCGAAACTACCGAGGTTGCCCTCGACGTTGCTGGTTCCATCGAAGCGCTCTTCGGCGCCGATGCCGGAGACTACTCTCTGGCAAATCAGCTCACGATGGTCGCCCGGCTTATCAACGCTGACCTCGGAATTCGCGTCTTCACCGTAACTTTCGGCGACTTTGACACGCACGCCAACCAAACAGCCGGACAGAGCGACGCTCTTGCTGAATTCGACGAGGGTTTGAAGTCGTTCTACTCGATCCTGAGCGAGCGTTTCGCAGGGCGCACGTTGCTGTACGCCATGAGCGAATTCGGTCGTCGAGTCAAAGAGAACGGCTCAGGGGGAACCGACCATGGCAACGCAGGACTCGCCCTCGCGGTCGGCCGACGGGTGAAGGGGGGCCTTTACGGATCGCTTCCCTCGCTAACAAGTCTCGATGGTCAGGGCAACATGATCCCAACGGTCGACTACCGAGACGTCTACTCAACAATTCTCGGCAAATGGCTTGGCGGAAACGCCGGCGATGTACTCAGTTGGCGGGCCGCTGATCTTGGCTTCCTACGTACACCTTCGGCGGACGCCGGGCCACCACCGGTTCTAGCTGCGGCGACGGAAACCCGGCACCGACAGATCTATGACCAAGTCGTCGGTCTGTACCTCGCCTACTTCAAGCGATTCCCCGACGAGGCCGGACTTGAACACTGGGTCAAACTCGTGAGTGGCGGTCTACCCGCTGGCGACGTATCTGAGGCATTTGCGAGCTCCCAAGAGTTCGTGACTCGATACGGCACTCTCTCCAACCAAGACTTTGTCAAACTCGTGTACAACAATGTGCTTGACCGTGCGCCCGACACCGGTGGCCAGGACTACTGGCGCAGCGTGCTCGACAAGGGCGCCAGTCGAGGCGCCGTCATGCTCGGCTTTGCCGACTCGCCCGAGTTCGCCGTCAAGACGAAGACCGACCGCGCTCAAATCGATCGCAAGGGACCGGTTGGCCGCCTCTACCGCGCCTACTTCTTACGCGAACCAGACGCCGCCGGGTTGCACCATTGGATTAGTACCGGTCTGGAGCGCTCCGTGGTCTCTCAAGAGTTCGCTCAGTCACCAGAGTTTGTGGCTCGGTACGGCGCACTATCGCAGCGCGAGTTTGTGACGCTCATCTACAACAACGTGCTCTCCCGCACCCCCGATGACGGTGGACTTCGCTATTGGGAAGGCCGACTCAGTTCGGGGCTCTCGAGAGGTGAGGTCATGCTCGGATTCTCTGATAGTCCAGAATTCGTGTCTAAGGTGTCGAGGTCATAGCGAGTTAGCCAGGCGCTGAGAAACGCCGGGTCGACGAAGTTGGCCGCTGTATGGTTCGAGCGAAGCGACAGCACCATGTCCGGCACGGCCTCCATCAGGAACGTCAGCGTCCACCACATCAGCCGAAGGTGAGCTAGTGGATTGAAAAGGCGCCGCGCATTTGCCAGCAGAACCAGCGTCATTGTGAATGCAAAGAATGCGAGCAAGGCCGCCGACATCGTCATCGCTATTGCGTACTTGATGCGTGAAACGCCGATTGCTCGCATCACCTCGTCAGCTACCGACTTGTGCTCGACTTCTTCGGCGAGGTGCCAGAGAAACAACCCAGCTACTTCCGGATCGGCGCCGATGAACAGATCGGTTGCCCGGTTATCGACCCAGCGAGCCGAGGCGAAGGCAACCGTCTCGAAGCCAGCGGCAAAGGCCACGCCGAAGTGTGCAGATCGTCGGTCTAAGCGCCCATACAGCCAGTCGGCCGACCGAAGAAGCGGGCCGAGACCACGCACCTTTGACGCGATGATCTTATTGAACCGGTAGTGCTCCTTGTGATGGTTTGTCTCTTGTCGCACGTACTGAGTCGCTACCTCGCGTAGCTCGACAGGCAAATCGTCGCGCACCCGGATGATGGATCGAGCGACGAACGGCTCGGCGTACGGCATCAACAACGAAACGGCATTCGCGGCGCATGCAAGCTCAGGAAGCCGACGAACCCAGATGGGGTCGAGGTCCTCTGGATATGTGAACGCTACGGGGCGTTTCGGGAGATTGTCAGGCACAAGTTTCTATCGGCAGCGGCGACTAGGTCTAAAGTCTCACTATGACTACCACAGAGGGACTGACCAGCTTCACAACGTTCGAAGAATCGACAGCAGAGGACTGGGCCAAAATCGTGCCATGCCTCGTCGAAACTCAAACGAAGGTCGCTGACTACACAATAAGCCTGCTTCAGGGGCTTGGTTCAGACCAGGGAGGCTTCCCCGTCGACCGGCTTGAGCACTCGCTCCAAACGGCAACAAGAGCCGAGCGTGATGGTCGCGACGACGAGTACATCATCTGCGCCCTGTTACACGACATCGGCGACACCCTCGCTCCGTACAACCACCCCGACATCGCTGCTGCGATGGTGAAAACGCGAGTCAGCGAGGCAAACCATTTCATGGTCGCCAAACACGGAATCTTCCAGGGATACTACTTCTGGGACTACATCGGACTCGATGGTTCGGCCCGTGAACAATTCCGTGATTCACCGTTTTTCGGTTACACCGAAGAGTTCTGCGCGAAATACGATCAGACTGCTTTTGACGCCGACTACAAGAGCAATCCGCTGGAACACTACGAGCCTTTGATTCGTGAATTCTTCTCGCCGACTTGGGTTCCAAACAAGGACTAGTCCCGCATAGTGAGGTCGCTGAGACTGCAGGCAGAAATTGCGTCTCCATTGGCAAGATCGAGGCGACCAGCCATGATCGGCTTCCCAATAAGGTTCGACACGTCATCAGCGCCCATCGGTCGAGCGAGCAGAAAGCCCTGGGCCCGTCGGCAACCTCGTCGAACCAGTTCGATGACATGCTCCTCAGTCTCGACACCTTCAGCAACCACGGCGAGACCAAACGCGTCAGCCAAGCGAAGCATCGCTTCGACAATCGCTTGATCGTGCACGTCTGTCGCTAGGGCCTTGACGAATGCTTGGTCGATCTTCAGCGTGTCAACCGGCAGTCGCTTCAGCTGCAGCATTGAGCTGTAGCCGGTGCCAAAGTCATCTATCGCAAGCTCGATGCCCTGCGAACGAAGGCGATCGAGAACCTCCATCGCCTGTCCTGCGCCGTCCATGACCACATGCTCGGTAACTTCGATACACAGGTCCGCTGGTTTGAGCGAGTTCTCGTAGAGCGCAAGGCCAACCTGTTTGGCGTAGTCACGGCCGACGAGCTCGGCGGGAGAGGCATTGATACGAAGCACAAGTGGCGAATTGGGGAATTGTTTCTTCCATGCCGCGAGCTGTGCAGTCGCTTTTGCAAGGACTATTTGGCCAAGCGGAACCACTAGGCCGCAGTGCTCGGCCGTTTCGATGAAGGCGCCAGCGGACAAAACACCGCGTTCTGGATGATTCCAACGCACCAGTGCCTCGACACCGAGAATCTGACCAGTGAAGAGATCGACCTCAGGCTGGTAATGGACGATGATCTCGTCGTTCGCAATCGCCGCCCGTAGCTCCATCTCCTGTGCATACCGATCGCGCTGCTCGGCTTGGAGACGCTCGTCGAAAAGTCGAACAGAGTTCTTTCCGTCGGCCTTCGCTCGATACATCGCTGTATCTGCCTCGGCAAAAAGGTCCTTGAACATTTCATCGCCGGCAGCACCGATCGAGATACCAATCGAAACGCTTCGGCTCAGCATCTTTCCTTCGATGTCGACGGCAGCTGATAGTTCGGTACTTATCCGTTCGGCGACAAGTTGCGCCACTTCTTTTGACGCCGCCTCATCGATAATGACCACAAACTCGTCACCACTCATTCGCCCTACGAAATCGCCGGGACGGGCAATGCGTCGAAGCGATTGGCCCATCGCCTTCAGGAGTCGATCGCCAACCTCGTGTCCAAGGGCGTCGTTAATGACTTTCATATCATCGACGTCGATGAAGAGCAGGGCGACCGGCATTCCACCGGGCCGCGACATTGTTCGCACGAGCCGCTCGAACATTGCGGCCCGGTTCGGAAGACCGGTCAAGCTGTCGTGATATGCCTGATAGGAGAGCTTCTCCTCGGCTTCAGTTCGCGCCTCTAGATGGACGAGCATGGCGGCGATGGCCTGCAGCGCACCAATCTCGTTTGGGGTCCACGCTCGGTCGCCGAACTTAATGAAACCCAGACAACCGACCGTGATCGTTCGGTTCAAAAGTGGCACAACTGCGATGCTGACATCGCCGCTGCCGGAAGCAGCCTCAATTCGCTGCCTAAACTCGTCGAATTGCTCGACCGGCCGAGCAATAAAGGGCTCAGTCATGAACTCGGTCATCGCCATCTGCAGGTCATCATCAAAGAACACCACACCGATTGGATCTGGTTCTGGAATGATCGGCCGCTTCGGCCATTCTGCGACAAGTATCGTGGCTCGCTGCTCGTGATCATTAGAACGAAGAAACGCCAGGTCAACGCTGAAGTATGTTGCGAGCCGTTCGACGACGGTATTTCGTACTTGTTCGATGCTAGAACCAGATGCAGGCATGAGCAGCAGCGCGATCTCGCTCACCAGCAGGTCGAGCCGACCCTGGCTAGCAATAAGATCTGGCTCGCTTGACTCATGCTCTGGGAGCTCCCTAGACCCCTGAGGCGTCAAGCCTTGCGTCTCTGACATGTCGAACCATACTCCTAAAGGTATTGCCCCTTGTAGGTCCATCGACATGGAGATTCATTAGTTTAGCTATTCGAGACCTTCTGACGGGTCGTCGCTGGTTCCCGAAGACTACGAATCGCCGACCCCTGATACGTCGTAGCTCGCATTGTCAGTGCTATTGGCTGGTCGGCAGGGAATCCGCAGAGCTCAGTGAACGCGATCCGAAGATCCCACATTTCAGATGCCTCACGAGCGGGCAGAATGCCTGTCAAATCGTCCGGCGTTAGTGCATAGAGGAAGAGCGGACTCAATGGATGAAGGCCGACGCCGTTCTTCGTCGCATCGAGCCAGAACTGTTCGACGATTCGTCCGCCACCAACAAACCCGCCGTCGCTTGCGTTAGGAGCAGTGATAACGGCGAGAGCGTGTGCCGCCCCAATTAAGTCCTTCGTCGAATCTCCCAACTTCGCTCCACCGTCCCAGCCCGATAGCTCAGACATTACGTCTGGTCTTCGAATGAGTGAGAGCACCGACAAGTCAAGCGCGTCGAGTTCAAGAGTCCGTATATCGATGCCTGTCGTGAGATCGTCCCCTGGCCAGCGAAGTTCCGACATCATCTCTGCATGGAGGGTCGTGTTAAGGAGACGAATTCGATCAGCGGAAGCCCAAATCTCAGCCGCCGCATCCTTTGCCTCGCCAGTCAGGAAACAAATGTCGGCGTCTGCCGTTTGTGCCGTTGCCGTTGCTGACCGCATCCAGTCGTCGCTCAGGGGGCCAGAGGGACCGTTAGTTCTTGTGCAGCACCGCTCCGGAATGAGGTCGACGAGGTCGGCCAGGTCAGGATCGATTGTTGAGCCGAGTTTCAAGGAGCAGACGGGGGCTGCTCCGGCTCGTTGTTCGCTGCTCAGAGTGCTGATTGGAATAGTTGCGGTACCGGATCGGCCCGAAGCTGCGGCTGCAACCTCGACGTTATAGAGGGCGGCCCCGAGCGCAAGGTAAGAACCTCGCTGTCCAATATCAATACCGCTCGATCGATCAGGGTCAAGGAAGATGTGGAACGACTCTTCGTCGACCTCGAACGCCCATGGCTGTGAGTTTCCGCCAGACGGCGCACGCTGTGCTGCATCGAGAAGTGCAGCCTCGAGGGGAGCAAGAAGCGGTTGACCGACGGCGGCGACCTGCGTGGCAGCTGGCTCGACGACCAAAGGCGGCTTCTCTGGTGCCTCAATTGTCGACAAGGCTTCGTCGAGATCGAGACGCAGGCGTCCGGAAGGTAATGTCTGTCCAAGCCCCCAACGTCGGACAGCAGCGCTAACCATTCCGGCACCAAGCGCTACGTCGCTCGCCAACTGGGGCCAGGTAGTCACCTGATCATCCAACTCAATAAGCGAAGCCCCCATCCGGGCGGTTACCTGGTCGACCTCAAGAATGGCCATAATCAGCGGCACTTTGTCGGCGTTAGATAGCCCCGCGAGCGTTGCGACGTCGGGTACATCGACGAGGCCGTGGAACAAGGCGCGTTCCGGTTCAAGATCGAACCGCTCAACATCGAGAATTCCGCCGTCACTCGTTTGCATAAGGACTGGCGTTGCCCGCTCTTTTGCTCGGAAGCGAAGAAGGAACTTGATGTCGAGGGCATCGCATTCGTCGACGACTAAGTCAGCGCCATCAACGAGCCGACCAATATTCTCTTCGGTTGCCCCTTCGTCAAAGAGTTCTATTGCCATATCGGGATCGATTTCGGCGATTCGCCTCGCGAGCAGAACCGTCTTCGAGGCCCCTGCGTCGAGCAATGTTGCGGGAACTCGGTTGAGGTTGGACACGTCGAGCTCGTCGTGATCCGCGAGCCGTAGGCTGCCGCAGAGACCTTCCTGGGCCAACGCGAACGCAACAGCGTGCCCGACGCTGAGGCCAATGACCGACACTGTCAAGGCCGCGAGCCTGTGCTGCTCAGCTTCTGTGATCTTGTTTCGATTACGGTCGAGTCGAAGCCGTCGAAAACCAACGGGGCCAAGCGTGCGCACAATGCTTCGCCGCCACGGGTAGTAGACCCAGCGGGACGGTTCGTCACGAATCTCTTCGCCTACTGGCGGAATAAGCCTGTCTATCTCGGCTCGTTGGGTCGCAAGTGAATCGACCACCAACACCTGCTCGTCAGAACCGATGTGCGCGTAGTCGCCATCATTCGCAATAATCGCGCCGTCGTCGAAGATGATCGCTCGGAAATCGGCAGTTTTCGCCGCCGCGCTCATTAGATCCTGCCTACTTCGACTGGCACTCCTCTGAATGCGGCCCAGTCCTTGATCCGTTGGACCCGAACTGGCCGCGACATTGTCGTATCACGGTCTTTCACCTCGTGAAGCACAAGGACCGTTTCGTACCGGTCGTCTGGATACGGAACCTTGAGGTCAGGGCGGGGGATGATGCATCCTCCGTATTGCCAAAGTGGCAGGGTGTGTCGTGCCGTCGTTCCCATTAGCGCTCGAGCACGAACGACTTCGATCGACAGGCTCATGGCTCGCGTGAACATCGAAGGAACGTTCAGCGTCGACTTGGCGTGGACGGCCATATACGCGCCCTTGTTCTCGATGAGTCCGTGGGGAATCAACGGTTCAACAATTTTGGCAACCTCGCCATACTCTGGAAAACCGCCGAATTCCTGAATTCCCCAGGCTTCTTCGACACTCGGGTATGGGCCATGCAATCGCATGCCGCCAACGACATCGCCTGTCCGTCGGTCCTGGATATGCCAGAAGCCTGCACACGACTCGATCTCTAGCTGGTTGCGGCGCACTGCTTTTTCGACGCCGTGAGTTCCGTAGCTCTCCTCCGCTTGGTCGAGGTACACCGCCCATTCATCGGGATGTTCCTCTGGGGTACAGAGCGTCATTCTCATTCCTGCCTCGGGATCGTCGATTGATCGACCCACGAGTCGAGATTCAGCGACGGTCCGATGAGATCGCACATTTGTAAGTTGCATGATTACCTCCGGGCTAGACAGTACTCATACATGGAGCACCATCCATAGCCAAGCAGGAAATAGCATGTACTTTCTGGTCAGAGGCCCGAAGGATCATGGGGCAATGAGCCTCGGGCAGCACGAAGGTACGCATACGGGGTCTCGGCCATGAGATTTGAGACTCTGGACGTGTAGATGTCGGCATAGCGCTCGACCTGCCTTGCGTACAGGCTCTTGTCGTTTCCAGCCCTCATGAGCGGCCCCCATAGCGCGTTACCGAGCTGAGTGGACAGCTGGGCCAGGGGAGCGATTTGATTGTCAATCAGATTTGCCTCGCGCCCGAGCTGATCGAGCACCGCCTGCGGCGGCGCCTCAGTGCCGTTTTTGGAGGCTCGTGTTCGCTCCATCCGGGTGGTCGCAATCTGGTGCTCGAGCCCAGCCTTCGCTGACATAAGAGATGCCAGCTCTCGCATCTCGGGCTCATAACGAACCGCCGCCTTTACCTCCTGCTCAAGCTCTCGAGCGATCAGAGCGGTGCGCCAACGTAGTACTTCCTTTGAGACGTGCACGTCGCCGAACAAGTGGTCGCCTACGTACAGCGGCTCTGCGCTTTCAGGCCCAAGGTTGGCGCGCACCAGGTGAGCGTTGCCTCCAAAGTAGATCTGTCCCTGCTCGAGGGGTCCAAAATGGGGGAGCAGAAGCGATTCATCCTCATCGACTACTCGGAAGAAAGGATCCTCTTCGCTGAAGAAACGCGGTTTGTTGGCCGACACAATGACCACATCGAAAAGATCACGCCAGGTCTCGCCTTCGTCGCAGAATCTGTCAAATGCATATCGCATCATGCGCCGTGTGTATTGCCAGTCACTGTTTGTGATGAGAAGCAGTGACTTTCCCGCCAGACGCTGGTCTTTCAGCGTCGGTACGAGATCGGGATCGAGTTCTACGAACCGTTCGGGGTCGGCCAGAATTTCGGCCTTCAATGTTCCGCCCCGGTGCGAAGCATTCAACGCGAGATCAATGGCCCGGTACAACTCGCCGTAGCTCCGAACACGGGGTAATGGCTTCGTGTCATGACGAGCAATGAACTGTGTCCATAGCGCAGCGCGAGACAACTCGAAAAGAGTATTCATGAACTCAAACCGAGGTTCTGAGAGCTCGACGACCGCTTCGCGGTAGACGGCCCGCTGCTCATCGAATGGCAAGATTGTCTCGCCATGCTGCGCCTTTACGACGTAACCGAAGCGTGTTGCCTTCACCAAATTTCCAAGCTCGAGGTCGAAGACCAGGCCAAGACTGAATCTTTCTGGCTCAAAGACAAGCCCATCGACTGGCCACCCAAGCGCAGCCAGTCGATCAACTGCGTGGCGAAATGCGGAGTCTTCCCATTCTTCGGAGCGATAGTGGATCAGCGTGTAGTCCATGTCGTACCCGATGGCCTGCACGGAACGAAGATTGAGTGTGCGATTGCAAAAGACCGAGCGTTCCGGCTCCACTGGTTGAATCACTGGTGTTCACTCCAAGATTGTTGATCGTCATGCATTCTCGCACAGTGCGACATCGACGCCTGACACACTTAGCTTTCGTCGAATTCCGCGAAAGAAAGATTCTGCATATCACCACGTCGAAGTCGATCGCGGTTAACATACAAACTGCGCTGCGGTTGAGTTTCGAGCCGTTCGCCAGCGGGGTCGTAGTTCAGACCCACCGCCTGCAGGGATGCAGGCGATCCGACCACCATCGGTCCACGGTCGCGCTGCTGCCTTCGATTGGAGATTCGTATCTCAGTCTCACCGATTTCTGACAACAGAGTTTTTCTCGCGAGGATCGACTCGCTGACACAGCGCCAGCTCGACGAAGTCGCCACCAGCGGCGAAATCGACGAGCTCAACGCCAACCGGGCCTGGTGGATTCGTGCGCTACTTCGCCGATTCGACGACATCGACGTCAAGATCGAAGAATCCGAATCAGCACGCGCCGCCGTTGGCCATCAAGCCATCCTGGTTGACCTTAAACACGAACTCGCCCGCGTCGACGAGGTGCTGACCGAGCTTGTTGGCCCCGCCGAAGAAGCGATCGCGGCACCAAGCGGTTCGTCGTCAATGCCGGAAACCCCCGATCTTGTGCTGCCGCCAGCGCTGCAGCTGGCGTGGGCCCCCGGCCAGCTCATTGCGTGGGCTGGCGGACCAGGAGCACACGTCGAGTCAGTCCACTTAGTTCAAGCGAGGCTTACATCAGCGGGGGGAGCAAGCTGCGGTTGGAGCGAGTTCCGGCGTCTCAAGCTGCCCGATGGTTCACGAGCCGAGACGGTTCAAGCCTCGTTGTCCGACAGCATCGGCTGGCTTGTCGCCCAGGCGAAGTCAGCTGACAACGAAGAATTTGGCGCAAGCGTCACGTGGCTCGGGCTTGTTGCGGCGACAGCTGTTCAGCTTGTCGCCCAGGGCCGATTCGTCCCTGTTGTGAAAAAGGGGCGTCGCACAAAAGACGATCTGACCTCGTTCGACGTGCGTTGGGCGCCCGCATTGGTAGACAACGTCGGACTCACCGCCCTAATCGATTCGATGCCAGGAGCAGTTTCGCTCGCCGACAATCGAGGCGATGCCAAGAACATGACGAGCGCCGTCCTGCAGGACATGGTCGACACCATCTGCCGGACCGCAGCTGATCGGCTTGAGGTACCAGCGCCTCCACCCGAAATCACTAACCGTTCTGACTTCGCCGAGGCGATCCTTTCGTCGCTTGCCGGTACGCCGTTTCAAGCACCGCCGCGTGCGGGAGGCGAGCTCCTCCGGCGGTTAGAACTGTGGGTGAAGCCGGTCATCAATCCACTCGAAGACGCCCTTGTCCTTACGCTCGACCCACCAGACGAGAGCAACGCGTGGTTCCTAGCGATTAGGTCGCCAATCGCTGGCGACGGCCTTGAGCCCGTCGAGTCTGCGCTTGTCAATTCGAGTTCGAGTCGACGCCGTTCCGTGCAAGACCAACTCTCTCGACTTGAACGGCTCTACCCAATTCTGATGAGGCCAGGAGGTCGCCGTCGCGGCGAGGTCATGCTGAGTCAGGATGAGGCATGGGAGCTCATGACCACGCACGCAGACAGTTTGCGCTCTGCTGGTTACGACCTGCGAGCCCCAAGCCTGTCGCGCAAGAAAGCGACTCCTTCGCTTCGCCTCACCAGCGAAGACGGAGCTGCATCGGTTGTCGGCGCCCAACAACTCGCAAATGTCCGTTGGTCCGTCCTGTTCGACGATATTGAACTGACCGCAGCCGATATTGCAGAACTCGCAAGCCAGGCCAGACCACTGGTCTCGTCCCGCGGTAAATGGGTTGAGATCGACAAGCTCGACCTGGCCGAAGCAGCCGCCGCACTCGCAGAGCGGGCCGAACAGAAGCAGCTCACTGGCGCCGACATGCTGCGGCATGCTCTTGGCCTTGACGGCTCGCCGTTCTCTGGCGGCATCTCGCTCGGAGGAAGTGGTTGGGCTGCCGATCTGCTTCGTGAGGCCGCCAACTTGTCTGACGACGTGCTTACGACCCCACCTGGATTCAGTGGCGAGCTTCGTTCCTACCAGGCTGAGGCCCGAGCCTGGCTCGGCTTTCTATCTAAGGCTGGCTTGGGCGGCTGTCTCGCCCTCGACATGGGACTCGGCAAGACGCCCACCATGCTCGCAAACATCGCTGCCACTGGCGGCGATGGACCAGCCCTTGTGATCGCACCGCCAGCCGTCGTCGGAAACTGGGCAAACGAGGCGAAGAAGTTCACCAAGGGTCTCAAGGTCAAAGTGCACCACGGTCCGAATCGGACCGAAGAGTCAGGCCTCGCCCGTCTCGCAAGCCGTTACGACATCATCATTACGACCTATGGCACCGCAGTTCGTGATGTGGCTGGGCTTGAAAAGATCAAGTGGGGCAAAGTCATCCTTGACGAGGCCCAGGCCATCAAAAACCCAGCGTCGGAGACATCACAACAGTTGCGGCGGCTCGACGCAAAGACGAGAGTGGCACTCACGGGTACCCCAATTGAAAATGGTCTTGGCGATCTGTGGTCGATCATCGACTTCTGCAACCCGGGTTTGGTGGGGACACGATCGCAGTTCATCTCGCAACTTTCGGCAACAACGACGTCAAAGGACGGCGCAGAATCTGCCTTAAAGGCGCTCAACGGGATTCTCGTATTCCGTCGCACAAAGTCCGAACCCGCAATCGCCGCCGAGCTTCCGGACCGGATCGACGAGCTTGCCCAGTGCGCGATGACACTCGAGCAGATCGGTCTCTACCAGGCGGTTCTCGACAGTCTTGTCCAGGTCGAGGATGGGGCCCCGCAGCGGAAGGGAGCGGTTCTCGCTGCTATTACGGCGCTCAAGCAGATCTGCAACCACCCGGCGGCATACCGCAAGGACGACGACGGCAAACTCGGCGGACGATCCGGCAAGCTTGAACGGCTTGAGAGCATCATCGAAAACGTCTTCGCATCTGGCGAGCGCATGCTGATCTTCACTCACTTCGCCACATGGGGCGACAAACTCGCCGACTACCTCAGCGATACCACCGGCGTACCTATCGCCTGCTACCACGGAGGCCTTGGTCGCGGCGCACGCGACCGCTTGGTCGATGAATTCCAGAACGGTACGGGACCAGGCGCAATGGTGCTTTCGCTTAAGGCTGGCGGCACCGGCCTCAACCTCACTGCCGCCAACCACGTGGTTCTGTATGACCGCTGGTGGAATCCAGCAGTAGAAGACCAGGCTCGCGACCGCGTCTGGCGAATAGGGCAGAAGAACACGGTTATCTGCCATCGCCTGGTGTGTCCAGGAACGGTCGACGAACGAGTCGAGGAAGTCGTTGCGGGCAAACGCAAGATTGCCGACCTCGTTCTTCCCAAATCAAGTTCGATCGACGATCTCGACGCCTCCCAACTCCAGGCGGCGCTCGGTCTCGACCCCGAACTTCTAATGTCCCAAGACGAGGCAGAGTTATGAACGCCAGAAGACGATCTCGCCGGTCCCGCACGAAGAGCCCCACCGACCAGGGGTCTCCCGCTCAAACCAGCCCAAAGGCATCAGGCGACAGCAGTAAGAAGCGCGCTCGACGTAAAGCGAAGCCAAAACCCGCAGATCTCACCGCATTCTGGGGCGACCGTTCGGCGCTGCCTGCAGTGTCGTCAGAATTCAGGATCACAGCCGATGCCACCGCAGTTGTCCGATCGCTTGGCCGCCCACCGTTGGCTGGACATGAGACAGCAGCCGAACACTATCTCGAACCCATCTACAACAGAGCCGTCATGCTCGCCTCGGCACTCGGCGCTGCTGGCGACCTAGTGGAACCCGAAGACTTGGTCTAGCTCGCCGCTGCCAAATTGGGGCTTTGCCCTATTTAATTGCGTCGATTGCGTCGGTCACAACCTGCGCATCGAAGCTGCTGTCTTGATCGACCGTAACGCCAATTGAGAAAACGTCGGCGTATGAGATAACGCCAACACTAATCGGCACCTTGGCTGGCAGCGGAATAGCTGGCGTGAGCCGCTTCATTTCGCTGCCAAGCACATAGACCGGCACGCGTGGGCCGGGGGCATTTACCGCCACCGCTTGCGCATGATGGGTTCCACTTCGAGTCGCACGCCGAACACCGAGGGCTGCGATAGTTGGCGCTGCGAGTCCGTGATGGTTCGTTAGGGCCGATGCAGACACTGACCGTGGCGTGTTTGTTACGGGACTCACCTGGGCTGAAATGCGATGGAGGACCTTGTCGAAGTCGTCGGAGTCAAGCGGCAGTTTGGCCGACAGTGATGCGACCTCGTTCGTGAAAACACCGCCCGGTCCGACCGCGTACGGCACCAGGGTCGTGGCCGTGTCGCCGGGCCAGACTTTCGATCCAACCGATTGTTGCAGCGCCCGAAGTCCAAGTGCGATGTATGTAAGCAGAACATCGTTGGTGCTAATCCCGTCAGCTTCTCGTTTTGTCCTCACCTCGCTGAACGGAATCTCGGTGCGCGACCAGGCCCGGTGTGGGCCGATGGCCCGATTGACTGTGCTCGGCACCGATGGGCGGCCAACTCCTCGTGCGATCTTGCCCGTCAGCCGAGCCGCCTTTTTCAACACACGAAACTGTTCAGCCGGGTTCAACATGAGATCGAGTGCTGCTCGTTCGAGAAGCTGCTGTGGGGTCGGGAGAGGGGATGGCGCCCATGTGGTGTCGAGCGCATGCCCTTCACCGAAGTCGTCGACCATCATGCTGAGTGGGTCGATGCCAGACACCCCATCGACGATGGCATGGTGGGCCTTCGAGATGATGGCCCACTGACCATCGGCCAGATTGGAGACGATCCAGAGTTCCCAGAGAGGCTTGCCCCGGTCTAATCGTTGCGATAGCACGCGCCCGACGAGATTCTGTAGTGCCTGCTCGGTTGGTTCAGCTAGTCCGGTGTGTCGAAGGTGATAGCCCACCTTGAAATGAGGGTCGTCGACCCATACCGGTCGCTCCAGATCAAATGGAATATCGAGGAACCGTTGACGAAACCGAGGAATGTAGGCCACCCGTTTGGCGGTGAGGTCGGTGATCTCGGAGTACGGCGGCTCTGGTCCGTCAAAGACGGCAACCGAGACAGAGTGCATCGCACTGACCTGGTCTTCGAGATGGAGGAAGGCGGTGTCTTCTGGGGTGAGGCGTTCCATGGTCATACCGGGTAGGGGACGTCGGATGGGGATTTGATAGAGCTTGCCGCTTCACGCAGCGTCGACAGCATCGGCCTGAGGGCGGGATCATCCAATGCGGCGAACATTGAGGTGCTCGACTCGACAAGTACTGACACGACCCGTGTTGGGTCCATGAAGTTCACTCCAACTGCCTGCACAACGGCATCGTCTGGTTGCATTACAAGTACCTCGGTACCAGCCTCGCGGAGCGCTTTGACCTCGCGTTGCAGATGGAACGAGGGAATGATTCTCATGGCTTCAGCCACGCTAGGAATGCCCCGACATCTCGTATGCGACATTGGCGACAACACCACAACAAGATCGAGACCTTCGCCAACCAGCAGGTCAGCGTTAGTCGCGGAGTGCACGCCGCCGTCGACATAGCGGTGGCCCCGGTAGGGGACTGGCCGAAACACTCCGGGTATGGCGCAGCTCGCTTCAACGGCTGACGCCACTGGAATTGCAGAATCTTCACGGCCAAAGACCATTAGGTCGCCCGAACCGAGTTCGACCGCTGTGATCCAAAGCGGCTCAGATGGCCATGTTGAACTGTGCAGGTATGCGAGATTTTGCCCAACAACATTGGTTTTCACGACGCCGGTTGGCAGAAGCCCGGACAAGAGGCGTAGAGGTCGCAGCTTGTGAAAGCGCGCCAGTTCCCGTGCCGTCATCGCTAGTGAGGTGAAACCAAGTCGAAACTGGGCCGGGTCGGCTTCGCCTCGCCCCGCAATTGCTCGCAGTCGCGCCATACCGCCAGGATCGGTGGGAACGGAGAGTATTCGGGCGAGTAGATCTTCGATCGGTACGTGACCTCGTAGCAGCGAGGCGATGCTCGAGCCTGCGCTCGTGCCAACGACGATTTCTGCGGTCCGAGGGTCCCAACCAGTGATCTCGTTAAGCGCACCCAGACCGGCCGCGTGGAACGAGTAACCGGCGATTCCGCCGCCGCCGAGGACCAAGCCAACCCGCGGCGCACTCACGATCTGCTCACAAACGAGTCGTAGACGCTCAACATTGCGTTTCGTTGTGTCTCGCTGAGCTGTGGGTCAGCGCGAATCGCCTCTGTCGTGGAGGGAACGCCGCCTTCGCGATCCTCGTCGATAAGCCCGGTGCAACGCAGGAGTTCATCGATCCGGAGGTTGAAAGCGCCGGCGAGTGCCTTGATAACTCGAAGCGACGGCTCGTGCAAACCTCGTTCGAGCTGACTCACGTATGGATCGCTCAGATTTGTCAGTTTGGCAAGTTCGCGCTGAGACAACGCAGCAAGGCGCCGCTGGGCACGAACAAACTCTCCAAATGATCCGAGGGCTTCGGTCTGGGGACTCACAACACACCAATCGGTCGCAACGGGAACCGATTGAGCGTAAACGCCGCCGTCTCCGTCGCGCAAGCTTCAGCTAGCATTTTGCGAAGAATTCTTTGCAACTTACGGCAATCTTTGCCAATCTCATTTGGTGCAACTCATTCCAAAGTCGCTTCGTTCGCTTGCCCGTACCGGGTTCTTCCACCCCGCGCAGATCACTGCGACCACCACATCGATGCTTCGATGGGGCCCCTCAGTTGCTGGCCTCTACGAGGCTGCCCGCCATCGCCAACCGCATGAACTCGCGGTGATTGACGACTGGGGGGCGTGCACGTTCGCCGACGTAAGTAAGGCCTCTGATGCTCTTGCAGCGGGCCTCCAACAATACGGGCTGTCAGACGACTCAACTGTCGGGATTTTGTGTCGCAACAGCCGAGCCTTCGTCATTGCCGCAGTCGCCGTGTCGAAACTAGGGGCAGGCACGGTCTACTTGAACACTGCTTCGGCCGGGCCGCAGCTCAACGAGGTCATACGCAACGAGGCAGTCGACTTTGTGATCCACGACGACGAGTTCGCCCCCAGCGGCGTCCCTCATCAGGCTGTCTCTCCCCATCGTGGTGATTCCTGGTGGTATCCCGGCCTCGACTCGCACGCATCGCTCCGGCGAACTCGACCCCAGTTACAGCCGAAGCTTCCGGTGCTGCTCACGAGCGGGACCACCGGCACCCCAAAGGGTGCTCGGCGGGGAATGCCTCGTCCCGACCTCGACGGCTCAACAGCACTGCTGCAACGTATTCCCTATGCCCGCAACGCAACGATTCTCACCAGCTCGCCGCTGTTTCACGCATGGGGCGCCGCCCAACTCATTCTTGCGGCCACACTCGGCAATACTTTGGTGCTGCGAGCACGATTTGACGCATACGAGTGCCTTGACGACATCGTTCGCCACGATGTCGACATTCTTGCCACCGTGCCGGTTTTCATCCAACAGCTCCTTGAGGTTCCTGAGTCGCAACGGGCGCTTCGACGCCTCATCGCCACTGTGTCGAGCGGCGCCGCATTGCCGGCCACAGTCTCGACACGCTGGCTGGCCGACATTCGACCAACGCTCTACAACGTCTACGGCTCAACCGAGGTCGGCCAGGCAACGATTGCGGTGCCTCGTGACCTTGCAAAACATCCAGGAACGGTTGGCACTCCAGCGCCGGGCTGCACCGTCGAAGTCCTCGATGAACAGCGCAACCCAGTTCCAGCTGAGTCGTCCGGCGCCATCTTCGTTGGCTCGGGTATGGGTTTCGAAGGTTACTCAAACGGGGGCGGCAAAGAAGCCGTCGGATCGCTCCTCGCAACCGGAGACACCGGCTACTTCACGAGCGACGGATGTTTGATGGTGACCGGCCGCGACGACGACATGATCATTACGGGCGGTGAAAATGTGTTCCCGAATGAAATCGAAGACTGCATTCGAAACGAAGACGGCGTGCTCGACGTCGCCGTTGTCGGTATCGCCGACGAAGTCTTCGGCCAGCGACTTGTTGCGTTCGTCGTACCAGCCGATCAGAACCTCGCGCCACCAAAGCGCCGAACGAAGGCGGTGCAGCAGCGGGTGCGAGACAATTTGGCGAGCTACAAAGTGCCGCGAGACGTCATCTGGACCGATGAATTGCCTCGAAATCCGGCCGGTAAGGTTCTCAGAACGACATTGGTCACAAACGCGCAAGTTCGACTAGGATCTGCCGATTGAGCACGATGGTGATAAGTGGGGAGAGCCAATATGGCTAACAAACCGTCTGCGGCGTTCTTCGATCTCGACAGGACTCTTCTATCTGGTTCAAGTGCGCCGGTCTTTCAACGGCACCTAGCGGAGAACGGCCTCGGTACGCCTAGTTCGGTCCTAAGCGACGTGTACTACAAGATCTTCGAGCGCATCGGCGAGAACGAACTCCTGATGCAAGCAGCGCGCCTGGCGTCGCGGGTAGCCAAGGGATGGGATCCCGAGGTCGTACGAATCGCAACCACTGCGGCCGCCGACGAGCTTCTCCTAATGGTCCAGCCTTTCGCAGCTGTTCTTTTTGATCAGTATCGGGCGAACGGAACCAAGCTCGTGCTCGCCACCACGTCACCCGATCCGTGGGTGCGCCCGTTGGCCGAGGCCATGGGCTTCGACGACGTTGTCGCTACCCGTTGGGTCGAAAGAGATGGCCTATTCACTGGTGAAACCGACGGACCATTCCTGTGGGGACGTCAGAAGCGGAACGCCTGCCGCGAATGGGCAAAGTCAAATGGCATCAGAATGCGAGACTGCTCGGCGTACTCAGACTCATACTTTGACGCTCCGCTGCTTGGCGCAGTCGGTTCGCCCGTTGCCATCAACCCCGACCTCAGACTCGCCGCTCTCGCCGCGCTGAAGGGGTGGCCTATTCGATACCTCGATGCGCCATCCGGTGTCGTCAAAATCGCAGGCCGCGAGATCCAAGAGTGGATGCGACCACTAAGCCGCCCAGAACTCATCCCCAATGCCTCCATCGAGATAACCGGTCTTGCCAACATCCCGCGGCGAGGAGGCGCAATCGTGGTAGGCAACCACCGAAGTTATTTCGATCCGACTGTTATGGCCATGGTTGTATCGATGGCCGGCCGAAACGCTCGATTCCTTGGCAAAAAAGAGGTCTTCGATGCGCCCATCATTGGCAAACTTGCAGCTGCAGCCGGTGGAATTCGGGTTGACCGCGGCACCGGCTCGAACGAACCGCTTCAAGCTGCGGCCGACGCGCTCGCTGGCGGTGACATCGTCGTCATCATGCCGGAAGGCACGATTCCACGGGGACCCGCCTTCTTTGAGACCGAGCTTCAAGGTCGTTGGGGAGCAGCACGGTTGGCAGCACTCACTGGTGCTCCCATAGTCCCGGTCGGCTTGTGGGGTACCGAAGTTGTGTGGCCAAGATCAGCCAGACTCCCAAACCTGAATCCAATGTCACCACCGACAGTGACGGCGTCGGTCGGCGAGCCGATTACCGTGCCAGGCGACGATCATGACGCTGACACGCAGGCGATTATGGCGGCCATCATGGCCCAGTTGCCCCCAGAAGCGTCAATTGCAAAAACCCCGACCGACGAGGAGCTTCGGGCTACCTTCCCGCACGGTTACACCGGCGACCCTTCGGCGGAGACAACACGCCGACCCGGCTCAGATACCTAAGCCCCGATTCAACGACGTACAGATACAACGACGGACACGGCACGACAGGTGGAGTACACATGCGACAGCTCACAGGTATAGATAGTTCATTCTTGGCGATGGAAACTGCAACAACGTTCGGTCACGTCAGCTCACTGATCATCTACAAGCCACCTGCAGACCGCGAATTTAACCCATACGAGTCGTACAAGAATCAGCTGATGGCCCGAATTGACCAGCTTGAGCCACTGCGTCGGCGACTAGTCGAAGTCCCGTTTGGCCTCGACCATCCGTACTGGATCAACGATCCAGATTTCGACGTCGACTTTCACCTTCGCCATATCGCGGTCCCGCCGCCCGGTCGCCACGACCAGCTTGGTGAGCTCATTTCACGTCTCGTCGCCCGGCCCCTCGACCGGAGTAAGCCTCTTTGGGAGGTCTACGTCATCGAAGGACTCGACGACGGAAACTTTGGCATCGTGACCAAGATCCACCACGCTGCCGTCGACGGAGCCGCTGGTGCTGAGCTCACCATGATGATGCTCGACACCACGCCAAATCCGGCTGAGAAAGTGAAGAAGCCAATCACGTGGCGCGCCGATGCTGAGCCGTCGGTTGCTGAGCTCCTCGCTCGTACTTCGGTCGAAATGATGCTGCGTCCGCGCAAGATCGCCAAGGTGCAGGTTCAGATTGCGCGAGAGATCGCTCGGCAGACCAACATCCCGGCTTTCAATTCAATGGCAGACCTCATTCGGCGAGGCGTGCCTGGTATGTCGCCACCCGTGCGAATCGAACGTCAAGACGAACTGCCGCCCGTACCAACCTCGCCGGCACCAAGCACACCGTTCAACAAGTCGATCACGGCCGCTCGATCCTTCTCGTACCGCTCGATGCAGCTCCAGACGGTCAAAGACATCAAGAATGAACTTGGCTGCACACTTAACGACGTCGTGATGGCGTTGTGTGCAGGCGGTCTTCGTCGTTACCTCGAGCACCACAACGCACTGCCGAACGATCCGCTGATCGCAATGGTGCCCGTGTCGATTCGGACTGGCGAGGAAGAGCACCGATGGACCAATCGGGTCTCGGCCATCTTCACTCCAATCCCGACCAACCTCGATGACCCGCTCGAGCGGGTGGCGTCTATTCATGCGTCGATGAATTCAGCGAAGGAGCAGCACGACCTTCTGCCCGCCGAAATGATGCTCGACATGGCCCAACTCGCGCCTCCTGCTCTTGCTGCCCGGGCCAACAGACTGGCGTCGCGGCTCAAGATCGCCGACCGTGTGAACAGTCCAGTCAACCTCGTGATTTCGAATGTTCCTGGCCCCCGCGAACCGCTGTATTTCGACGGCGCAGAGATGGTCCACTTCTACCCAATTTCGATTGTGACCGATGGGCAGGGCCTCAATATCACAGTGCAAAGCTATTGCGACAAGCTCGACGTTGGCCTCATCGCAGCCCGTGACCTGGTTCCCGACTTGGAGTTCCTCATGGATTGCCTGGCCGACGAGACGCGTGAGCTGATGACGATCCTGGGTATGGATGCTCCGGAGGCGCCGCCGACACAAAAGCAAGCAGCGAAGAAGCAAGCAGCGAAGAAGCCAGCTTCTAAGAAGTCTCGCAAGAGGGCGGCAGCCAAATGAGTAGCGAATCATCAAGCTGGGCCGTCAACCCAATTGTGATGAGCTCGCACATGTCCGAGCACGAGACATTGATGTGGCAGCTTGAGAAAGACCCCTGGTTCGATCCAAGCGGGGCGTCGGTTGCGATCTGCGATCGTCCGCTCAACATGAATGATTTCAAGCGCCGACTGCGCTGGATGATTGTCAATACGCCGAGATTGCGGGAGATCGTCGTCTCGCCAATTGGCAAGCTCACGACGCCAGAATGGCACTTCGACGAAGAGTTTGACCTCAGCTATCACGTACGCCGTATCGCGCTGCCCGGCGGAGGATCGCAGCGGGAGCTTCTCGACCTGTGTGCCGTGCTGTACCAAGATCCATTCGATCGGTCGCGCCCTCTCTGGCGAATCACCGTCATTGAAGGCCTCGAAAGTGGCAACGCGGCGATCCTCATCAAGATGCATCACACCATCGCAGATGGCATTGGGTCGCTCAAGATGGCTGAGTTTTACATGCAGCTGTCTGCCGACGAGGAGCTTCCACCCGATATTGACCTCGCCGAACACCGGCCAGAGCCAATCGAGCGGACTGAGAGCGACAGCAGCGGAATACCGATCGTGGGGCTCCTTCGCAAAGTTGCTGGCGAGGTCGCAAGTTGGGGAGCCGATCCGCTACGGGTCGTCGATATCGGTACCGACGTCGTTGCTGCGGCCCAGGGTTCGATTGCCGATGTCTTCGGCGACGGCGACGACCACGGATCGTCGCCGCTGTTCATGCAACGATCTCGTCAACGACGGTTCGACGTCGTTTCGGTCGATCTAGATAAGGCCAAGAAGGCTGCAAGTCGGCTTGGAGGCACGATTAACGACCTCTTCTTGACCGGAGTCGCCCAGGGTGCAATCAGCTACCACGACGACGTTGACGTGCAGTTCGACACCCTGAGCATGACCTTCGTGATCTCGACCCGCGAGAAGGGCGATCGAAGCTCCAATGCGTTCATACCCGTTCGGCTCCCTGTCGATGCATCCGACATGCCGATCACCGATCGCTTCAACGCCATTAGTGCTGCGGCTGGCGCCCAGAAGTCGGGACGAAGCGGAAACAGTTCAATGGCAGTCGTCGGGACCATCGCGACCAAGCTGCCAACATCCATCGTGACAAAGGTTGCACGGAAACAGTCAGCCGGAATCGACATCGCGACGAGCAACCTTCGGGGTGCTCCCTTTGAGGTGTTTATATCTGGCGCCCGCGTCGTGGAGACCTACCCATTCGGTCCGGTTGCAGGCACGGCAGCAAACGTGACTGCGATGTCATACGACGGCACGATCTACATCGGTATCTCGGCTGACCCAGTCGCAATCACCGATCCCGATCACTTCCAGCGAGCCGTTCAGGCGTCGTTCGATAGCCTGCTCCGCACGAGGAAACCCAAATCCGCGGCTAAGAAGTAGTTACCAACTTGGCGATATCGAGGTCGGCCATCTGCTCCGCATGCCGCTCGGCCATCACTGCGAACATCTCGTCGCCACGTTCGGTCTGTCCCACGATCTGCGATGCCACCACAGCCATAAACAGGCCCGTGGCCGATCCGAGCACGTAGTCGTGCCAGACCGCATCATGGTCGACCGTGAGGTACGGCCGCAATGCCTCGATGTAGTGAGCGACAAGTTCGCTTTCGCAGGCTCGCCGATCGTCAGGCAAAAGACCGGCACCGACGAAGTACGCAAGATCTTGAGGACCTGATCCGATTGCGGTTGTTTGCCAGTCGACCACAACGATCTCAGGGTCGTCGCCGAAAAGCATGTTGTCGAGTCTGAAGTC
>JBBKWJ010000008.1:0-2697 GCA_037968895.1 Acidimicrobiales bacterium
GGACAATCCTGAGTGTCACGCACCGACTCGAGACGGTCAAGACCGCTGACTTGATCGTCGTCTTGGATGCAGGCAAAGTGGTGGAAGCTGACAGTTTCGAGAACCTGATGTCGACGGATGGCCCATTCCACTCAATGTGGGTGAAGCAACACGGGTTCGATGTCAGTGCGAATGGACTGTCAGCCCGAGTGCGATCAGAGAGGTTGAGACGCATCCCGCTGTTCGGGACATTCGACGATGAAGCCCTCGGTGACCTGGCGACAGCGTTCCATTCTGAGCGGCTTGACGATGGCCAAGTGGCCTTCTGGGAAAGTGAGCCTGCCGACTCGTTTTACGTGATTGCGCGAGGTCTGGTCGAAGTGCTGCATGGAGCGGGCACCCCCGGCGAGAAGATCGTCGCACTTCTCGAGGATGGGGATTTCTTTGGGGAAATGGCATTGCTGTCGGATTCCAGGAGGAACGCAACAGTTCGATCGAGGGGGTCGACGACCGTGCTGAGTTTGGACCGACGAGCGTTCCGACAGTTCCTCTCGACGTCGCCGGCGGCGAGAACGGCAATCGAGCAGGTAGCCCAACAACGCTCAGCTGAGAACGCCACAGCCGCTGGTACTCGCAGCGAGCCGACATCCGATTGAAGACTCAGTGCTTCGGCAAGTTGCCGCCTTGAAGAGTCGTGACAGCCGACATCACACGGGCGGCGCTAGATCGTGGCTTGGCATCAACTGGGTCATCACCGGATCGTCATGGGGCGGGTCCACACCTAGCCGGCGGAACGGTCCGGCTCGGTTGCATCTATGGCATCGGCCCCTTCGCTGCCGACACATTCGGCGGACAAGCGGATGAATCCCTTCCGGGCAGCGTGCGCGATCATGAACGATGGTCGAGGAGCTCGACGAGCTCGGATGTGGCTCGAGTCAGTCTCACGCGAGCGGAGAGAACTCGCCGGTGGACGCTTTCGAGATCGTCCTCGGCTGCGCTCAAGTCTTCTCGTACCGCGCCGTCGTCTCGCATTTTCGCGGTTGCGGCAGTCAGCTCGTCAAGATTCTGCTCCAGCCTCGTGAGCCTGTCGGTTGCGTCGTCCACAGCCTGTTCCGCATCTGCGATGAGCTCTGATCGGCCACTCGATGGATCGGTATCCAGAATGATCGGTTCGCCGGCGTGGACAGCTGCCGTCATTGGAAGCGCGTCGGTCTGCCCGACGATGTCGACTCCAAGAGGGTCGACGAGGGCGCCCCGCCGGATATGCATAGGAACAATCAAGAGTGAGGCTTCCTTCGTATCAGCTCCGATCGGTTGGTCGGTCACTACGACCTCGGCATCGAGTCTCGCTGACGAAAGAAGATCTTCCATGAACGCCCGCTGGTCATCAACGTCGCCCTCAGAAGGTGAGATGAGCCTGATGGAGGCATTTCGCCATTCAGCGCTTCTTGTGCAAAGGTATGCCGTCATGAGTGCCAGACGGCCAGAGTCGTTGTCCTCCCACCACACATCGATTCGGCGCTCCTTTTCTGGGATGTCGGCGAGAGCGGCCCACCGTGCCTCGTCCGTCGTCAGGCTCATGACACTGACGCCCAGTCGTGCAACCTGACGAACCGTGTCGCTATAGGCGGCTAGCTGCTCCGGATTCGGAGACTCTGGCCACCCGAAGAGGACAACATTCGATCGGAGGCGCCCGATGCCGAACGACTGGATGATCACTGGCAACGCATTGAGCCCATCGGGGGCAAGCACCGCTCTTGCATGGACAGAAAGGCCGAGCTCGTCGATCTCACTCTGAAGAACCCGCTGCTGTTCGTCGGTCTCGATGCGTTTCCGGATGCCGTCACCGACCACGATCCGGAACGCCGCGGTGAAGCCGCTGTTGCCTTCCATCCACTTCGCAAACGTCAGCAACCGGGCTCGACGGGTCGACTCGGCCGAGAACACAAGTAGCTGTGGCCGCCAATGACGCGCATGCTCGACCTCCTTGTCGAGAGCTCGAATACTCTCGACTGCTCGTTGGAAGTGGTGCGAGTGACTCGAATCAGCCCAGCGTTTCGGGATCGCCCGCCGAGCGAGGTACTGGTACACGCCGAAGAGAACGACCATTGAAACGGCACCGGCAACAGGATTGATGGCAAGCATCGCCCCAGCGCACAACAGTGCCCCCGCAAGGCTTGCCCACTTGTTGAAGTACCGAAACCTCGGTCTGAACGAGGGGCTCGCCGCCTTCGCCTCGTAGTAGGTCGCGTAGTTCAACAGACCGTACGAGATGAGGAAGAACATCGAAACCACGGGTGCGATGACATTGACGCTTCCGAGTGAGACGGTAACCAAAGCTATTGCGAGGGTCAGCACTGCGGCTCGTCGTGGGTTGTTCTGGGCACCCGCGCCCCGCGCGAAAGTTCCGATCAGTGGATACACCCGATCCGACGCCATCGATTGGAGGATCCTCGGAGCACCCAGGAACGACGCCATAGCCGAGGACAGCGTTGCTGCAATCACGCCGAGCGTTACGAGTGCTCCCACAGTGGCGAGGCTCCGCATTGCCTGCCCATCGTCGGACACAAGTTGCGCAATGGGTACGCCACCTGCGATGAGGATCACGACCGTCACATACACAACGGTCGAAAGACCAACTGCGCTGAAGGTCCCCTTTGGCAAGCTTCGACTCGGATCTGCCAGATCACCCGACATGCTCACGCCCTGCGTGAACCC
>JBBKWJ010000009.1:0-10896 GCA_037968895.1 Acidimicrobiales bacterium
TCGGGCTGCACGGTTGTCACGGCATCCCAGGGGATAGGCGTCGACACCTGCGCCGCGACGCGAGGACGCACGCACCACGCCCCAAACACAGTTTTGTGCGGAGCGTTCTGGTTGTAGTCCACGAAGACCCGCTCGCCCCGCTCCTCTTTCCACCATGCAGCAGTGAGAAGGTCGGGCTGGCGTCGTTCATGTTCTCGGGCGAGCGCAACCGCGGCCGCTCTCACCACCTATGAGTCCTGGTTTGGTAACAGCCGAACGTAGATGTGGAGTCCCCGGCTCCCCGATGTTTTGATCCAACTCGGCATGCCAAGCTCGTCTAGCAGCGCCTTGACCTCAATGGCGCCTTTTCGAATCGCGTTGAAGTCGACGCCAGGGGAGGGGTCGAGGTCGATGCGCAGTTCATCGGTGTGCTCGGGATCGGCGGCATGGAAAGGCCATGGGTGAAAGCCAAGGCACCCTTGGTTGACGGCCCAAGCGATGTGCGCCATGTCGGCAGCGACGAGCGCGTTGGACTCGGTGAGGTTTGGCGTGGAAACGATGGTGGTCTGCAGCCACTCCGGCGCGCCTTTCGGCACCCGCTTCTGAAAGAACGACTTACCCGAGGCCCCATCGGGGAATCGTTGGAGCAGGGTCGGACGCCCGCCGATCGTGTTCATCAGCGGCTCTTCAACCGCGAGGTAGTACTCGATGAGATCGAGCTTCGTGTCACCCCGCTTGGAGAAGAACACCTTGTCGGGGCTTGAGATTCTGACCTCTTGGCCAGCGATCGTTCGGGTGATGGCTTCTTTGGCCGCCATACTTACCCCTCCGCCGACAAGACGATGTCGAGGCCTGCCGGCTCTGGCTCATCAAGTTGATCAAACGTGCATTGCTCAACGGTTTTGTCTGGCCGCCAGCGAAGCATCTTTGTGACTTCTCGGAACCGTCCGTTCAGCGTGCTGCCGTATTTCACCTCAACGACCGTTTCGATCCGGAGCGGAACCCATGAGTGGTCTTTCTTGCCACTCCACCGGTTTTGCGCCCCTGGCATGCGACCCTCTTCATGCGCCTGAGCATCGGCCCATTCGCTCCAGGGATGGGCCTCGATAGCGTCTTCAGTGAGCGGCGCGAGTTCATCGACTAGTTCGGCGCGGCGCTTTGCGGTGAAACTCGCAGCAACACCAACGTGGTGAAGCTGACCGGTGTCATCGTGAAGCCCAAGGAGGAGCGAGCCGACGCCAGCCCCGTCTTTATGCCACCGATAGCCGGCAACAACTGCGTCGGCGCTGCGGATGTGTTTGACCTTCAGCTGGGCCCGCTTGTTCTCAAGGTACGGGTCGTCGACAGGCTTGGCGATGAGGCCGTCGAGGCCAGCGCCCTCAAACTCGGTGAACCACCGGCTAGCGACCTCATGGTCTGCGGTGACAGGGGTCAGGTAGAGCGGCGGTTCTACGTTGGCAAGCTCCCGCTCGAGAATGGCACGACGCTCGCGGTATGGCCTCTCTCGAAGATCCTCATCGCCAAGAGCCAAGATGTCGAACGCAACGAAACAAGCCGGGGTTTCATCGGCAAGTTTCATGACGCGAGACTCGGCGGGATGAATGCGCTGTTGAAGTGAGTCGAAGTCGAGCTTGTTCGCGGTGGCGACGATCAGCTCACCATCGAGCACGATCTTCGGCGCACGCAAGCCCCTGATCGGCTCAAGCATTTCGGGGAAGTAGCGCGTGAGCGGCCGCTCATTTCGCGACCCAAGCTCGACCTCGTCGCCATCGCGGAAGACGATGCATCGAAAGCCATCCCACTTCGGTTCGAAAAGAATGTCGTTACGGTCGGGCAGACCGACGACAGCCTTGGCAAGCATTGGTTTGACCGGGGGCTGCACTGGCAGATCCATGGGCCGACGTTACACCCTCACCGGGAGTGACATTGGGCCTTCGTTGTGATGGCGGGTGCTCGCTAGGGTGCTCGACATGTCGTTGCATCTGCCAGAAAGCCCAGCGTCCACTGCCGACCTTGCCGAAGCACTCGTCGATCAGTTGCCTCCTGGCGCAGATGTTGTCGTACCGATCAGCAACGGCGAGCCGGTCAAGTTGCTCGACGAGATTGAGAAGCGGGCCGACCGCCTCACCAACGTTCGAATCCATCAAATGCACGCACTGCGCGACCGCCCGTATCTCCATGGCGCGTACCGAGGCCACCTCGAGCATGTGTCATGGTTTCTTTCGCACATCACGCGCCCCGCGTTCGCAGCTGGAGGTTTGCACTTTGCTCCTGCCAACTTCAGCGAAGTGCCACTGTTTCTGCTCGAGAAGAAGCCAGCTGTCGTGCTGGCAGCTGCGAGCCCGCCCGACCGCCATGGCTACTTCAGCCTTGGACTAAGCGCTGACTATGCGGCGGCGATGATTGGTCGAGTGCCGTTTGTGCTTGAGGTCAACCCGCAGATGCCGCGAACGTTCGGCTCAAACCGCCTCCATATCGACGACGTGGCTGGCTGGTGCGAAGCCGACTATCCGTTGATTGAGGTGCCAGCCCCCGTCCCATCCGAGCAAGACCGCATGATTGCGGGCCACATCGTTGACCGGATTAGCGACGGGGCGACCATCCAGCTTGGGATCGGTTCGATCCCAACTGCAGTCGCAACCTTCCTCAAAGATCACAAGCATCTCGGCATTCACACCGAGCTGTTGTCTGACCCCGTCGTTGATCTCGTCGAGATTGGTGCTGTGACCGGGCTTCGCAAGAAAACCAACCGGGGCCGGATCGTCTGTACCTTCGCCCTCGGCTCGCGCAAGCTGTATGACTTCGTAAATGCGAACGACCTCGTTCACTTCGAATCGGTCGACATCGTCAACGACCCGCGGCGCATAGGTGAGGAAGATAACTTCGTGTCGATCAACGCCACTCTGCAGGTCGACCTGTTCGGCCAATGTGCTTCGGAAACGCTCGGGACGACCTATTTCTCTGGCAGTGGCGGCCAGGCCGACTTCGCTCGGGGCGCCCAGTATTCCGAGGGTGGCCAAGGTTTCGTTGTGCTCCCTTCCACCGCAAGCGAGGGTCGGATCAGTCGCATCACGCCGACGCTGAATTCGGGTGCAGTCGTGACTACCCAGAAGAACACGGTCGACAAGGTCGTGACCGAGTACGGGGTAGCCGAGCTTCAGGGCCGCACGCTCTCAGAGCGGGCCGCGGCGCTCATCGCTATCGCCCACCCAACTCATCGCGAGTGGCTCAGCCGGGCGGCCGAAGACCAAGGTCTCGACCTCGACTACCGCCGGGGCCAGAACTGTTAGAGAGCTAGCGCTTCCCTGATGTGAGACGGCTACAGGATCGTGGTGTCGATCCACTTCGCTTCGACGTCGACTGGAGTCTCGGCAATGAGGCGCAGCAATTCGGCCGGATCGCCGTGCTGAAGCACGAGGTCACGGTTGCTGGGTTTTAGAAGTTGGTCGTCGACGGCCCGATCCATCCAGGCCAAGAAGTGATCCCAGAATCCGTCAACGTTGAGTAATGCGACAGGCTTGCGGTGAAGGCCGATCTGAAGCCAGGTGGTGACCTCGGCGAGTTCCTCCAACGTGCCAAAGCCTCCTGGCATGGCGACGAAGGCATCGGAGCGTCGAATCATCTCGGCTTTCCGCTCGTGCATCGTTGCCACCTCGATGAAGTTGGTGACGCCTTTGTGCTCGACCTCATGCGGAAACAAGCCCGCTGGCATCACTCCCGTCACAGTGCCACCACCGGCGAGAACCGCGTCGGCAATCCGACCCATCAGGCCGACGGCGCCGCCGCCGTAGACCAACTCGATGCCTTCGCTCGCCAAGAGTGACCCGAACGCGTCTGCCGCGTCGATGATCTTCTGGTTGTTGCCCGTCGATGACGCGCAATAGACGCAGATCGCCTTCAGTTTCTGCGATGAATGCATGGAATCAACATAGCCGTAGTGCAAAAGATCACCGCAGCCAGAAATGACGATCGCGGTGCGCAGCGAGTACGGTCTCTTTTCGTGTCTGAGATCACTATTGCTGACAAAATCGCCGACCTCGAAGAGCGCAAGAACCAAGCGCTCAATGCGGGTCCCGAGCGCGCGGTCAAACGCCAGCATGAGAAGGGCAAGATGCTGGCCCGGGAGCGGCTTGACTATCTGCTCGATGAGGGGTCGTTCCACGAGCTCGACATGCTGGCCAGGAGCCGTGCTCCTGAGGCAACCGAACGTCCATACACCGACGGCGTAATTACGGGTTGGGGCACCATCGAGGGCCGTAAGGTCTTCGTCTTTAGCCAGGACTTCACCATTATGGGTGGGTCGCTTGGTGAAGTCTTCGCCGAGAAACTCCACAAACTTATGGATCTCTCGCTTTCTGTCGGGGCCCCGCTCATCGGCCTCAACGATGGTGCCGGTGCTCGAATCCCTGAAGGCGTCGTAAGCCTCGATGGGTATGGCGGCATCTTCTACCGAAACGTCCAGGCTTCTGGCGTCATCCCCCAGATCAGCGTCATCATGGGCCCCTGCGCCGGTGGCGCGGTGTACAGCCCCGCGATGACCGACTTCATCTTTATGGTGCGCGAAACCTCGCACATGTTTATTACCGGCCCCGACGTCGTCAAGACGGTCACCGGCGAAGAGGTCACCCTCGAAGAACTCGGCGGCGCAGGTTCTCACTCGTCGAAGTCGGGTGTTGCCAACTTCGTTGGTAACGACGAGCAGTCCACGCTCGACGACGTGAAGTTCCTGTTGGGATTCTTGCCTTCAAACAACCTCGAACAACCGCCGTTCGAAGAGCCGACCGACGACCCCGACCGGCTCTGCCCCGAGCTGGCAGACATCATGCCGGACAGCCCAAACATGCCGTACGACATGAAGGCCGTCATCGGTTCAATTGTCGACGATGGTGAATATCTCGAATACCACGCCAACTGGGCGCAGGCCATCACATGCGGCTTTGCCCGTCTAAACGGCAAGCCGATCGGCATCGTCGGCAACCAGCCGATGATCCTCGCCGGCGTGCTCGACATCGAGAGCTCGTCCAAGGCCGCCCGCTTCGTCCGCACCTGCGACGCATTCAACATCCCGCTCGTCACTTTCGTTGACGTTCCCGGCTTTCTGCCTGGTGTCGACCAGGAATACGGCGGCATCATCCGTCATGGAGCGAAGTTGCTCTACGCCTACTGCGAAGCAACAGTGCCTCGAATCCAGGTCATTACCCGCAAGGCATACGGCGGCGCGTATGTGGTCATGGACTCGAAGTCGATCGGCTCCGACCTCTCGTTCGCTTGGCCAACTGCTGAACTGGCCGTCATGGGTCCAGAAGGTGCAACCGACGTCGTGTATCGCCGTGAGATCCAGGCTGCGGCCGACCCCGCATCACGGCGAACCGAGCTCATTGACGAGTACAAAGAACGATTCGCCAACCCGTGGATTGCAGCCGAGCGTGGCTACATCGACGACGTCATCGACCCAACCGAGACTCGACGCAAGCTCATCGCAGGCATGGACATGCTCCAGTCCAAGCGAGAAGACCTACCGAAGCGCAAGCACGGAAACGTACCGTTGTGAGCACCCCGCAGGTCGGCGACATCCGGGGCAACCCAACCGATGAAGAAGCAGTTGCCATTGTTGCGGCCATCGAACTGGCATGGCCCCGGCCCGCGCAGAGTACTCGTGTTGCCCCTTCGGGAGCGCCGGCATGGCGCTTCAGCGGTCGTTGGTGGGCGAAGCCGGTAGCGGCAATCCGTCAGCGCCCGTAGGACGATGGGTCCTCTTTCCGATATTCGAGTCCTCGACTTGTCGACGGTCCTCGCAGGCCCAGGCTGTGCCCGCTATCTCGCCGATTTCGGTGCCGACGTCATAAAGGTTGAGCGACGGGCGATCGGTGACACGGCCCGCAACTTAGGGTGGCGCGACAAGGAAGACAACGAGACATTCTTCTTCAAAGGCGCCAACCGAAACAAGCGCTTCATCGAGCTCGACCTCACCACAACGGATGACCGCGACCGGCTGCTCAAGCTCGTCGCCGTTAGCGACGTTCTGGTCGAAAACATGCGGCCAGGCAAGCTCGCAGCCTTGGGACTCAGCACCGAGGTGCTGCACCGCTACAACCCCAAGCTTGTCATCGTCAGCGTTACCGCCTTTGGCCAGACGGGACCATACAAAGATCGTCCTGGATTCGCCACCCTCGCGGAAGCGATGTCTGGGTTTGCCGCCATCAACGGCGCCGAAGACGGTGCACCTACCCTGCCCCCGATCGCGCTAACCGACGAGGTCACTGGTTTGGCTGGCGCATTTGCGGCCATGGTGGCGTTGCACTCTGGCGTTGGTCAGGTTGTTGACGTGAACCTCCTCGAGAGCCTGATCCAGATGATGGGGCCGCTGCCCTCACTCTGGCTCCGCAACGGTGAGCAGCAGCCGCGCCTTGGCAGCGGGCTGCCCTACTCGGTGCCGCGTGGCACCTATCTGACCAGCGATGAGCAGTGGGTTGCGGTCTCTACGTCGGCTGACACCGTCGCCGCTCGTGTGATGGCGTTGGTCGGGCTCGGCGGCGACCCTCGTGTTGCGACGACGGCGGACCGAATGGCCAATCGCGATCTGGTCGAAGCCAGGATGTCGGAGTGGGTGAGCGCCCGGACTCAGGACGAGGTGCTTGAAGCATTCGCTGCTGCTGACGCCGCGGTCGCCCCCGTATATGACATGGAAGCCCTCTGCGCTGACCCCCATGTCGTTGCTCGCGAGTCGATGATTGAGGCCGAGGGCTACCCAATGCCAGGGCTGATTGCCCGCCTTTCGGAAACGCCGGGCAGCGTGCGGTGGCCCGGCCGCCCGCTTGGCCGCGATACCGAAGAGGTGTTCGATGAGTTCGGACTTACCTGACGATTCGCTGATCCCTCTTGCTGAATCGAAGGTCGCTCATTCACCATTAGCTCGGGCCTGCTGGTTTGCGCTTGGTTGGGTATGCGTCGCCCTCGGGGGCGTAGGCGTCGTGGTCCCTGGCCTGCCTTCGACAGGTTTCTTTGTCGGTGCCGCTGGCTGCTTCTCGCGGTCGAGCCCACGCTTCGAGCGGTGGGTACTCAACTTGCCTGGCGTCGGCCCGCTTGTCCGCGACTATCGGGCCGGGCTTGGTATGCCGCTTCGGGCCAAGAAGACGGCGCTCATCATGATGTGGACCGCGATCGGCTTGAGCGCTGGCGTGCTTATCGAGCCGCTTGTGATCCGCCTGATCGTTGTTGCGCTCGGGCTTGTCGGAACTTGGGTCATCGTGGTGAAGACACCAACAAAACCCGTTTAGGGCGACGACGGCTACTTCTTAGTCTGCAGCGACGACGGCTACTTCGATGCGGTCTTGACGCCACTCACGAGCAGAGTTGAGGGCGCCTTCGGCGGCCTTCATAATCTCGTCGCTGCTGAAGGCATGTGCCGGGTAGCAGGCAACGCCAGCCCAGAGAGTCAGGCCCTCTTTGCTGGTCAGAAGCTGACGGCGAATTCGTTCGACGGTCCAGATCGCACCGTTTTCAGGGGTGTCTTCGAGGAGCAAAGCGAACTGGCCACTACGCAAACGACACGCCGTATCGGCGTCGCGCAATGTGATCCGGATGGCCTCAGCTACGAGTTGAGCGTCGGCATCGCTCGCAGTGCCTTGCGAAAGTCCTTCGACAACTTCGAGAAGGACGATGGCGACCGGTCGGAGGTGGCGGCGAGCGGCCGCAATTCGAGACTCGAGGGCGACGCCGTAGAAGCTCTCGGAGAAAAGACCGGTTGAGGCATCAGTCAAGGTGTCGACTGGCTCTTCAACTTCGACGAACTCTTCGATGGTTGCGGAGTCGATTTCGGCTCGCAGCCGTTCTTCGTTTTCTTGCGCTTCGGCGCGCACGGCTCGCAGCTCGTCTTCGACGAGGCGCTGCACGGCAGCCTGTTCTGACAGTCGCTGGGCCACGCTGAGGCCGGCTACACCGGCCGCAAGGGCTAGCAAGCCAGACACGGCGCTAAAGATGCGTACGTCGAAGACAGCGGCTATGACTCCGGCTAGCAAGCCGAGGCAGCCAGCGAGAAATCCTGGGAGAGCGGTTTTTCTACTCATTGATGATTCCATCGGAAGTTTCGGCAGGAAGTGAAGCACTCCGGGAGCGGAAGTTTGAATTGTTTCTGCTCCGTAGTGCCTGGTCTGAATGGCCAGCACAGCGAAACTTAGCCCATCGCCGAACGTAACGGGTTCACCGGTTGATGAGCGGCTCTATTCGTCTCGGTACGCGAGCGCCAATTCGGCGATCTTCGCAATGATCGCCCCGATCTCAAAGTCCTTCGGAGTGAACACGGCGGCAACGCCAGCGTTGAGCAAAACCTGGCGGTCAGATTCGGGGATGATTCCGCCCACCACGACAGGAGCGGTAACGCCCTCGGCACGAAGAAGCGCAAGAGTGTCTGGCACGAGTTCGAGGTGGCTGCCGGAAAGGATAGAGAGGCCGATTGCGTCGACATCTTCGTCTCGCGCGGCGGCCACAATCTGCTCGGGGGTTAGGCGGATACCTTCGTAGATGACCTCCATGCCAGCGTCGCGGGCGGCAACTGCGATCTGTTCTGCGCCGTTTGAGTGCCCGTCGAGGCCTGGCTTGGCCACGAGCAGCCGAGGAGGGCCGTCAGGATTGCCCTGGAGTTTGGCGGCAATCGCTCGCAGCACATCTGATCCGCCGCCGGCACCAGCGGCTGCGGCGACGCCGGTTGGGGCTCGGTACTCGCCAAAAATGTCGCGAAGGCACTGAGCCCACTCGCCCGTGGTGCCGCCGGCGTGAGCTAAGGCGATCGACGGGGGCATGATGTTGGTGCCTTCGACGGCCGCGGTGCGAAGTGCGCTGAGCGCGGCGTCGACGGCTGGCTGGTCACGACTTGAGCGCCACGCTTCGAGGTCGGCGACCATTTCGTCGTGAACCGTGGCGTCGACCTTCAGAATGCTCTCTGATCCGCCAAGCGGCGAGTCTTCGGCCTCAGTGAACTTGTTGACGCCAACAATTGTCTGCTCGCCTCGTTCGATGCGGCGCATGCGTTCGGCGTGGGAGCGCACGAGTCGCCCTTTGAGCTCGTCAATTGCCTCAAACGCGCCGCCTCGTTCGAGCACGTCGTCGAGCTCGACTGTTGCCGCTTCGATCAACTCTGTGGTTTTTCCTTCAATGACATGGGAGCCAGCAAAGATGTCGTCGTATTCCAGGAGGTCGGTCTCGAAGGCGAGCACCTGCTGGATGCGGAGCGACCACTGCTGGTCCCATGGGCGGGGTAGGCCGAGCGCTTCGTTCCAAGCCGGCAGCTGTAGCGAACGGGCGCGAGCGTCTTTGGAGAGCGTGACTCCAAGCATCTCAAGCACGATGCGCTGCACGTTGTTTTCGGGCTGAGCTTCGGTGAGCCCAAGCGAGTTGACCTGGACGCCGTAGCGGAACCGACGGGCCTTCGGATCGGTGATGCCATAGCGATCTTTGGTGATCGAGTCCCACATCTGCGTGAATGCCCGCATCTTGCAGGTCTCTTCAATGAAACGAATACCAGCATTGACGAAGAACGACACCGAGGCGACCACGGCGGGGAAGCGATCTTCGCTCACCTGGCCTGACGCCTTGACCGCATCGAGTACGCCAATGGCGGTGGCTAGCGAGTATGCGATTTCCTGCACTGGGGTCGCCCCCGCTTCTTGCAGGTGGTAGCTGCACACGTTCATCGGGTTCCAAAGCGGAGCGTGCTCGGTGCAGTAGGCAAACATGTCGACGATGAGTCGGCGGCTCTCGACCGGCGGGAAAATGTAGGTGCCTCGGCTGAGGTATTCCTTGACGATGTCGTTCTGCGTGGTGCCGCGAAGCACATCCGAGGCAATGCCCTTGTCTTCCGCCGCAGCCACATACAACGCGAGCATCCAAGCCGCTGGCGCGTTGATTGTCATCGAGGTGTTCATCTGATCGACAGGAATCTGATCGAGCAGGGTCGACATGTGGCCCTTGTGAGCGACGGGCACGCCAACCTTTCCGACCTCGCCTCGGGCCAACGGGTGGTCGGCGTCGTAGCCAGTCTGGGTTGGCAGGTCGAATGCGATCGACAGTCCGGTCTGTCCCTTCGCCAGGTTGGTGCGGTAGAGCTCGTTCGAGGCACTGGCGGTTGAGTGGCCAGAATAGGTGCGCATCATCCAAGGGCGGTCAGTCATTCTCCTAGTCTCCCCCGGAAGTTGGCCCCCGGTCGAATATTTCTAGGGGTGACAATCGGCATGCCAGTGCCAGATGATCGAGGTAGTCGGTCCTTTTGGTCTCGACGACGCCGAGCGATTGAAGGTGCTCGGTTGCCCATTGCACGTCAAGTAGGCGAGGTTGTCCGTCGCGGAGCAGCTCAACAAGATGTACGAGTGCCACCTTCGAGGCATCGGTTTGTAGGTGAAACATCGACTCGCCTGCGAACAAGCCGCCGAGCGAGACGCCGTACAGGCCACCGACCAGCGTGTCGTCTTCCCAGGTCTCGACACTTTGAGCGAAGCCAAGTTGATGGAGCCGGGTGTATGCCGCCTTGATCTTGTCGTCGATCCACCCTTGGGGCCGACGAGGATCGCCGCAGGCGGCAATGACCGAGGGAAACGCTTGATTGAAGGTCACCCGGTACCGCCGCAACGAGCGTCGCAACGATCGCGAAACCAACAGCCCGTCGAGCGGGAGGGTGCCCCGTGGGTCTGGACTGAACCAGCCGATCTGGCTGCGCTTCCGGATGCCGGCTTCGACTGGCATCGGAAAGTAACCGGCCTGGTATGCGGCGAGCAGAGTGCCAGGCTCGAGGTCGGCCCCGACTCCGATGAAGTCTTGGTCGGAGGGGAGCGTGCGGGCGTCGGGAAACTCCCAGCGGCTCAGGAGGGGTTGCGGCTTCTCCTCGTCGATCATGCACCGCCGATACTACGGCGGCTACAACTGGAC
>JBBKWJ010000010.1:0-29198 GCA_037968895.1 Acidimicrobiales bacterium
GCGCCGTCATCGCGGCAACGTAGCCGCCTTGTTCTGATCGTTTTGCTCGAGACACCGAGGACACTTCCTTATCCGACTTCCGGTTCGACACGCATCACGGCTGAGCCGCTAATTGCGACACCGTCGCCAGGGAACATGTTGGTTTGCCAGTCGTGGTCGATCTCAACAAATACGCCGACGTGGTCTGGCGTCAGAACCGCATCGCTGCGAGTGCTCCACTTGTATTTCACTGATGAGTGAGCGTCATTCCAAGTTGGGTTCGCGTTGTTATCGAGGTCGGCAAGCAATGCCGGACCGTAGTAGTTACAGACGTTCGTTACCGAGGCGGTGTGGCACGTTGAGTTGGTCATTCCGCCGGCATTGTCAGCTTTATAGATCACCACGTAATTCACGAAAGCCCACTGGGTATTCATGCTCGCCCGCAGGGCCAGCAGCGCCTCCCGGTCAACCTGAACCAGCGGATCGTTCCCCAGGTGTGACACGACTCTGACCGACTGACGAACTGCCTGTGTCGTCGAGATCTTGGCTCTCCACGCCATGCCCATTTCGAACATGCCGACCACGATCAGCATGAGCACAGGAACAACAAAAGCTAGTTCGACGAGGATCGCTCCCCGTTGTTTCGCAGCAGCGCGCCGCTTTCTCAGCCGGTTCATCAATTTCGCTCCGGTTCAATTCGAACGACTTGGGTATAGGTCAACTTGGCATCATCGCCGAAGAAACCAGTCAGATACTGGTGGGTGCCTTCCACGTACACACCGATCAGGTCGACGCCGCCAGTGAGCGCGGCGTCTCGGCCAATCGGACACCAAAATCGGTCGAGTGACTGATTCGGTACTGGATACGGCGCGGATGCGGTGCAACCGCCAAAGTTCACGGTGGTGCCGTCAACCTCGTTCTTGAATAGGTCGGCAACGGTGTAGCGATTGCAGTTGTCGGTCATGTTGGAGGCGATTAGGCAACTTGGCGGAACCGGATCATCCGGATTGTCGGCCCTGTAGATCACGATGACTTCGAAGTCTTGTAGATCCCAGGCGCCAAAGGCCTGGCGGAAGGTCTGCAACGTCTGAAAATCGGCGTCAGGGTCATTGCCTCGAATGGCGGCGGTTCGAGCAGTCTCAGCCGTCACTGCACCGATCGTGAGGTAGTTTCGGAACAAGAATCCGAACTCGATGATCGCAAAGAGGATCATGAAGAAGACCGGAGTGACCAAAGCCGCTTCGACCAATGCTGCGCCCCGCGAACGGTTACGTCGTTTTTCGCGCCATCTAGATACCACACCCCTCTATCGGCCCGCTGTGGTATGCACTTGACCCTTTGGGATAAGTCACCCAACGAAAAAAACGGAGCGATTTACGCTCCGTCTTGATCAAGTCAGTTATCTGCTGGCCTTGCCAGCAATGCGCTGATGCTAGTCGGTGAGAATGTCGATCAGTTTGCGTCCCTTGCGGAACCCAAACTTGACCTTGCCGTCAGCAGTGGCGAAAAGGGTGTCGTCGCCACCCTTGCCGACGTTGATGCCTGGGTGAAACTTGGTGCCGCGCTGGCGAATCAGAATCGACCCGGCGCTGACTGCGGTTCCGTCGAACGCCTTGACACCAAGACGCTGGGCGTTGGAGTCACGCCCGTTTCGAGTTGAACCGCCACCTTTGGTCTTTGACATCTCAGCTCCTCTTAATTCCGGTGATTTCGACCATGGCGTATTGCTGGCGATGGCCCCACCGCTTACGAATGTTGCTCTTGGGCTTGTAGTTAAACCCATTGATCTTGGGACCCTTGACCTCTTCGAGGATGGTTCCCGACACGGTCACACCCGACAGTTGGTCAGGGGTTGAGAGGACGGTTGATCCATCGACAAGAAGGACAGGGCGAAGATCTACATCGGATCCGGGCTCGCCAAGGCGTTCAACACGAACACGCTGGCCTTCCTCGACTCGATACTGCTTGCCACCAGTGGCTACGACTGCGTACATAGACCTGAAAGACTAGCGCCAGAAGCAACCAGACCAACCCGGAGCGAGCAGTCTTCTCGGAAGTTACCCATGTGCGCCACTTACTGGGCCAACACGTCAGTGGTTAACGTTATGCCACGACCTTCACAGTCGGGGCAGCTTCTCGAAAGAGAATCAAGCAGACCCTCGCCGATTCGCTTTCTTGTCATTTCGACAAGACCGAGATCAGAGATATCGAACACCTGTGTACGAGTCTTGTCTCGACTGAGCGCGTCACGGAATGTGCGAATGACATGCTCACGATTCTGCTTGCTCTCCATGTCGACAAAGTCGATCACGATAATGCCGCCGATGTCGCGGAGACGTAGCTGATGGGCGATCTCTTCAGCCGCTTCGAGGTTGTTCTGGTAGACGGTCTCTTCCAGGCTCGACTTGCCGACATTTTTCCCGGTGTTGACGTCGATGACACTGAGGGCTTCGGTGTGCTCGATGATCAGCGAGCCACCTGACGGAAGCCAGACCTTGCGGTCGAGGGCCCGATGGAGCTGTTCGTGCACGTGGTAGCGCTCAAATACGCCAATCGGCTCGACGCTCATGTCGTAGTGTTCGACACGGTCGGCCAAGGCAGGGGTGATGACTGACACGTAGTCAGCGACTTCGGTGTGGAGCGTCGGGTCGTCGATTACGACACCGCGGTATTCCTTGTTGAATTCTTCCCGGATAACCCGAACCGACATGTCTGGCTCTTGGTAGAGCAGCGAAGGCTGTTTGCCATGTTTCGCCGATTCTTCGATCTGGTGCCATTGCTGCACGAGCCCAGTGATATCTCGTTCGATCTCTTCAGCGGTCACGTTCTCCGCCGCGGTCCGCACGATGAGACCGTGCCCCTTTGGCCTGGCCTTATCGAGAATCTGGCGAAGACGTTTGCGCTCGCGGTCGGGCAGGCGCTTCGAAATGCCGTAGGTATCGCTGTTGGGAACCAGAACTACGAAACGGCCGGGGATTGACACCTCGGTGGTAAGTCTGGCGCCTTTGTGGGCGATCGGGTTCTTCGTCACCTGGCAGAGCACAGTTTGCTTTGCCTTTAGCATCTGCTCGATCTTCGGCTGACCATTCGCGGCATCGAAGTCGTCGGGGGCAAAGGTGATGTCGCCCCGGTAGAGCACCGCGTTCTTTGGTGTGCCGATATCGACAAACGCGGCTTCCATTCCTGGGAGCACGTTCTGGACTCGGCCGCGGTAGATGTTGCCGTGGATCTGGAATACATCGTCACTCGGCCTCGACACGTAGTAGTCGATGAGGTTACGACCTTCGAGCACAGCGATGTGGGTCGCGTCTTCGCGCTTCGAGACGACCATGAGATAGCGGCCGATTGGGCGGCCCTTGCGAGACCGACCACGACGCCTACTGAGTTGGCTTTCGTCGAGTTCAATCGGCGACATCGAACTGACTGGCTGATCGCTCGATTGCGGCCGTCCCCCACCTCCTTGCCGTTGGCGCTGGCCTGCGCTTTTCTTGCTTCGCTGGCCACCCTTGCCGGAGCCGTTTGAATTCTGCGATGACCGTTGCTGGCCTTCGCCGCCGGAATTCTGTGCCGAAGGACGCTTCCGTCGGCGTCGGCGTTTGGCCGACGACGATGTGGAACTGTCTTTTTGATTTGACTCGGTCGAATCAGATTCGCTCGATTTGGCTTCGGCTTTCTTTGCTTCGGGGTTTGATCCTTTTTGTTCGGGGGCGGGTCGGCTGTCGCCGATTTTTGGCCTACTGGGCGTTGGCCCGTCGGCTTTGGCCTCGGCCGGGTTTGAGCCGGTTTGAGACGCTTCGGTCATTGTGGAGATCCCTTCTCACGACGCACACAACTCGGTGTGCATGGCTGCAATACCGGGTCGGCCAATGGGCTCCAACCGGGTATCAGCAACTGTCATCCATTGGTGGGTTCGCCGAACCTTTCCTTCGCTTCCGTCAGCGCGCAGCGCTCGGATGAGTTCCGAGGGACGAACGGTGAGAGGAGCGGTTGCGAGTTCGACTTCAAGCTGCACGCCACGATCGGTCGGCCCCACCACGAGAATTTCGAGAATCGCAGGGCGGACATTGACGGTTGACGTTTTGCCTTTCCTCACTCGTTCCAACTGAATGTCGTCAGAACGAAGCGCGGCGGCAACGGCAGCTTCTACATCGTGTTGTTGCACATCGAGAACCTCGATCTGCCAACTACAGCTGGTTATTGCCTGCTGCAATGACTCCTGCTTGTGGTCGACTTCAGCGATGCCAAATACGGAGAGTCCGTGTGGCAAGGCGGCAGTGAACTGCTCGCAGAGTCCCTCGAGGTCGGCTGATGTAGCGAGCTCGACGTCGAGGTATTCGGCATCCGACTCATGACCAACGGAAAGCGCCAAGCCAAAGCTGATCTTTGGTCGCGGCGAGAATCCTTCGGTATAGGCGGTCGGAAGCCTGAGCTTTCGGATGGCCCGATCAAAGATGCGGGCAACGTCACGATGGCCGACAAAACGAATTTTGCCTTCCTTCGCATAACGGATTCGTAGTTTGGCAACGGTTGCGCTCATACGGTCTCGACCTGTTTGGAGGAGAGCGTGACGGGAACGGCGCCGCCGGAATGAAGATCTTGACCGGTGCCTTGGCTGCCACCGGCAGGCGGTGTGGCCGAGGCGACGACATGTTCGATGCTGTAGCCGGTGCAAGCACCGCAGTCGTAGCAGGGGATCCAGCGGCAGTCTTCGAGGCCGACCTGGTCGAGGGCATCGCGCCAGTCTTGCCAGAGAAAATCTCGATGAAGGCCAGCTGACAGATGGTCCCAGGCGAAGACTTCGTCTTCCTCGCGATGGCGGTGCGCATACCAATCGATGTCGAGGCCATGTTTTGCCATCGCGTCGGTCCAGCGATCGACGTTGAAGTGCTCACCCCACTCTTGGAAGATGCCACCAGTGCGCCATACCTCTTCGATCACAGGGCCGAGTCGTCGGTCGCCCCGGCTCGTGATGCCCTCGACCAGTGTGGCCGCAGGGTCATGCCACTTGAGGTTGACGCCGTGCATCTTCCGTGTGCGATCACGCAGCAGGTTGACTTTGCGCTGGAGTTCTTGGGGTGTGTTTTGACCGAACCACTGAAACGGGGTGAATGGCTTCGGCACAAAGCCGCCGATTGAGGCGGTGGCGGAAGCCCGCTTGTTGTAGCGCTTGCCAATCTCGACACAGTTGCGAGCCAGTTCGGCAATACCGAGCGTGTCGACGTCGGTCTCACTTGGCAAACCAGTGAGGAAGTAAAGCTTCACTCGTTGCCAGCCTTGTGAGTAGGCGGCTTCGACTGCGTCGTAGAGATCTTCTTCACGAATGAGCTTGTTAATGACCTGCCGCATTCGCCAGGTTCCGGCCTCGGGAGCGAAGGTCAGGCCGGTTCGTTTCGCCCGCTGAATCTGTGCGGCGATGCCGACGCCAAAGGCATCGACGCGCAAGCTGGGCAAGCTCACCGAGATCGGGCCTCGGGCATCGTCCGTCGCGTCATCCATGATTCCGGTGACGACAGATTCGATATCGCTGAAATCGGCGGTCGATAGCGAGGTGAGTGAGACCTGGTCGTACCCGGTGCGCTTGAGACCTTCTCGCACCATCGAACGAACCTGTTCGGCTGGTCGTTCGCGCACTGGACGCGTGATCATGCCCGCTTGGCAGAAGCGACAGCCGCGAGTGCAACCCCGGAACACTTCGACGTTAAGTCGGTCGTGCACCACCTCAGTGAGCGGAACGAGCTGTTCTTTTGGGTATGGCCAATCAGCAAGATCGGCGACAGTTCGTTTCTCGATGATCTCGGGAATCGTGTCGTCTATAGGTCGGGTTGCGACGAGACGCTGGCCATCGTAAATGGGCTCATACAGCGACGGCACGTAGACGCCTTCGACTTTGGCGAGTGCTCGGTGGAGTTCGATTCGATCTCGATCGGGGTGCGACTTCCATCGCTCAATAACGTCGCTGATCTCAGTAACGACCTCTTCACCATCGCCAAGCACAACCGCGTCGACAAAGTCGGCAATCGGTTCTGGGTTGTAGGTGCAATGCCCTCCGACGAAGACAAACGGATCGTTTGTCTTTCGATCGACCGTACGAACGGCGAATCCAGCCAAGTCGATACAGTTCAGCACGTTGGTATAGGTGAGTTCAGCCGACAGGTTGAAGGCGATGACGTCGAAGTCAAGCGCTGGGGTGTGGTGCTCAACAGAAAAAAGCGGCACGCCGTCACGACGCATGAGCACCTCAAGATCGACCCACGGAGCGTAGCTTCGGTCGGCTCTCGCGTTGTCTGCCTCATTGAGAATTTCGTAGAGAATCTGTAGTCCCTGGTTGGGAAGACCAATCTCGTACGTGTCTGGGTACGTAAGGAGCCAGCTCACAAGATTGGGGTCAGGAGCTTTGGCCTTGGCTCCCTGTTCACCGCCGATATAGCGGGCCGGCTTCTGCACCTGGGCCAAGACCGACTCCAGCTGAGGCCAGACGGTCTTCATAAGTTCGTAATACTACCGCCTCGCCGACGGTCCCCCTGGTATGGCCTGCGGCCAGCGAAGGCCTGCCTTACACCGGGTTACCGCGGTAACGATGGACGGCCACGCTCTGTACTAGTCCGACAGCGAGGAGTGAAGACAGCAACGATGAGCCACCGTATGAAACAAACGGCAACGGAATTCCGGTGATCGGCATCAGTTTGAGGGTCATCGCGACATTCTGGAAGACCTGAAACACGATCATCGAAAACACGCCAACGCACAGGAGCGTGCCGAACCCATCACGGGCCAGCTGAGCGACTCGCAGAATCCGCGATGCGAGAAAGATCTGCAACCCAATGACGACTGCTCCTCCTACGAAACCAAGCTCTTCGGCGATGACCGCAAAGATGAAGTCGGTGCTCTTGGCGGGAAGGAAACCATTCTGGGTTTGTGGCCCTTCACCGTAGCCCTGCCCTGTCACGCCGCCGGAGCCAATCGCGGTAACCGACTGCCGTTGCTGGTAGCTCGCGCTACTGAGGCTCGATTCGTCTTCGAGGAACGACGTGATTCTGGCCTTCTGATAGTCGGCTAGGAATCCACTGTTGAAGGCGAAGGCGAATACCACCACCCCTGATGCGATCATCATGAGCAGGATTCGTGTCGGTACTCCGGCCACCAAGAAGATGCCGAGAGCGACGAAGCAGTACACCATTACCGACCCCGTCTCACCCTCTAACAAAACAAGGGCCGCAACCAGTCCGAGAGTGCCGAACGCAACGAGAAGCCGTGGCGCCTCGACCGAGCCGAACCGGCCAGTGAACACCGCGGCAAGCGCCACGATGAGCGCAAGCTTCGCAAACTCAGCCGGCTGTAGCGATAGCCCGCCAATAATGAACCAACCCTGCGTGCCGCTCACCTCGCTGCCAAGCGGCGTGAGCACGAGGATCAACGCACTCAAGGTGACGAGGTAGAGAAGGCCGAGAAAGTCCCGATAGACGCGGTAATCGATCATGCCGACGAGGGCCGCGACGGGCAGACCGATGACAAAGAAGATGGCCTGTTTGAGGTAGTCGCTTCCCTCTCCCCCGCTTGCGCTCCGAATGGCGGCGAAGCCAACGAACGAGAGCGCAATCACGCCAAACATCAACGCCCAGTCGATATTTGCAAGCTTTGAAACCGAACGTTCCGAACGGATCGACGGAGTAGATGCGAACGTCACGAGAACCTCACCATTCGGCCGATAGTCCTTTGTTGGCCGAGCGCTCCTTCGACGTCGCCCGCAGCGGTCGTTGGAGGTGGTTTCACCGTCGTGGCTGGTGGGGCGGTCTCTTCAACGGGAGTAGTGGTGGTCGGTGCCGTTGTTGTTGGAGCATTCGTTGTCGTCGGCTCGGCCGTCGGCTTCGTGGTCGGCGGAACGGTTGTCGGCGACGCTTCTGGCGAAGGCTGGATTGGTGTGGGGTCTGCCGTTGCCGCAGGCTCTTGCGTCTCCTCGACCAGCACATTCCCCTCACCGATCAGCGGGCGATCGATTGAGAGTCGGTCACCGTCCGCTAGCGGCGCCTCAGGAACCTCTTTGATTCCGAGCAGGTATTCGAATAACCGGCGAACGGCAGGGGCGGCCGCGTCGCCACCAAAGCCTGCCTCTTCAAGCACTCCGGCAATGGCGTATTGGGGAGAGTCGGCTGGTCCGTACCCAGCAAACAGCGAATAGTCGGCCTTGCCGTTTACCTGGGCAGTTCCCGTCTTACCTGCGATTGGGTAGTTGGCGAGATCGAATGATGCAAACGCATCTTCGGCCGTCCCCCTGCTTTGTGGGACACCGCGTAGACCGGTTCGAATCGTGTCCATCGCCGCCGGGTCTAGCTGTTCGTCAGCCTCAAGCCGAGGCGTGAATTCAACTACGGTTTCGAATGTAGTTCCGTCAACTGTGCGATCAACCAAACGGGGCTGGTAGCGGCGGCCGCCGGTGGCAATCATGGCGTATACGTTCGCAAGCTGGAGCGGTGTCACCAAGAGATCGCCCTGCCCAATGGCCAAGATTACGTTGTTGCCCGTGTACCAGCGCGGGTCGGGATAGCTATCTGGGTAGTTCTCATTGAGACTGCGCTTCCATTCGGGCGTAGGCACTCGGCCGCTTTGCTCCCGAGCGAGCTCGACTCCAGACTGTGAACCGAGGCCAAACAGCATGGCCGTGTCTTGAATTGCGTTCTCGCCATACTGATCGCGACGGCCCCAGAAGGTTTCTCCAAGAGAGTAGAAATATGTGTCGCTCGAGCGGGAAAGCGCCAATTCCATGTTGACTGGCCCGAGAACAACTCCACCTGCATTCTGGAACACGCAACCAGCGGCGTCAGCTTCGCAGGTTTCAAGGCGGTAGCTGCCCTCGTCCTCCCACCAGAAGTCGGCGGTTCGAGCCCCGCTGACCAGAGCGGTGTATGCCGTAATGGGTTTGAATGTTGAACCTGGCGCGTAGAGGCCCTCAATCGGTCGGTTGAAAAGCGGCTTGTCTGGGTTGTTGAGCAGGTAGTCGGCTTGGCTTTCGCTGATGCCGTATACCAAACTCGCTGGGTCGTAGCTCGGGTACGTTGCTAGCGCCGCAACGCTGCCGTCTCGGACGTCGACGGCAACGAGCGCACCGGCCCTCGCGTTGTGAGGCGTGCAGCCATCGCACGCAGGGCGGGCGTCGGCTAACGCGAGCTCTTCCTTCAGAATTTCTTCTGCGATGTACTGCTTGTCGATATCGATTGCGAGGAAGATGTCTTGTCCGGGAACGGCTGTTTGCAGAACTTGTCGGTCTCGTATGACTCGATTGCTGGCGTTGATTTCGACTTCTTTGAGCTCGGGCACTCCGCGAAGCACGCCCTCGAAGAGCTCTTCGATGCCGGCAAGCCCGATCTCGTCGCCAGCCTCGTAGCGCTTGTCTGGCTTTGACAGGGTGAGCTCTTCGGCCTTCTCCCCGCTCACTACCTCTCCTACATAGCCGAGGATGTTGGCTCCGATTGGACCGTATGGGTAGGTGCGGACCCAGGCTCGTTCGACGGCGAAGCCAGCTAGACCGAGTTCCTCGATCGCGACCCAAGCGTCGAACCCGACATCTTCCGCCACGACCACGGGCTTCAGACTTCCATCTGTTGCTCGCTCATACTCCCGCTGAAGGTCGCTTACCTTCATTTTTAGGCCATGGCTATTGAGCTCAGTGGCAATGGTTCCGTAAATAACGGTGCGGTCGTCGGCCGCGAGATCCTGCAATTCGGTCCAGTCGAGGGTGACGACGAGCGACTCTCGGCGGCCTGCGAGAAGCCGCCCGTTGACGTCGTAGATCTGGCCCCGTGGCGCCTCGGTGTAGATCAGGCGAGTCCGGTTTTGCGCAGCAACTTCGGTGTAGTCCGTCGTCGACATCACCTGGAGGAAATACAGACGGGTGAGCAGGGTCGCGAACAGCGCGACTGCGACAAGGGCCAATGCTCCAAGGCGCCGGGCCGATGGTTCAGCCGACAACGAACTCAGCTCCTCGACGGTCGGTGTTCATTCTCGCTTCAAGGAATGTCCCGGTAAGCACAGTTGCTGGGTGCACCAGCGCGGCTGCTGACACCCCAATGAGAAGCATCGTGAGGATCACACCAATCTCAAATGGCGGGGGGGTTAGACCGAAAATCGCAGCTGCGGTCCAAGTAACCACTGTTGCCAGCACGACGGCTACCGCGCTCTGCACTGAATGAAACAACGCCCCAGGTTCGAGCATTCTGACCTTCGCCACCGCAAGAGACCAGGCAACGAGGCACAACACCGATGCATTGAGACCAAAGGGCCCGAACTGAAAAAAGTCGACCAGAAGTCCTACAAGAAACCCAAGACGAGCCGCGTCTTCGGCTCCGGCGCGCGCTGCGATACCAACCACCAGGATGATGGGCAGATCGACGCGAGCCCGACCTAATAACCAGTGCTGGTCGAGGATCGTGACCTGCACAAGCACGACGAGCAGCAAAATCGGCACTGCTCTCTGCCACCGGATGCTGCTCATGGCGTCGTTTCCACATCAAGGATGACCGAGACGAAGACCAGGCGATCGAGATCAGCGAGCGGGGTGAGCGCCGTCTTGCCGGTATCAGCATCGACGATCAGACGGCCGACTGGTATGCCGCCGGGGTAACGGCTGGTGTCGACACCAACGGTTTGAAAAATGTCGCCAGCGCGCACCTCTCCCCTTGAGTCGATAGCAAGGTCGAGGTCGAGTGGCTGGAACGAACCAATCCCGGAGGCGATTCCTTGACCACCGGTGCGACGGACGGTGACGCCAACACTGGCTCGGCCATCGGTGATGAGCCGAACCACGGATCGGTTGTCAGACAGCACCTCGACGACGTAACCAACAAGTCCCTGGCCAGTTACCACTGCCATGTCTTGTTGCACACCATCGGCTGAGCCGCGGTCGATCTCGACGATTCGCTCGACTGAAGTGTTTCGGTCTTCGACAACGGCCGCGACCACGGTGGTCATTCGTTCGGCGTCCTCGATACCGAGGGCCGTTTTCAGTTGGGCCAGCTCTTCAACGTCGTCTGGGATATCAGCCAACTCGCCCTCGAGTTCGGCCACTCTCGCCCGCAGGTCGGCGTTCTCGGTTTCGACATCATCAAAATGGACAGCGCCATTCCAGGTTGCCCCGATCGGACTGAAAGCCCAGCCGATCACCGAACGAAGCGGTGACGTCACGGCAAAAACGGCGCCCCGTGCCGCCCCGATTGGACCCGCTCCGCGACTGTCAACGGTCATCAACACCACAGCAGTGGCCAGAAGCAAATACAAGATTCGCCGAGACGGGACAATAGGAGATGCCATGAGGAACGCGTTCCGGCGCTAATCGTGAGCGTGTGGATACAGATTGCGCAACGAGTCGTAGGCTTCGAGATACTGCCCAGACCCAATTGCGACCGCCTGCAAAGGGTCCTTGGCCAAACGCAGCGGCATGCCGGTCTCGGCTTCGAGCCGCATGTCGATTCCGAGGAGAAGCGCCCCGCCGCCAGCAAGAGTGATGCCACGCTCCATGATGTCGGCCGCAAGCTCTGGCGGTGTGCGATCGAGGGTCGACTTAACGGCGTCAACAATTGCAGTAACCGGCTCGGCAATCGCATCACGAATCTCTTCGGTGCTGATCACGATCGTCTTCGGCAGACCAGACACGAGATCGCGGCCGCGAATTTCGGCCTCGAATTCTTCTTCAAGGCGATACGCAGAACCCAGTTTGATCTTAATTTCCTCGGCCGTGCGCTCGCCGAGTGCCAGCGAGTATTCCTTCTTCACGTACGAAATGATCGCTTCGTCCAACTCGTCGCCCCCGATTCGAACCGACTGGCTGGCGACGATGCCGCCGAGCGAGATAACCGCGACTTCAGTAGTGCCGCCGCCGATATCGACGATCATGTTTCCGGTTGGCTCTTGCACTGGGAGTCCGGCCCCGATAGCAGCCGCCATGGGCTCTTCGATAATGATCGCTTGCCTCGCGCCTGCGAACTCGGCTGCGTCGCGGACGGCGCGTTGTTCGACCCCGGTAATCCCAGACGGCACACATATCACGATTCGGGGTTTTGCGACCCAACGGCCGGGGCTCACCTTCTGGATGAAATACCGAAGCATCTCTTCGCAAATATCGAAGTCGGCGATTACGCCGTCTTTCAACGGACGGATCGCCTGGATGTGGCTCGGTGTTCGCCCGATCATCCGCTTGGCTTCGAGGCCAACCGCAAGTGGTCGTCCCGAATTAACGTTAATGGCAACGACCGATGGCTCATCGAGCACAATGCCATGCCCGCGAACGTACACAAGTGTGTTGGCGGTTCCGAGGTCGACCGCCATGTCACGCGCCCCCACTGAGCCGAGTAGCCCGGAGAATCGATTTGCAGCCATACCTCACCTGCCTTCACGAAGTTCAGAATTATCGTCGGATCCCACGATAGGAGAGGCAACGATGCGAAACAAGCGCCGCCGCGCTTGCCTACGATCCCAGATTTGGGAAAAAGATGCCGATCTCACGGGCCGCAGATTCGTTTGAATCAGAGCCGTGGACGAGGTTTTCAGTCATGACTGTGCCGTAATCGCCACGAATGGTTCCTGGGGGCGCACTCGCCGGATTAGTCGGACCCATCATGGTGCGAACGATGGCGAAGGTGTCTTCTGGGCCCTCAAGCACGGCCACGAGCGCAGGACTGCGGCTCATGAATGCCTTGAGCTCGTCGTAGAAGCCCTTGCCAACGTGCTCTTCGTAATGACGGTCGAGCGTGTCAGCGTCAAGAACTCGGAGCTCAGCGGCCACAATCTTGAGCCCCTTCGCTTCGAAGCGGGCAAGAATGGTGCCGGAGAGGCCACGTTCAACGGCGTCTGGCTTGCAGATAATAAAGGTGCGATTCATCTCGGATGAGGTTAGCCGTATCGCTTCGCTCTGAGACGTCGCGACCGCCTATGGCGTGCCTTGAATCTGGATCTCAGCGATGTCGAGCGTCTCATTGTTGCCCTCGAGGAACATCCGGACGTATTGCCCCTTGGCGTTAACCGTCACCGTCGACGGTCGACCGACGACACCTTCGATCGTGACAACCGCTATGGCGTTGTTCTTGGCCGTAGCGAGTTTGTCGGAGATCGGCGAGTTGCTGACGATGATCCACATCTTTCGGCTGCTCTGGCCCCACGACTCCGTGGTGTTCCTGACCTTAACGGTTGTGATATTTATCTTCGCCTGGAGGTTAATTTCGATCGAGGGATCCTTTTCGTAGTTGCTCGACGCAAGGCTGCCGCCGTTCCACGAACCGTTGGTGTTGCCGTCAGTTACGTTCCAAGGGCCGCGGGTGCTGTCCCATTGACTCGACATTGTCGCAGGCTTACCAAGGGCAAGATTGGCGGGGGCCACCGTCGTAGTCGGAGCGGCCGTCGTCGTTGGTGCCGCCGTAGTTGTTGTTGGCGCCGCCGTTGTTGTGGTCGTCGGCGCGGCCGTAGTTGTTGTTGGCGCAGCCGTTGTTGTGGTCGTCGGTGCGGCGGTAGTGGTCGTCGGTGCGGCGGTTGTGGTCGTCGTCGAAACCGTCGTCGAAACCCAATCGGGGGCAATCGGGATCGTGGCGCTCGCCAACTCTTCGCGAGTCTGGCGCCGTTGACCGATCTCCGAGCCAGTCTCGACCAGGAATTCGCCCGAACCTTCTTGCAATAGTTCAATGCCACCCATGGCAGTGCCAACGAGTACAGAGAGGGTCAATGCGTAGCCTGTGAGGGCGGCGCCACGCTGCCGTTTCTTGTTCGTGCACTTGGTCTTTGCCATGTTGTCTCATCGACAAGCCTTCGAAGTTCCTTAACTCGAACTTCTGCTGCTGGGTAGATCGCCTTAGCGGCCACCTGGCAGTACCAGAGCCGTTGTGGCCGTTGTGGTGGTCGGTGCGGCGGTTGTTGATGTCGTGGGGGGCGGAGCAGCCGTCGTGGTCGGCGCCGTAGTGGTCGTTGGCGCCTTGGTCGTCGTCGTCGCTGGGGCTGTCGTAGTTGTCGTACCGCCGCCACCGCCACCGCCACCACCTGTTGTTGATGTCGTGGTTGCCGGTGTCGTAGTTGTGGTAGTCGCTGGCGCAGTGGTCGTTGGTGCCGTCGTTGTCGTTGTCGTTGGCGGAGCGGTTGTAGTCGTCGTTGAACTCGTTGAGCTAGTCGGCAACCAACTCGGGGCAACAGGCACAGTTCCCGTCGCCAACTCTTCTCGAGTCGCCGCTCGTTCCCCGATGTTCCCGCCGGTGTCTTGAAGCAGATCGCTCGATCGGTCTTGGAACCACGTGATGCCACCAATCGATGTGCCCATAACGAGTGCCAGCACGATGGCGTATCCCGTAAGGGACGCGCCTCGCTGTGCATGCTTCTGTCCGACAAGCCAGTTCATGCCCGTGTATCGACCAGACGGTCTCGACGCCTTAGAGGAATGTTGCCCTTGACGAGCTCAGTCGGTTTCAACCGACCGAGCGGTTGGCCGGATCTCTCCAACGACGTACAGGCTGCCGGCGACGAAGATCAGGTCGTCCTCTGCCGCAACCGCCTTTGCCCGGAGGAAGGCCTCTGTTGGGTCTGGCACAACCTCTGCCTCGATACCGAGTGTTCTGGCTTGAGCCGCAACTTCGTGGGCATCTTGGGCACGCGACCAGGTTGGTTGGCAGATGATGACGGCGTCGAAGTCTTCGGCTCCAAGGGCCTCGAGCATCTCGACGGCGTCCTTACCAACGAGGAAGCCGACGACAAGTATCCACGAACCGAGCCGAGCGAATTCGGTAGTCAGGGTCTCTTGGGCCGCAGCGGCGCCATGTGGGTTGTGTGCTCCGTCAAGGATCACCATGGGACTGCCAGGCATCACTTCGAACCGTCCAGGGAGCTCGACGGTAGCCACTGCTTCGTCAACGAGTTCTCGTTCGAGACCCCGATCGAAGAACGCTTCGACTGCGGCGATTGCCGTTGCAAGGTTTTGCGCTTGGTGCGGCCCGTGGAATGGAATGTAAAGATCTTCGAAGAATGAAAACTTCGTGCGAATCGTGGCAACGCGACCGCCAACGGCGACCGTGTTCTCTTCGACATCGAAGTCTTTGCCGAATTCCCAGATCTCGACGCCTGGCTGCTCGGCCTCGACAATCTCCCTCAGCGGCCCAAAATCTGAACCAAGAATGACATGGCTCTCCGACTTGATGATGCCGGACTTTTCTTTGGCGACTGCCTCTTCCCAGTGGGGGGCACCGTCGGTGTGGTCTTTACCGATGTTGGTGATGACTGCGACATCGGACGACACGACGTTGGTCGCATCGAAGCGGCCCAACAGTCCGACCTCGACGACAGCGACTTCAACGCCCATCTCGGCGAACCAGACGAACGCGGCCGCAGTGAGAATCTCGAATCGTCCAGGGTTCGTTGTAAGCAGGTCCTCGACGTCGGCTATCAGTCCAATGATTCGACCGAAATCGTCGTTAGAGATGATGTTGCCGTCCCATACGATCCGCTCGTTCACCCGTTCAAGGTCTGGGCTGGTGTATGTGCCAACCGAAAGGCCGGTGGCCTTAACCAAGGCACTGGCGAACCTTGCCGTTGATCCCTTCCCGTTTGTACCAGTGATATGGATCGTGCGGTAGGCCATATGCGGGTCGCCTAACACCCGCATGAGGTCGGTGATGCCATCGAGGTCGAGACCATCGACCGCACCAGCGGTTGGCATCGCGGGAGGGGCCGCGCCATGGCGGGTCCCCTCGAAACGTGTGCGTCGCTCAAGGTAGTCGAGCGCCTCGCGGTAGTTCACCGCAACCTCCGGAGGTTAGGAAGCAGCCCGTCGAGGGCGCGAGCGAGACTCGCTCTTTGGCACGAGCGTCGGGTTGACCCGGTCAAGAACAGTTTCTTTATCAATTACGCAAGTGCCAATGTCGTCTCGGCCTGGCAGGTCATACATGACCTCAAGCAGAACCTCTTCGAGGATTGCACGGAGCCCGCGGGCCCCGGTTCCTCTTAGCAGCGCCTGGTCAGCGATGGCTTCGAGCGCCGAGTCGGTGAATTCAAGCTCTACGTCTTCCATTTCAAAGAACTTCTGGTACTGCTTCACAATGGCGTTGCGTGGCGTCACCAGAATCTCGATAAGGGCATCGCGGCTGAGGTTGTCGACAGTGCCGATGACAGGGAGACGGCCAACAAACTCGGGAATCAGACCAAAGTTAAGAAGGTCTTCAGGACGGATCTGCGAATACAGATCGCTGAGATCGCGCTCGCTGCTGAGTCGAATGTCGGAGTTGAAGCCGACGTTGTTGCCACCAAGCCGCTTCTCGATCATCTTGTCGACCCCAGCAAATGCGCCGCCACAGATAAACAGAATGTTGGTTGTGTCGATCTGGATGAAATCTTGATGTGGGTGCTTGCGGCCACCTTGCGGCGGAACCGAAGCGACGCTTCCTTCGAGAATCTTCAGGAGAGCCTGTTGCACACCTTCGCCCGACACGTCGCGAGTGATCGAAGGGTTCTCGCTCTTGCGTGCGATCTTGTCGATCTCGTCGATGTAGATGATGCCTGTTTCAGCTCGCTTGACATCGAAGTCAGCGGCTTGGATTAGCTTCAGCAAGATGTTTTCAACATCTTCGCCGACGTAGCCCGCTTCAGTGAGCGCCGTTGCGTCGGCAATCGCGAAAGGAACGTTGAGGCGTCGGGCCAAGGTTTGAGCCAGCATCGTCTTGCCACAGCCAGTTGGACCAACAAGCAAGATGTTCGACTTGGCGAGTTCGACGTCGGCGCCTGGCTGGGCACCGTACTGGATGCGCTTGTAGTGGTTGTAGACGGCTACAGCGAGGATCTTCTTGGCCGAGCTTTGGCCAACTATGTACGAGTTGAGGAACTCGAAAATCTCGCGAGGCTTTGGCAGCTCCTCAAACGAGACATCGGTTCCTTCGGCAAGTTCTTCTTCAATGATCTCGTTGCACAGATCAATACATTCGTCACAGATATAGACACCGGGGCCAGCAATAAGCTTCTTTACTTGTTTCTGAGACTTGCCGCAGAACGAGCATTTTAGTAGCTCGCCGCCTTCTCCGAACTTGGCCACGGTGCCCTCCCCTAGGTGTTGAGGGCCCGGATGGGGCCGCTCGTATCGACAGTGTTTCGATTCGCGATGACCTCGTCGATGATGCCGTAGTCCTTGGCTTCTGATGCGGTCAGGACAAAATCGCGGTCAGTGTCTTTCTTGATGGTCTCTGCTGGTTGACCGGTGTGGAACGCCAGCACGTTCTCGAGATTCGTGCGAAGGCGATCGATCTCCTTCGCGGCGAGCTCAAGGTCAGATACCTGACCCTGCGCCCCCGAATATGGCTGGTGCAACAAAATCCGTGAACTTGGCAGCGCGAGGCGCTTGCCAGGCGCGCCGGCCGCGAGCAGAACGGCGGCCGCTGATGCAGCTTGACCGAAACAGATCGTGGTGACCTCGGGGCGGATGTATTGCATCGTGTCGTAGATCGCGAACATCGCGTTGACATCGCCACCAGGCGAGTTGATGTACAAGCTGATGCCACGGTCGGGGTTTTCCGACTCGAGGTGCAGCAGCTCGGCGCACACAACATTGGCGACCATGTCGTCGATTGGTGTCCCCAGGAAGACAATGTTGTCTTTTAGGAGGCGGGAGAATAGATCGTAGGATCGGTCGCCACGGTTGGTCTGCTCGACCACCATTGGCATGTTGATCCCGTTGGTTACACGGAGACGGTCTTCAGTCACTCGGCGTCTTCTTCCTCTTTGGCGTCAGATTCTGGCTCTTCGAGGTCACTTGCATTGACGGCGTTGCCGTCTTCGTCAACCACGGTTGCGTGGTCGACGAGCCAGTCGAGCGCTTTGCTCTTCTGGAGGTCTGATCGTATAGCGCTCAACTGACCTGCGTCGGTGAATTGCTTACGAACGTCTTCGACCGATGCTCCGACCTGGGGAGCAATGCGCTCGAATTCGGTTTCTAGATCGTCTTCGGTGACCTCGAGTCCCTCGGCGGCCGCGATTGCTCGCAGGGCCAGATCGAGGCGGGCCGACGTGTCGGCCATGCCTCGCATGTCGACCATGACGTCTTCGCGGCTCTGACCGGTGAACTGGAGATATTGGGCAAGGTCAAGACCCTGCGACTGCAGCCTCATGGCAAACTCTTGTGCCCGGTTTTCAACCTCGAGTTCAACGAGTGCCTCGGGGAGATCATCTTCAGCAACAAGAGCGGCGACCTGCTCGGCAACTGAGTTGCGACGAGCGGTAATTGCTTGGTTGCGGCGCTGCTCTGCGGACTTCGCCGCGAAGTCGGCTCGCATCTCATCAAGATTTGCGAACTCACTGTTTGCCGCCATGAACTCGCCAGTTGCCTCTGGCGGCACTGACTCTTGGATTGACGTAACGACGATGGTGAACTCGAGATCGCCGTCTTCGTCTTCGTCAGGGTGAGCAGCCGTGAACTTGAGCGTGTCGCCAGCAGACGAGCCGCTGATATGGGCGTCGATCTCGGGAACGATTGATTGGGAACCAATCACATGGCGATAGCCCTCGGCAGTAAGGCCGGGAACGGCTTCGCCTTCATATTCGCCTGAGATGTCGACGAGGGCAGTGTCGCCTGCGGCGCCGGGACGCTCGACGTCGACAAGTTCGGAGAAGCGCTTCAAGAATTGTTGGACCGACTCGTCGACCTCGGACTCGTCAACGAGCGGGCTTGGGATCTCGACCTGGAGTGCGTCGTAGCCCGAGACAGTAATGGAAGGACGAACCTCGACGACAGCGTCGAAGGAGACCGGGCCAGACTCGTGGCCATCGGTGATCTCAATTTCAGGTGGCGCGATGACATCGACATCGTGCTCTTTGCAAGCCTCGGCGTAGTAATTCGGCAGACCATCGCGGAATGCTTGCTCACGGGCATAGCCCGAACCGATACGGGCTTCAAGCACCTTGCGTGGCGCTTTGCCCGGCCGGAAGCCGGGAAGACGCACCTCTTTCGCAAGTACCTTAAATGCAGAGTCGAGGTCTTTGTCGAATTCGGTCTCTTCGACCTCGACACTGACTTTTACCTTGTTGCCCTCGAGGGCTTCAACAGACGATTTCACCGGCCGAAGTGTACCGACTGCCAACCGGTCTGCCTGCCATGGTCGTGGACCAGTCGAGAATGAACCTGAATCCGGCAATTCCTGTTGCCTCGGGGTGGCCGCACGCTAGGCTCTGGCGAGAACGGGTTGTGGCGCAGCTTGGTAGCGCACCTGCTTTGGGAGCAGGGGGTCCAGAGTTCAAATCTCTGCAACCCGACACAAAAGCATTACGAAGAAGCAAAAGGCCGACTGCCTCGTAGTCGGCCTTTCGCTATCTGCTACACATAGGCATGCCTGGTGTGCACGATCTTGGCGGCCGCGACGGATTCGGCCCTGTCCCCAAAGACGATGCGGTCTTTCACGAACCGTGGGAAGCAAAGAGCTTCGCCCTGACCCAATTCGCTCAGGGTCTGGCCGGGTTCAACGTTGATGGCTTCCGCCACGGCATCGAACGTGAAGAGGAACACCTCTACCTCTCACTCCCCTACTGGCACCGCTGGCTTCGTAATGCCAACCGCATGCTCGTCGAAGGCGGTGTGCTGCCCGACGGCAACAAGCCGGCCACGCGCACGACTGACTGCCGACCGCCCGAAGGTCGTGGCGCTGCGCGCCCGCCACGGCGCCCGGCCGCATTGGCTCTCGGACAACAGGTTCGAGCGTCCTCGGTCCCTGTCTCGGACGGCCACACCCGGTTGCCTTCCTATGTCAAAGGCCATGTCGGCACCGTCGCAATCGTGAACGGAGTCTGGGTCTACCCAGACACCCATGCCCACGGCCGAGGCGAACACCCCACCTGGGTATACGCAGTTTCCTTCGAGGCCAGCCAGCTCTGGTCCGACTCATCACTAACCCACCAGGTCGTCGTCGACCTGTTCGAGCCATACTTGGAACCCGCATGACAGACCACACGCACCACGGCCATACCCACGACGACCACACGCACGACGCCGATGACCCGGCGCTCGCCGTCGAGGCACTCGAAACAATCCTCGTCGAAGCTGGTCTCATCGATCCGGCGAAGGTGGACGCCCTAATCCACCGCTACGAAACCGAGATCGGGCCGCTCAACGGAGCCAAGGTCGTGGCGAAGGCATGGACAGATCCTGAGTACCGCCGACGACTCCTGGCTGACGGCACCGCCGCGATCGCCGAACTCGGCTTCGGCGGGGCCCAAGGCGAGAAGATGGTGGTGGTCGAGAACACCGACGACCAACACAATCTCGTCGTGTGCACGCTCTGTTCTTGTTACCCGTGGCCTGTCCTCGGACTGCCGCCAGCCTGGTACAAGTCGTTGGAGTACCGTGCTCGCGCCGTGAGAGAGCCACGATCAGTACTCAGCGAGTTTGGCACCGAACTCCCGGCCGAGACGAAGATCACCGTCTGGGATTCGTCCGCCGAGATCCGCTACCTCGTGCTCCCTCAACAGCCGCCCGAAACCCTCGGACTGAGCGAGGCCGAGCTCGTCGAATACGTCAATCGTGACTCGATGATTGGAGTTCGCGTTGCCGGGGTCTGAAATCACGCTCGCGAACGACGGTCCGGCCGCCCCTCCACGTCTCAACGGCGAGCTCGCTTTCGATGCCCCGTGGCAATCGCGGATCTTTGGCGTCACCGCAGCGCTTGTCGAGGGCGGAGCAATGAGCTGGCCGGCCATGCAGTCCGCATTGATCGCCGAAGTCGCTGCGGCCGACACGGCCGGCGATGAAGACACAAACTCGCGCTACTGGACCTGCTGGCTCGCGGCAGTCTCGAAGCTACTCAGCGACGCAAAGACTGTCGACGCTGAAGCTGTCGAGGCCGAACAGCATCGCCTGGCTGAGCTCTACGCGCACTGACGCCTACCAGTTGGCGGCGATGTACTGCGTCTCGAGGAACTCGTAGATGCCTTCGCTCGCACCCTCACGGCCGATTCCAGACTGTTTCATGCCACCGAACGGAGCGGCCGGATCGGAAACGGCTCCCCGGTTAAGGCCGATCATGCCAGCCTCAATCCGCTGGGCGACTGCAAGTCCACGACCAATGTCGCTCGTGAAGACGTAGCCCATCAGCCCCATCTCGGTGTCGTTTGCTTGCTCGATCATCTCGTCGGTGTCGGTAAACGAGATCACGGGCGCAATCGGGCCGAAGATTTCGGCTCTCGAAATCGGCGACCCGTGAGTGACCCCGACGAGAACAGTCGGCTCATAGAAGTAGCCGGGGCCATCAATCCGCGACCCTCCGACGAGCGGCGCGGCACCGCCAGCAATTGCCTCCTGCACGAGGCCGTCGATCGAGTCGATAGCGGCCTGGTTGATCATTGGCCCGCACGTGACCCCTTCATCGAGGCCGCTGCCGAGCTTGATTTGGCCCATCGCGACCGCAAGCTTCGCCCCGAACTCCTCTGCGACTGACGCCTCGACATAGAACCGGTTGGCGGCTGTACAGGTTTCGGCTGAGTGGCGCATTTTGGCCGTCATGGCCCCTTCGACGGCAGCATCGAGATCAGCATCGGCAAACACGATGAAGGGGGCGTTGCCGCCAAGTTCCATCACGGTCTTGAGTACACGATCGGCGCATCGGCGGAGCAAAACGTGGCCGACCTCGGTCGAGCCAGTGAACGAGACCATCCGAGTCGCCTTGTGATCAACGCATGCATCGAACCAGTCGCCCGAACTCACCGCCGGCACAATATTGACCACACCATCGGGAAGGCCAGCCTCGGCGAGCAACTCGCCAATGCGTAGCGCGGTCAGAGGAGCTTCCCTTGGTGGCTTGATGACCGCGGCGTTGCCGGCGGCCAGCGCCGGGGCGAGCTTGCGAGTGATCATGGCGGCGGGAAAGTTCCACGGCGTGATGATTGTGACGACACCGACCGGCACGTGGTGGACGATGATCTTGTTTGCGCCCGAGGGAGCAGTCGACAACGAGCCGTGGATGCGCACCGCCTCCTCGGCATTCCAACGAAAGAACTCCGCTGCGTACGCAACCTCTCCCTTTGAGTCGGCCAGCGGCTTTCCGTGTTCACGTGTGATGAGCGCTGCGAGTTCATCTTGGTGATCCATCATCAACTGCCATGCGGCGCGAAGCACTTCACTACGCACTCGGGGGGCCGTCGCAGCCCAACCCTTTTGAGCCGCAGCCGCAGCCTCGCAGGCCGCAGTGGCGTCGGCGGCAGTGCCAGCGGCAACCGTCGTAAATTCTTCGCCCGTTGCCGGGTCGACGACGCCGATCCGATCTCCATTGCTTCCCTCGCGCCAAGTGCCACCGATGAGAAGATTGGTCTGCATGTATGCCTCATTAGGTCAAGAGGCCAGCGTCGCTAGCCCATCAGCAAGCTTGCCGCCTCACGATGTGCATCGTCAACCGCAAGCCACGACGGATGATAGTGATAGCGGTCCCACAGCGCGTCAGTCTCGTTTCCGTCACCAAGCAGGTCGATCGCTTCGCCCGGAACGAGTGCCGGGTGTGACTCACCACACGCGTGTGCGAGGTTGATCAGTTCGTGTCGAAGCGAGATGACATAATTGCCAAGCCGTGCCGATTTGTCGGTCGGGTCGAGTCCTCGCACAAGCCATTTGTTGTGCGTCGCTATCCCAGTTGGGCAGTGGCCGTTGTGGCACCGTTGGGCCTGGATGCAGCCGATCGCCATCATCGCTTCCCTGGCCACGTACACCATGTCGGCGCCCAGCCCGAACGCCAACAGCGCTTCACCCGGGAACCCGAGCCGGCCCGAACCGATGAACGTCACGTTCTTCTGCATATCTGCCTGGGCGAACGAGCGAAAGACTTCGGCAAAGCCGGTTCGGAACGGCAGGGACACGTGGTCACTAAAGACGAGAGGTGCGGCGCCTGTGCCGCCCTCGCCGCCGTCGATCGAAAGGAAATCTGGTCCTTGCCTGCGTCGCTTCATCTCTTCTGCTAGTTCGGGCCAGAAGCGACGGTCGCCTACCGCCGACTTTATGCCTACCGGAAGGCCCGTTGCGTCGGCAATGCGTTCGATGAAGTCGATCATGGTGCTGATCGAATCGAATTCTTTGTGAGCGTTGGGGCTCGCTACTGTGATTCCGACCGGCACGCCGCGCGCCTCGGCCACTTCTTCGGTCACCTTCGCTCCAGGCAACACGCCGCCCATACCAGGCTTGGCGCCCTGGGAGAGTTTGACCTCGATGGCCCTGACCGGTGCCGATGCGACCGTTGCGGCGAGCACGTCGAGCGAGAACTCGCCATCGGCGTTGCGGGCTCCGAAGTAGCCGGTGCCGAGTTGGAAGATCAAGTCGCCACCATGGCGGTGATGGCGACTGATGCCACCTTCGCCGGTGTTGTGCATGCAGCCGGCGACGATGACGCCACGATTGATGGCTTCGATGGCCGGGCCAGAGAGTGACCCGAAACTCATGGCACCCACATTGACAACAGATTCGGGCCGGAACGCGCCGGCCCTTCCGGTGAACTCACCGAGCACCTTGGTGGAAGGGATCCGGCTCTCTGGGTTTGCCACCTCAGCCTGGTGAGGAAAAGGGCTATGACGGATGAAGAGATGTTGGCTCGCCGTCATGGGCGAGTCGGTTCCAAATCCAAAATAGGGATTCTGTTGCTTCGCCGACGAGTAGACCCAGCGACGTTGGTCACGACTGAAGGGGCGCTCCTCGTCGTTGCTCGTCACGATGTATTGGCGGAGCTCTGGCCCGACCGACTCGAGCCAATACCGAAAATGCCCAATAATCGGAAACACCCGCAATATCGAGTGGGACTTCTGTGTCATGTCCCGAATGGCGACGATGACGAGAAAGCCGACAACAACGAGTATGGCAATCACCCAGTTTGGCATGCGCCGACACTAGACGACAGTGGCTGGCCTAGCTTCTGGCCGAGGTGATAGCGACTCGTTGGGGCTTCGAGTGGTCTTGCGTTGAGTGCGGAATGCTTGCCTGGTCGACGGCGGCCAACGCGTCATCGCCATAGCCTTTCACACAGTCGGGATCGGGCCCATCAAGCGGCAGCCCAGTGAAGAACTTCGTGGCCATACAACCGCCCTTGCACGCGTCGTACGCCCCGCATGAATTGCAGGCTCCCTCGGCTCCTGGCTCTCGAAGAGAGAGGAACAGTTCAGACTCTTTCCAGACCTTGGCGAACCCGCCGTCGTCTCGAACGTTGCCAGCCATGAACTCGTCGTGGATAACGAATGGGCAGGCGTAGACGTCGCCAATTGGATCGATCAGACAAACCACGCGACCTGCGCCGCACATGTTGAGGCCGGGAAGCGATTCGCCGAGTGCCGAGAGATGGAAGAACGAGTCGCCGGTGAGCACATCGGTTTGGTTCATCAACCAGTTGTAGATCTCGCGCTGCTGCGCCTGCGTTGGCCGTAGCTCCTGATAGACGTCGACGCCTCGCCCACTCGGACGAAGGCGAGTTACACGAAGTTGCGCGCCATAGGAATCGGCGAGGGCTTTGAACTCGTCGAGCTGGCTGACGTTGTGGCGGGTAGCGACTACAGAGATCTTGAACGGGCCGAAGTCGGCTGCCTTCAGATTGTCCATCGCCTTTAAGACAGCGGCGTAGCTGCCTTCGCCACGAATCGGATCGTTGGTTGCGGCGTCGGCACCGTCGAGGCTGAGCTGGATGTCGAGGTAGTCCATTTCGGCGAGACGCTTCGCCTTCGCTTCATCGAGGAGGTAGCCATTTGTCGAGAACTTGACACCCACCCGCTTGCCGATTGCGTAGTCGAGTAGCTCGAAGAAGTCGCGGCGCACCAGAGGCTCGCCACCACCGACGTTGACGTAGAACACCTTGAGTGCGGCAAGCTCGTCGATGACGCCCTTCGCTTCTTCGGTGGTGAGCTCGCGAGGGTCGCGCTGGCCAGATGAACTCAGGCAGTGGACACACTCGAGGTTGCAGGCGTATGTGAGCTCCCACGTCATGCAGATTGGGGCTGACAGTCCGTACTGAAGCTGGTCGACTAACCGCGGTACCGGCTTTTTGGTGAGTTCAACGTTCACAGATGACTCCTGCTTCTTCGAGTGAGGACAGCGCGGCCACTAGCAGCGTTGCTTTGTGTTCGTCACCGGCGGCAGCCGAAGCAACCGCCTGATCGACGGAGTCAAACGATTCGAGCGAATGAACCAGATCGACGAGCGCCGGCGTCTTCAAGAAGACGAGGCGACGGGTATCGAAGTGATATGCCATCGCGCCGAATGGCTCGGGCCGTAGCCCGATGCGACTGCTGAGTTGATGGGGGGCCGTCGAATTCACGGGCGCCTAATAGACCCCGCACATCCCGTCGATTGAAATCTCTTCGACGAGGAGTTCTTCTTCGACGAGCTCAACGGCCTCGGCGGCAGGAGCGTGGTCGGACTCTTCGAGCACGGCGGTGTCGGTTGTTTCAGGCATCGTCGACAACTTCTGTTGGAGGGTCGGAGCCCACTCGGGGGCCTAAGCCTGAGAGTCTACGCTCACTCGCAGTTCTTTTTCCTATCAGAGGTGCCAACGGCGTTCGGAGCCTCTAGCTTTGTGAACCAGCCGTCAAGGCGATGCGGGTGTAGCTCAATGGTAGAGCACCAGGCTTCCATCCTGATGATCGGGGTTCGATTCCCCGTACCCGCTCTAACTCTTCGGCCTGGCGGCCTCTGGAGTTAGCAACCTTTTCGCTGGCGCGAAAACGTCGCACGTCTGAGCTGACAGCCTGTTTGTGACTTACTGCCTAGCAAAAGTTGGCTGCGTGGCGCATCATGTGCACATGGCTGATTCAAAGAGTGAAGCACGGACTGTGGTTGGTATCGATGGTTCCGCTGGCAGCGAGGCTGCGCTTCGCTGGTGCATCGCCCGCGAAGATCGTCTCGGCCCCATCCTGCCGATCTTGTCATGGCAAGTCCCATGGTGGGCAGTCGCAGGCGGCGCACCCGATATCGCCGTTCCGATTCCGATCGACACAGTCGAGCGGGCCAATGAGTTGAAAGCAGCTGAAGCGATCGCCACGGTGAATAGCGACAAGCTCATGCCACCGAAGCTCATGCGCGGCGCCGCAGGGCCGTGTCTGGTTGAGGCCTCGACGGGGCGCAGTCTGCTTGCGGTAGGAACGCGAGGTCACGGCGCAGTCGCCGACGCGCTACTCGGGTCGGTCAGCACCTACGCCGTCAACCACGCAACGGTGCCAGTTGCGGTAATCCCTGAGCAATGCAGCCCCGACGAGCCGGCAATGAACATCGTCGTCGGTGTTGACGGTTCACCGAACGCCGACGAGGCGCTCGCGTGGGCGCTCCGCATCCGCCGTGAAGGTGCCGCCATCACCGTCCTGAGCGCATGGTCGTTTGCTCCCTATGCACAGCTCGGTGTCGTCGGCCCCGCGTCGGAGACCCTCGAAGAGGCAGCACACCAGACCGCAGGCGACACGCTGGCACGTGCCCTCGAGCTAATTGCTGATCTCGACGTCTCTACCGAGAACGTCGAGATCAACGTCGTCTACGGCGACCCTCGAAAGGCGCTAGAAGACGCGTCGAAAACTGCCGATCTTCTTGTCATCGGCGCCACTGGCCACAGGGGTCTAACCCGCCTACTCCTCGGTTCGGTGGCCGCCGGACTACTGCACCGGCCACTCTGCCCGACGGTCGTTGTGCCAAGAGTCCGCAAGTAAGATGTGGCGATTGGCTGAATAAGCCGCCACGATGGGACCGTGAACTCCGGACTCCTTCCTCATGTCGACGTTGCCATCATCGGCGGTGGCCCCGCGGGAGCGGCGGCCGCCATTCGACTCGCCGAAGCGGGAGCTTCCGTCGTCGTCTTTGAGAAGGGCAGCCCCGGCCGCGACAAGGTGTGCGGTGACGGGCTAACCCCGCGGGCGGTGCTGGCGCTCGAGGAGCTAGACATTTCACCCGACTTCTCTCACCGCATCGACGGTCTTCGGATGATCGCGAACAAAACCGAGCGCGAACTCTCGTGGGCGACCGCCAGTCGGTTCCCTGACCACGGCGCGGTCTGGCGCCGCACTGGTCTCGACGCTGCGCTTATGCATGCGGCCGAGAAGGCAGGTGCCGACATGCGTTACGAAACCGAGGCGACCCCAACCCTCGACACCAGCGTGGGCGGCAGTGCGCGAGTTGTAGGCATCAGTGTCAACGACATTCCAGTGCTCACTGCCGACCTGACCATTGCCGCCACCGGAGCGCCGGGCCAGGTCGCCCGAATGCTTGGCGCGAACCGCATAGAGGATGAGCCATTCGGGCTCGCGATCCGGGCTTATGTCGAGTCGCCCCGCCATGCCGACAAACACATCGAAGCATGCCTCACGTTGAAGGACGAGCACGGCGTGCACGTTCCCGGTTACGGCTGGATGTTCCCTTGCGGCGACGGCACCGTCAACATCGGCGTTGGTGCCCTGTCGACCATGAAGGGCTTCAAGAAGCTCAACCTAAATAACTTGCTCGACAACTATCACGCATTGGTGTCCGACTGGAACCCCGGCGAGTACATCGGTCGACCACGAGCGTGGCGCCTTCCAATGAGCGTGCAGAAACGTCACGGCGCAGGCTGGCTCGCCATTGGCGACGCAGCCGGACTCGTAAACCCGATGAACGGTGAAGGCATCGACTACGGCCTCGAGTCGGGGATCCTTGCCGCCGAGTGTTACCTACAAGCTCCCGCAACCGCAGCCGCCGATTACGACAGACTCGTCGGCGAGCGTTTCGACGCATTCCTGCGCACGGGCCGGCGTTTCTCGTTCCTCATCGGCCACCCATTCATCCTGAGCAACGGGCTCCGCCTTGCGGTCGGCACCGACGCCATCGCCAAGCTCACCCTCGCCGTGATGGGCAACTTGATCGACGCTGATACACCAGGTGTAGCCGGACGGGTGCTGAAGATCGCCGACAAGTCACTTGCGCTTGCCGATCCGCTGCTGCGCAAAACCCGCGCCGCCGCCTAACGGTTAGAGCGCGGCGAGGAAACGGTCGTTCTCTGCTGAGGTGCTGATGGTGACTCGAATCCCTTCGCCAGGAAACTGTCGCGTCACGATGCCAGCTCGTTCGAGTTCGAGGTAGACGGCCTCTGTCGTGGCTCCGAGCGGTAGATAGACGAAGTTCGCGAACGACTCGGGCACGTCGTAGCCGCGGCCCCTGAGCTCGGCGAGCACTCGGCTGCGTTCGCTGCGAATGACAGCAACTCGCTCCATAACTTGATCCATATTGTCGATGCATGCGATCGCTGCCGCCTGAGCTATTCCATTCACGGCAAACGGGAAGAGCGTCTTGTCGATGGTTGCGATGACGTCAGGGTGTCCAACCGCGTAGCCGACTCGGAGCGCGGCTAAACCCTGCGCCTTCGAGAAGGTTCGGAGTACTACGAGATGAGGGTGCTTCGAGGTCAGGGTCGGAATCGGATCGGCGAAGGCGTCGCCCATGAACTCTCGGTAGGCCTCGTCGAGAACGACGATGACGTCGTGTGAGATGTTGTCGAGCAACTCGTCAATGGCGTCCATGCCAAGCGCCGTACCTGTCGGGTTGTTCGGATTGGCCAAGATAACCAGCTTCGTCTTTGGCGTGATCGCGTCGAGTACGGCTCCAAGATCAAAGGTGTAATCGACAAGATCGGGCATGACGGCGGTGGCGCCGACGAGCTGGGTGTAGACGGGGTAGACCTCGAACGAGCGCCATGGAAATACGATCTCTTCGCCCGCGTCGACATAGCTGAGCGCGAGCTGTTGCAGAAGCCCGACCGAGCCGCACCCCACGGTCACCTGCTCGACGTCAACTTCGAGCCACGTTGCCAATCGTTCGCGGAGTTCAGATGCTCGGTGGTCTGCGTATCGATTCGTGCCGGTTGCGGCATCGATGATTGCCTGCTGCACCGCCGGGATTGGATCCCATGGTGTCTCGTTCGAAGCGAGTTTGATGGCATTCGTGATGTCGTGCTCAGCTTCGGCCTGTGCCGCCGCTTTTCCTGGGCGGTAGGAGGACAACGAATCAACAGCTGGTCTTGGTTTTCCTGGCATCGACGGACTGTAACCCAGCTACCAACGGCAGGGAACAATCGCTCCGCCACTGTGGTTCACTACAGCATGGCCATTTCTCGACTTAACCACGCTGTTCTCTATGTACGTGATGCCGCCGTCTCTGCGAAGTTCTACGTTGACAATCTTGGCTTCGCCATTGCGACCGAATTCCCGGGGGCCGCGTTTCTCACCACCAATCCAGACACGCCGAACGATCATGATCT
>JBBKWJ010000011.1:0-20199 GCA_037968895.1 Acidimicrobiales bacterium
GCGATGGTCAGAAGGATCATCGCTTTGCCACCCCTTTCGTCGTCGCCCAAATCCCTATGGCTCCGGTGATGAGAATGAAGATCAGGATCGCGAGAAGCGGGCCCTGAAGTTCAGTCAGCGAATCGCCGAACGAGACACCTCGGAATCCTTCAAGGATCCATCTGTGGGGTGAGATATAGCTCACCGAGCCGATCAGACCCGAAGCCTCACTCAACGGGAAAAAGGCGCCGCCAACAAGGCCGAGGACGACCGCGACCATCGAACCGTATGCGCTTGCTTGTTCGGCGGTCTTCGCCACCGACGCCACGACAGCGGCTGTTGACACGCCAGCGAGGGCTCCGAGGATGACGAAGACTGCGATGCCAAGCGGCGCGCCCCACACGGCACCCATGAGATTGGTTGTGGCGATGATCATGACGGTCATGCTCGCGATACCGAGCACCATCGACGACACAAGTTTTCCGACAACAATTGCGGCAGGTGAGATTGGCGCAGTCTGGAGGCGAGGCAACGTGCCAGCCTCGGCCTCCTCGATGAGGGACAGCACGCCAAACTGGACGGTGAAGAACAAGAAAAAGACGGAGAGCGAGATGGCGTAGTAGGTCGTGGTATCGAAGCCCCGTCCTTCGGCGCTACTCGTCGAGAGTGAAACGGGTGGCTCAACGGCCTGGGCGCCGGTAGCCGCCTGCTCAAGGTCGGTCTGACCGATTGCCGCAACCGATGTGACCGCGATACCGACATAGTCAACATTTGAGGCGAAGCCCTTGGCGATGGCTTCGGCCACACTCACCGAGATCGGAGCGTTCCGGTCGCCGACGACAATCAGTTCGGCGGCCTGACCGGACTGTACGGTCGCGCTGAAGCCAGACGGCACGATAAAGCCAGCATTCAGTGACCCGTCACCAACGAGGTCTTCGAGTTCCTCGCGGCTAGCGACAGGAACAACAGTTGCGACTTCGTCGGTCTGCAAGTCGCTCATGAGCTCAACGAACGCAAAGCCCAGATCCGAGTTGTCCTCGTTCATCACTGCGAATTCGAATCTTGTTTCCTCAACGGCAGAGCCGAGGGTCGCGTTAAGGATGAAGGCGAGGCTTAGCGGCGCGACGACGGCCATGACGATGGCGGACTTGTCGCGAAGGCGTTGACGGAGATCCTTGGCCCCAATGATCATCGCATGCATGAACACAAAGCCATTGTCGCGGATAAACCGAAGGCTGTGCACAGCCGAAAGGCTCTGCGTATGCGGTGACGACTTCCCCGAGAATTCGGGTCGCGATAGTGTCCTTCGGTTGACTTAGGGGAGCGCTGGCATGACGCATCAGATCGTAATCAAGGGTGGACGCATCATCGATGGGACCGGATCACCGGCTTTCCCTGGCGACGTCGGTATCGATGATGGGAAGATCAGTGCGGTTGGCGGAGACCTGATGGGCAACCAGATAGTTGACGCGACCGGCGCAATTGTGACGCCTGGTTGGGTCGACGTGCACACCCATTTCGATGGCCAGGCGGCGTGGGACGACACCCTCGATCCGTCGTTCTCGAACGGTGTGACGTCGTTGGTAATGGGCAACTGCGGCGTTGGTTTCGCACCGTGCCCTCCTGGCGAAGAGCAGACACTCATCGAACTGATGGAGGGCGTCGAAGACATACCGGGTAGCGCATTACACGAAGGCGTGCCGTGGGGCGCGTGGTCGACGTTCCCTGAATATCTCGACTTCCTTGATGGCAGAAGCTACGCGATGGATATTGGGGCCCAGCTTGCTCACGGCTCGCTGCGGTTCTCCGTCATGGGTGATCGCGGCGTTCGCAATGAAGACGCCACCGACTCCGATATTGCTGAAATGCGACAAGTAGTGGCTGAAGCTGCCGCCGCCGGGGCGCTTGGGTTCTCGACGTCGCGAACAATCTTTCATCGTTCAATCGACGGGTCGGCAGTACCTGGAACCTACGCCACGAATCACGAACTGTCTGAACTGGTGCAAGGCATGGTCGACGGCGGTGGCGGTGTCTTCGAAGCCATCATGTCCGAGTCGATTGGCTCAATGGCGGCGTTTGGCGGCGAACGATTCAGCCAAGAGCATGAGTTGGCGCTCCTCGCCGAGATCTCCCATCGAACCGGCCTGAACACGACGTTCACAACCGTGCAGAGTCGTGATTACCCCGAAGCCTGGCGCGAAGTGTTGGCGTTCGCGGCAGAACAGAACAAGCTGGGGGCCAAGCTGCATCCGCAGGTGTCGTCCCGGCCGATCAGCGTGCTTTCTAGCCTGGCCGGGTATCACCCGTTCATGCGGAGACGCGGCTTCTTGGCCCTCGCCAACCTTCCGACCGCGGAGCGAGCGGCGGCAATGCGAGACCCTGAGGTGAAGGCGGCGATTCTCACTGATGACGACATCCCGCCCGAGAACGATGGCGGGATGGAGAGTCTTTACTTGTCGCTCCAGCTCTCGATTGACCGTATGTTCGCAACGGCAGACGAGCCAAACTATGAGCCGACTGAAGAAGATCGGTTCACCACTCGAGCGGCCGCCCTCGGTGTGTCACTCGACGAGGCGATGTACGACTTCCTTTGCGAAGGCGACGGCACCAACGTGGCTTCTCTTCTGGGCGCCGGGTACGTCGACGGTAACCTCGACGCGATCCGAGAGATGTTGCTCGACCCAAACACCATCACCGGACTTGCTGATGCTGGCGCCCATGTGAAGCTGATCTGTGACGGCACGATGCCAACCACACAGCTCACCCACTGGACACGAGATCGATCACGGGGCGAGAAGATTCCCATCGAGTTCTTGGTCGAGAAGCAAACGCGCCGCAATGCACGCCTGTATGGGCTCACTGACCGGGGCACGATCGAGGTCGGCATGCGCGCCGACTTGAACGTGATCGACGTCGATAACCTCACGGTCGAACGTCCGGTTGCAGTTGTCGATCTACCAGCGGGAGGTTGGCGCTTCTTGCAACCCGTCTCGGGTTATGTCGCAACCTTCGTTAACGGTGTTCAGACTCGCGCTGATGGCGTCGACACCGGCGCTCGACCCGGACGCTTAATACGCCGTAGCTAGAAGTTCGGTCCGGGGACCGAATGTGCCGTCCTACGCGGTCGCAGTTTGACGTCGAAACTCTTCTGATTCGCTGAACTGGAGCATTACTTCGCCCCGGCTGACTGCTTGTTTGTCGAGCAAGCTGAGCCAGTAGGCCGAGCCCCCTGGGTCTTCCGGCCGGTCGAAGACATTCCGGTAGATGAGGGCCACGAACTGCTCGTTGGTAAGCGGACCATACCGTTGGACGAATTCGGGGCTGGCAGAAAAGAAGTCAGAGATTGGCCGAATTGACACCTCGGCGTTGGCCACCACTTGCCAGTACAGAAAGCCCGATTCTTCAGGGAAGCGGGCAAGGTAGGCACAGTACAATCGGAAGATCGAGCCCTCGAGCCGATCTGTTCGGTCGATGGAATTATCGATTGGGCCGACCCGGCAGTCGCCGGTTGTCGTGGGTCCGGCGGGGCCGGGCACAGTGGTCGTCGTTGTCGGTCGCGTTGTGGTTGTGGTTGTGGTCGACGGTGGTGTTGTGGTTGTGGTCGTGTTGAGAAGGACGGCGTCGCCGCAGCTCGGCAGCCCTCGAAAATCAAAGTCGGCTCTGCGTTCCTTCAGAAACGCCTCGACAGCCCCTGCCGTTTTGGTCCCGTCGAACGGAGCATCATGAAGGAGGATCACATCACCGGCTTGAGCGGTGTTGAGTATGGCCGTTACTTCCTCGGCTGGACCGCGCATCCAGTCGTCGGTGGTTAGGTCCCAGAGTTGTTGGGACAGACCGAGGTCGTTTCCCACTCCCTCGATCTGAGGGCTGGTTTGCCCGAATGGGGGACGGAAACAGGTCGGAGCGCTGACGCCAGCCCTAACAATGGCCTCCTGCGCCCGAATTAATTCGGATCTCGTCGCCACAAGGTTGTTAAGCCCATTGAAATCAGGATGGCTGTACGAATGGTTGCCGATCGCGTGTCCTTGGGCGACCATGGTTCGAAGCATCTCGGGGAACCGATCAACCCGACTCCCGACGACAAAAAATGTTGCTTCGACGTCATAACGAGCAAGGACGTCGAGTACCGCAACCGTGCCGCCATCCTCGGCTGGTCCGTCGTCGAATGTGAGGTAAAGCACCGGTTTCGTTACGGCAGCATCCGCCGCATCCGAGGTCGAGTCAAAGGTCGCCCCTGCCAAGACGAGCAACGCAGCACACAAGGCCGCAAGTCCACCACGCATTAGTTCTCCCTCAACCCGCTTGCCACACTGGTCGGTCAGACACAGTTCGATCCGCCCAGATCGACGTTCGGTATCGTAACAAGTCGATTGCCATTCGTCGAGAGCGAGATAACTCAGCCGCTACTGTGAGCCCGTGGGCAGACTTCGCTGGGCAATACTTGGATCAGGTTTTATCTCCAACACCGTCGTCGAGGCGATCGGGCAAAGCGAAGGGTCCGTTGTTGAACTCGTCGCCGGTCGCAACCGAGACCGGGTCGAGGCTTTCCAGCAGGCGCACCAGATCCCTCGATCGGTGCTCAGCTACGAGGATGCGGTTCGCGATGAGTCAGTCGACGCGGTGTACATCGGACTGCCGAATCACTTGCATCACGACCTGGCGATCGCAGCGGCATCGGCTGGCAAGGCGGTGTTGTCGGAGAAGTCGCTCACGACAACGATGGAGTCAGCAAACGCGCTGGTTCGGGGTGTGAGCGGCCAGACGTTTTTCGTTGAGGGCTTGATGTATCTCGCTCACCCGCTCTATCAAACCGTCGTCGACCTCCTGACCGATGGCCGACTCGGAACCCTTCGGTCTGTCTCCGGTCGGTATTCGGCGAATATCTGCGACGTCGTCAATCCGGCTGGCCGGGGCACGATCTACAACCTTGGCTGCTACCCAGCTTCGCTGCTGCACCTTGTGGTCCAGACAATGTGTGGCGACGATGCCTTCATGGATCGCGACATCTGGGGTGCAGGCAATCTCACCAGTGACGACACCATTGGCGACGCCACGTTGTCCGTCCGGTTTGGCAACGGCGTGTTGGCCAACCTGCAATCGACCGACAACTACGGGATGGCTCACGATTTCAGCATTGCTGGCGACCTTGGCGTGCTCCGGTTCGAGACGAACCCTTGGTTGCCAATTGCTGGGGCCAACGTGTTGACGTGGACGCCATACGACGGTGAACCCGAGGCGATTGTTGTCGACGATCCATACGACGCGTTCTATCACCAGATCAAGATGGTCGAGCGAGGGGTGAATGATGGCCGGTCCGAAGCCTCACGGCCATCGCCCCGCCTCGCCGACTCGCTGGAAATCATGAGTTTGCTGACCGACTGGGAAGCCGACTGCCTGTAGAAGCTCACCGCCCTTAGTCGACGATCAGCGTTCGTCGAACGAAAGTTCAAACTTGGTTACCGCTCGGGCAAAAATGTTTGCTTCAACGTTTGGCTCAGACATGACTCTGAGGTTCGTGACGCGCCGCGTGAGCGATTCGAAAAGAAGGCGCAGTTCGATGCGAGCGAGATTGGCGCCTAGGCAAAAGTGAGTGCCATGGCCGAACGCCAAGTGTGGGTTTGGGTCACGCGCAATGTCGAAGACCTCGGGACGATCGAACACTCTTGGGTCTCGGTTCGCTGCGGGATAGAGCAGCATGACTCGCTCGCCTGCCGCAATCGGGGTGCCAGACACGACCGCATCGCTGGCGGCTGTTCGAAACATGTTGTTCAACGGCGTCACCCAGCGGATGAGCTCCTCGATCGCCAGTGGCATCCGGTCTGGCTCGGCCGCCAGTCGCTCCCACTGGTCTGGATGATCGGCAAACGCTCTGAGGCCGTGCGCGATGACAGTCCTCGTCGTCTCGGCCCCGCCTGCGATCAGGAGGCCGGTCTCCTGAACCATCGTCATCGGCTCCATGCCGCCCGCGAGCCAGTCAGAGAAGAGGTCATCGGCTGGCTCGGCGAAGCGTTGGGGCAGCAGCTCTTGCATCACTGCGGCCCACTCCTGGATACTGTTGTTGAGATCTACGAAGGCCGCCTCGTCGACATAGCGGCGATCGATTCGCATTTGTCGCTCTGACCAGCTCTTCACTTCCCGCCAACGGCCTTGGCCAAAACCGATGAGTTCGGCGGTGACTCGGCAAGGCAGTTGGGCGGCCAGTGCGTCGACTACTTCGATCTGTCCATCCGCTCGGTTGGCCTGGATTGCGGCGCTGACAAGCGAGGAGACCATCTCTTCGTAGTGCTCGGCGTGCGATCGTGTGGCGTTCGGGGTGAATCTGCGGTTGATCATTCGGCGCTGCTCGAGGTGTACCGGATCATCGTTTGAGATCATGGTCGCTTCCGACTCGGACGGCTCAAGGCGGTATTGTCCAGCTCCGTCTCTACGGCTAGCGAAGGTCTCGGGTGATCGCTCGACGGCGAGCACATCGGCGTGGCGAGCGGCCACCCAGATGCCACTCCTAACATCACGCCAGAGCCCTTCGTGCTCGAGCAGAGCAACGTAGTCGTCTTGAGGATTCGACTGCCACCAGCTTGGGTCGAGAATGTTGGTCGTCATCTGACGACGCTTCCACGCCCCACTTCCCGCCACAAATCGGGTCGGTCTAGTGATTCATATCGATAGTTGCGCCGCGTCGAGCGAACGGGCGCCGGCGTGAAGCGGATCACGGGCCAGCGCTATGGCTGAAACGCCGATGCCGTAGGTGTGGATCCGTCCAGAAGGTGTCAAGCGAAGGAAGCACCCATCCGGCTCGTCGAGAGCGCCGTGTCCGGTAACCCCCTTTAGTTCACCTTTCGAGAGCAGGTCAGTGATCACTTTGTCATCCATAGCGAAGACCTCAGCCGTCGCTTGAAACTGAATGGTGAATGGGGGGCCGACCGGCAGCTTCCGGACCGGAATGACGACGCCGACTCGGCCCCGTGAACGTACGTTCTGAGCCTTCCGGCTATGGCCCATCGTGTGGACAAACAAGCTGCCCTCGGCTGTCTCATAGACCACGCCCGCAGCGTGGGGAAAGCCAGCGGCCGACACGGTCGACAAGACGGCGAACGAAGCGCTCTTGATTGCCTTGGTCACTCGTTTGGTCTGGGCTGGGTCGTTTGGTGAGTTGGTTTGTGTCTGAAGTGTTTGCATGTCATCCAGATTGATGCTCCAAGACAGGATTGTCTATGGCAGTTAACCCGAGTTTCTTGACTATTCGTCCAGCAAGTTGGACGCGATGCATTCCGGCCGCACACTAGACCTATGACAGATGTTGCCGCCGTCCCACCAATCAGCGAGGCGCTTCGGTTTGTGCAGATGTCGGGCATTTTCTACTGCCCATCCGAATTGACCGAGCCGTGGGGTCTCGCGCTGCCACCGATGGACAACTGCGTGTGGTTTCATGTCGTCAACTCGGGATCATGCCATATCGAGGTTGATGGTGAAGTTCGGACCGTGCTGACCGGCGACCTGATTCTGGTTCCGCACGGCACAGGGCATCGCGCGTGGGGTGCGGAGTCCGCTCCCACTCCCGACGTATTCGGTCTGCCCCACGATTACTTCGGCGAGCAATATGCGGTTCTGCGTCACGGAGGTGGTGGCGATCATACGAGTGTTGTCTGCGGAGGGATCCGTTTCGATCACCCGGCTGCCTGGCACCTCATCAACTCACTGCCATCGATCATCCACATCGAAGCGTCGCGTTCGACCAGAGCCGACTGGATGCGAGCCACGCTCGATCTGCTCGCAGAAGAGACCCAGCAAGTCCGGCCGGGCAGCGAGGCAATCGTCAGTCGGCTTTGTGACATCGTGGTGATTCAAGCAATCCGGACCTGGATTGAACGAGATCCAGGGGCGCAGACCGGATGGCTCGGTGCCCTACGTGACGAACAAATTGGTGCTGCAATCGCTCGTATTCACTCAGACCCGGCCAACGAGTGGAGCGTGGCGTCCCTGGCCGATGAGGTCGCGATGTCTCGATCGGCATTCGCCGCGCGGTTTACCGAACTCGTTGGCGAACCGGCGATGCGCTACGTGACCAGATGGCGGATGCATGTGGCCCTTGATCTGCTGCGCAACAGTGGTGCAACCGTGTCTGCGGTCGCAGCGGAGGTTGGCTACGAGTCCGAAGCCGCGTTCAGTCGAGCGTTCAAACGGGTGATGGGCGTTTCACCGAGGGCGGCGCGTAAAACCGATCACCTCTCGGCGAAGGTCGCTCCCGCAGTCATGCCGACCAGGTGATGCGTGGTGGTCTGATCGTGCCTGAAGCCGGATGGCCCTTCTCGTTCGTCGCTTGCATTGTGCATGTCAGCAACGGCTCATCCAGGGTAAGTACATCAACCAGCAGCTTGCGCTCGAGATCTTCAAACTTGAGTTTGGCCCGAGCAAACATCTCGAATCCCTCGCCAGCCTGCGCCACGCCCCAGCTCAGATAGAGAAAGCGATCGCCCTTGCGGCCGTGCACGTACGGCCCCTTGAAATCGAACCCGGCTGACATCGAGACGACCCCGACGTCGAGTCGGAACTCGGCCGTCTCAGTAGCTGACACGACCTGCTCGACATCCTTGTTCCGCTGTGTTCCGAGAAGGATCGGCATCGCTGCTCCGTAACAGTTCCCCGGGGGATCTACGGCCACAACCCGAATCGCAAGGTTCGTCGGTGGATTGGGCGGCATGGCGGGAGTCTACTCAAATCGCCTCGGACTGACTTTGGCACTAGAACAGTGAGATGTCGTTCTCACATCCCGAATACCTCGTGTCGACTTCCTGGCTGGCGGAGCATCTTGATGACCCCGACGTCCGGATCCTTGATGTCACCGCCAAACTCACTTCGTCGCTTGTGAACAGAGCCAAGGAAGACTGTTTTACCCAGGAACACATTCCTGGCTCACACTTCTTCGACGTGCCAAGTGGCAAAGGCGTTCTTTCGAATGGCGACGAAGAACTACCGTGGATGTGGCCTAGCCCCGAACAGTTTGTGGCGACTATGGCCGCGTTTGGTGTTGGTCCGGACACCCGAGTTGTGCTGGTCGCTCGGACGCCGAGAGCCGGGCTCGATTCCGGCACGATGTGGTGTACCCGGGCATGGTGGACGATGCACCACATGGGTGTCGATTGCGCCATTCTGCAAGGTGGTCTAGAAGCCTGGGAGGCCGAGGGCCGATCACTGTCGACCGAGGCTGCACCGATTCCGACGGCAGCGCCGTTTGTGGTTAAGTCGGGGTGGGAACGAGCACGGGCCGACAAGGCTGACGTGCTTGCGGCCACCACATCGCCAGTATGCCTTGTCGACGCTCTCACCGAAGACAGCTTTGATGGAACCGGAGCCGCGTATGGCCCGCGGTCTGGTCATATCGAGACCGCCATCAATCTTTCGTTCCGGTCGCTGATCGATGCCGAAACGGCAGGCTTCGTTGACGCCGAGCGAATGCGCACGAAGTTAGTTGAGGCCGGCTTGTTGGATCGGGCCGAGATCATCACCTACTGCGGCGGGGCAATCGCGGCCACGGTCGACGCGTTCTGTCTTGCTCTATTTGGTCACACCGGCGTGTCGGTGTACGACGCCAGCCTGATGGAGTGGTCAGCCGACCCCGATCTTCCCATGTCCCACTAACCCACCCACAAAAGCGGCCGCTTTTGACGTCGGGAATGGCCTCGAAAAGCGGCCGCTTTTGACGTGGCTAGACGACTTGGATCGTGAAACGGGCAACGGTGTTGAAGAGGTCGGCTGCCACGTGAAGAGCTTCGCTCGTCGGCTCGATAAGTGGCGGGGTTTGTGGTCGCGCCCCGTGGCTGCGGAAACCGATGATCTTAAGTCGCATGTTTGGGTCGAGTCCGGCAAACCATTCGGCGGTTTTGCAGAGCAGCGCGGGGTCGTCGTTGGTGCCGGCTAGCAGCAGAAGCCGCACCTCATAAAGAAGCCCGATCTTCTGCAAATGGGCGATGCTGGCAAGAACTTGTTCGTTGGAGTGCCCGGTCATCGCCTTATGGATCGTCGAATCGAAGCACTTCAAGTCAAGCATCGCTCCGTCCATAACGGGAGCGAAGTAGTCCCAGGTTGCTTGATTACATGCGCCGTTCGAATCGACGAAGCAGGTGAGCCGCGATAGATCTGGGTCGGCTTTGATGGCCGTGAAGAGCGCGTGAAGAAACGCTGGTTGCTGGGTTGCTTCGCCACCGGAAACCGTGATCCCTCGGATGAAAGGCGCCGCCCGACGAATCTGAGCGACAAGGTCGTCGATCTCAACCCGCACGGGGTGATGTCCTTCGACCGGGGCGTGACCAGGGATCGTCTGCGGATTGTGGCATGCAACGCAATCGAAGTTACAGCCTTGCATGAAGACAACGAATCGGTTGCCAGGCCCGTCAACGGTGCTGAAGTTGATGACGTCGGCGACGAGGCCGGTTGTCACCTGATTAACGGGGATTCTGTTCACGGCATCCGACCCGCTTAACCGCCCTCTGCGTCAGGTGGTATGCATTTTCACTTCCCGCTGCGAGGTGATCACTCGTGTGTCGGCTCGCACCGTGATCCGCAATAGCAGCGAGGTCGCTCTTGCGAACGAGATAGCCGGTAATACGAACGAATTCGTTGCTGTCGAGGTTGAACGTGAAATCGCGCATGCCACTGACGAAGGCCCCACGAATGATGTCAACCATCGCGTCGGGATTGCGGACTGCCGTCTCGTCGACATGGAAAATATCGCTCACCCCTGAGGGAAAAAGATGATGGTGTGGGGCGCAGGTCGCAATGTGCTCGAGCATCGGAGGCTCGTCGCCGACTGGAATGCGAGTGCCTGCAGTGACGTTGTCGTCTAGGTCGATTCCACTCTGACTGTGGAGGTAGCACCGGTCGTTTCCGCCCGCGCAGTACGGCATCGGACGGTTCGCAACGATCTCGGCGATGCGTTCGGTTATCCGAATCGATAGCGCATTGGCGGCTGCGTCATGCCCATAGCGAGCCTCTTCGTGGCCTTCGTAGGCCATGAGCAGGTTGACGCACTCGGCGAGCCCGTAGATGCCAAACATGGCGGAGAAAAGGTTGATATCGACGAGCCCTTCCGCAGCAAGCCAGTGCGTGTTAAAGAACTGCTGCTCCTCGACGAGAGAGCGAATCCGAGCCTCGGTGAGCTCTGCCGTCAGTTCGGCAAAGTGAGGCAGCGTGGTTGCGAGAAAGTCATCTGCTGAACCGGTGTGGCGCAGCGCGGCTTCCTTCAGGTTGAGGCGAACGAGCGTGTGGGCGCCTCCTCCAATTTTGAGAGAGTTGTAGCAACTCACCGACGCGTAGCCCTCGCCATGATCTCTGACCATCATGGGATGGTTCACGAAATGGGGTTTGCCTGTTTCGAAGACGGTTCGTACGCCGTCCTCGATCAGGCTGTCGGGCGTGATGTCAGGGTCGACCTTCAGCGTGATGTTCGGGACCGCCTGGCGCAGCGAACGCTCGACTCGGAAAATCGATCGAGTGATGCGGCTGTCGTGGGGGCCAAGGTCGACGTGTACGAACGCGTCTGGCAACATGCGATCGATCCCGATCCAGAACCGTCGCAGTTTTATATCGAGCTCGTCGTCTGAGATTGCATCGGTAACAAACGGGGCTAGCACCTTGTCGAGGTCGCCAAGGTAGACGGGGTATGTCGTCACGCTCGGTACGTGGGTGTACATGATCTGAAGGAACGACAGCGCGTCGTCGAGGTCGGTCGGCGCCGGAAGTTCAAGGTATTGCAGCCCGTTCTGAATCGCCTTCTCGTAATTGGGCAGCACATATCTGGGCGCGTATGGCGCGTGTCCCTCAAACATGTCGCAGATAACGCGTTTGTCGAGCGCCTCGCGGCACTCGGCTGAGATCTTGGGGTATGGGATGGCCTCGGTGGCGAGAGTCGCTAGTTGACGGAGTTTTTGGTCGTAGCCAAGCGATCCATCCTGCACGAGCGCCATTGCTCGGGTCTGGAATTCGATGCTGTCCATCCTTTGAGTCTGCGAACAGGCCGCGACGGGCGCTAGAGCCAAAGGTCTCCACTCCAACTACAAAGCAGCCGCTTCGAGCCGATGTCAGAAACCTTCCCAGGTTTGAAATTGTTGAGGACTGGGAAAGGTTGGTATTTGTATGCATCAATCCGCATCAAGACCAGGCGAACTAGCGAACAGGGCGGCAATCGAACACGCGCGCCGATTCAGCGAGGTTCGAGCCACGACTGAACGCCTAGCCCAACCGCTTTCGGCCGAAGACCAAACGGTTCAGTCAATGCCAGACACCTCACCAACCAAGTGGCATCGAGCCCACACCACCTGGTTCTTCGAGACATTCGTGTTGCTCCCATTTGTCCCCGGCTACACCGTCTTTGATGACGGGTTCGCGTTCCTTTTCAACTCCTACTACGAGGCGGCAGGGCCTAGACACACACGAGCCGAACGCGGACTACTTTCTCGCCCGTCGGTAACCGAAATCGCGGCATATAGGGCACACGTCGACAACGCGATGGTCGAGTTTCTTGAGTCGGAGATCTCAGGCGAGGTGGCTGACCTTGTTGAACTCGGACTCCAGCATGAGAAGCAGCATCAAGAGCTGCTCCTCATGGATGTGAAACACCTGCTTTCGAAGCACCCGATGTTCCCGTCGTATCGATCTCGATCCCATCTCGCCACACTTGCGGCTCCCGCTTTGGCCTGGAAGCAAGTTGCCGGGGGAGTTGTCAGCCTCGGTCACGACGGTCAAGGTTTCGCATTCGACAACGAGTCTCCTAAGCATGATGCATTGATCGCGGGGTTCGAGATCGCCTCTCGCCTCGTGACCGCGGGTGAGTGGCTCGAGTTCATGCGTGATGATGGGTATTCGACGCCAGCCCACTGGCTATCAGCAGGTTGGGCTGCCGCCACCGAGAATGGCTGGCACGCTCCTGAATACTGGTTCAAGATCGATGGCTCGTGGCATATTTTTACCCTCGACGGTCTCCGGCCAGTCGACCTAGCCGAGCCCGTCTGCCATGTTTCGATGTTTGAGGCCGATGCGTACGCCCGCTGGGCCGGCGCTCGTTTGCCAACCGAGTTCGAGTGGGAGCTAGTCGCCCGGTCAGCGGCCATCGACGGAAACCTCCTCGAGCAAGACTCCCTACACCCGACCCCTGCCGTCAAAGGGGGAGCGGTTCAACAACTCTTCGGTGATGTGTGGGAATGGACCGCAAGCGCATACCTCCCATACCCGGGCTTCAGGGTCGCCGACGGCGCAGTCGGCGAATACAACGGAAAGTTCATGGTGAATCAGCAGGTTCTTCGGGGCGGCTGCGCGCTCACGCCTCCTGATCACGTGCGCCCCACGTACCGGAACTTCTTTCCCGCCAGCAGTCGTTGGGCAATGTCCGGCGTTCGGCTCGCGAAAGATGCCGACGCCACGGTTCAGCGCGTCACAATCGACGTCCATCTCGATCACGAGTGGAGTCAGCCTGCACTTGAGTCTGACGTGCGTAATGGTCTGCTCGCTACGCCGAAGACACTGCCCCCAAAGTGGTTTTACGACGAGCTTGGTAGCGATCTCTACGATCAGATCACTCGCATCGAGGAGTACTACCCCGCTCGGCGTGAGTCCGAGACGCTGCTCCGCGAAGCGGTCGCAATAGCGTCAATTGTGCAGTCAGACACCGTGGTCGAGTTTGGTTCAGGAACCTCCGAAAAGACGGGTGTTCTTCTCGATGCCCTGTGGAGCAGCCGGCGCCTACGGACCTACGTACCCTTCGATGTCGCGGAGGACACGCTTCGGGACGCATCGGCCGAAATCGCCAATCGGTACCCAGGCATCGATGTCCACGGAGTCGTCGGTGATTTCGAGCACCACATCGCCCGAATACCGACGGGAGACCGGACGCTATTTATGTTGCTCGGCGGCACCATCGGCAACTTCACTCCGGAGCCGCGAGCAGAGTTTCTGGCTGCTGTCGCCGCAGTGATGAAGCCCGGCGACTACTTCTTGCTTGGCACCGACCTGGTGAAGGACATCGCTCGTTTAGAAGCCGCTTACGACGACGCAGCTGGAGTCACGGCGAGATTCAATAAAAACGTGTTGAGCGTGATCAACAAACGACTAGGAGCCGACTTCGATCTCGACCAGTTCGAGCACCGCTCGGTTTACGACGCCGAAAACGAATGGATCGAGATGCGGCTGCGGTCATCGGTGGCACAAACGGTGACAATTGGAGGCCTAGACCTTGAGGTTGACTTCGCTGAGGGCGAAGAAATGCTGACCGAGGTAAGTGCGAAGTTCCGTCGCGAAAGGGTAGCGGTAGAACTCGGAGCAGCTGGCCTTGAAATCGTCGACTGGTTCACTGACACTGACGGAGACTTTGGCCTGTCGCTTTCTCGACTACGAGACATCTAAGGCGTGACGATGGACACTCCTCGTTGTCTGGCGTCTACGGAACCGCCAGCTATCGTTGCTTGAATGCCAAGCCTCGAAGCCAATGGAATCACAATCGAATACGACGTACGAGGTGAAGGCGAGCCGATTCTCTTTGTGATGGGCCTCGCCGGCCAACTCATCGACTGGCCTGACCACGTGATGGACCTCTTCGTTGACGAGGGTTACCAAACGATCCGGTTCGACAATCGCGATATCGGGCTCTCGACGGAATCCACCTGGGAGCCGCCAAGCTTGGCAAAGCTCGCGTATAGCTTCCTTCGAGGCAAGCCGGTGAAGGGTGTTGGTTACACGGTCGAGGATATGGCCACCGATGCTGCCGGTCTTCTCGACGGTCTTGGAATCGAGTCGGCGCATGTAGTCGGCATTTCAATGGGCGGAATGATCGCTCAAGAGCTGGCGATCGGCTACCCGCAGAAGGTGCGCTCGTTGTGTTCGATCATGTCGAATACCGGCGATGGTCGAAAGGGCGCAATAACAGTTTCGCTCCTTCGCAAGCTTGCGCGCAGGCCAGACCCAGTAAGAGAAACCGCGGTCGATGACACGGTGATGCTGTTCAAGCTCATCTCGGGGCCAGGCTTTGACGAGGCGGTTACCCGTGAAATGGCCGAGAAGTCGGTGGCGAGGAGCTTCCGGCCAAAGGGAGTGGCCCGCCAGAGCGCGGCCATCGCCGGTACCCGTGACCGAACCGAACTGCTTGGTGCAGTCACTGCGCCGACCCTGGTAATCCACGGCCTCGTCGACCCGCTAGTTAAGCCAAGCGGTGGCATCGCAACAGTCAAGGCAGTTCCCGGTGCCCGACTACTCGCGCTGCCAGACATGGGACACGACCTTCCAGCATCGCGATTGCTCGAGATCCGCGACGCAATTATCGCCAACTTCCGTAGGGCTGCGGTTCGCGTCTGAGCGTCAACGACCGGGCGCTACAGGGTGGAGATTGCGGCGACGAGCGCGTCGATCTCTTCAGTTGTGTTGAAGTAGTGGACCGAGGCGCGCACCACGCTGTCGAGGTTTCGCCTGGGAAAGTCGAGGCGGGCCGACCCTTGCGACGCCAACGACACGTTGATCGACATTGCTCTCAACAGGTTGCGTATGTCGATCGGATCGTGACCGTTTACCGTGAACGTGACAATCGCCGACTGCTTGACGCCCTGGTCTTGGACCGTGACTGACGGAAGATCCGTCAAGCGGCTTCGCATTCGGGCCGAAAGCTCGGCATTCCGGATCGCGATCTCGTCGACCCCGATCGATGACGTGTAACGAAGTGCCGCGGCGAGCCCGACCTTTCCAGCGAAGAAGACTTCGAACGGCTCGAACCGACGGGCCGACGGGTCCGGAGTGATTGTCATCGGTGAATCCCACGAGGCGCCGCGCATGTCGACCCCGGCCGGGTTTCCCATCTGGGCTAACGCGGCATCACTCGCCCAGACCATTCCTGTGCCTCGGGGTCCTCGAAGGAATTTACGCCCGGTAAACGACAAGATGTCACAGCCAATTGCAGCGACATCGACCGGGAGTTGTCCGGCCGACTGGCAGGCATCGAGTTGAAACAAGATTGGCGTGTCTCGAAGAATCGCGCCAACCCGTTCCGCGGGGTTGATCAATCCACCCTGCGTCGGCACATGGGTTAAGGAAACCAAGCGAGTTCTCTCATCGAGCATTGATTCAAGGGCATCGACATCAACCTGGCCGTCTTGATCATCAGGAACCACGGCGATTTCGACGCCTTGAATCTCGTGCGCACGAAGTAGCCCGCCCATGTTGCTTGGGTACTCGGCCTGCGTCGTGAGCACGCGGTCACCTGGTTCAAATCGGAGTGCCGAGAACGCGGCGTTCCATGCTCTTGTTGCCGATTCAACAAACGCCCAGTTGTCGGGATCCCCTCCGAATAGCGCGGCTGCTTGGGAGTAGACCGAATCCAGTTCCTCGACCCGTTGGTCGGCGAGTTCGTAGCCTCCGATGCGGGCCTCGGACTGAAGGTATTCGACGACTGTCTCGAGCACTGGCATTGGTGCGAGGCTTGCGCCCGCGTGGTTGAGGTGAATCACTGAAGCGCAGCCGGGAGTGTCGGCTCTCACCGTCTCAATATCGATTGACATCGGCCAACGCTATCCCTCGAAGCAAGCCGTACAGCGTAAGGCAATATGGTCAAAAGGCCCTGACCGCGCTCGAGCCCTAGTCCTTACTGTCGAACCGTGATACGTAGCGCCCCGGGGGCCGAAGTTGTCTACGAAACGGAAGGCTGAAGGCCATGGATTTCGAAGTTTCCGAGAAGATGGCGACCATCTTGTCGATGGTCAACGAGTTCGTCGACAGCGAACTGATCCCACTCGAAGGTGAGATGCTGCACGGCGATCCTGTTGCCCTCGACGCAGCGGTTGCAGCGAATCAAGACAAGGTCAGACAGATGGAACTTTGGGCTCCCGGGCACCCGGTTGAATACGGTGGCCTTGGGCACTCTCTGCTTGAGCACGGGATGCTTAGCGAGGCGTTGGGTAGAAGCCCACTCGGGCACACCGTGTTTGGCGCGCAGGCACCGGATGCGGGAAACATCGAGATCCTTCACGAGTACGCGACCGACGAGCAGCGGGAGCGCTTTCTTCGGCCGCTTGTTGCGGGTGAGATTCGCAGTTGTTTCTCGATGACAGAACCCGAAACCGCGGGCTCGAATCCGACGCTCCTGGCAACGACTGCACGCAAGGATGGCGACGACTACGTAATCAACGGCCAGAAATGGTTCACGTCTTCCGCTGACGGTTCGGCATTCGCCATCGTCATGGCCGTTACCAACCCCGAGGCGCCCCCACATCAGCGAGCGAGCATGATTATCGTGCCCACCGACACTCCCGGGTTTGAGTTAGTTCGTAATGTCAGCGTTATGGGCCACGCCGGCTCGGGGCACGCGTCGCACGGCGAGGTTAGCTATCAATCGTGCCGGGTTCCGCAGTCGAACCTTCTTGGTCCTGAGGGTGGTGGTTTTCGACTAGCTCAGGATCGGCTCGGTCCCGGACGCATCCATCACTGCATGCGCTGGCTGGGAATTGCGAGCCGCGCCTTCGACATGATGTGTGCTCGGGCGAACGAAAGGCAGATCGATCTCGATGGATCGACGCTTGCCGATCGACAAGTCATTCAGCATTGGGTTGCGGAGTCTGCGGCCGCCATTCAAGGGGCTCGTCTCATGACCTTGCACGCAGCGTGGAAGATTGACCGTGAAGGCGCAAAGGCCGCACGCGACGAGATCTCTGCGATCAAGTTTGTCGTCGCCAACACGATGCTGGATGTGGTTGATCGGTCGATCCAGGTGCATGGCGCACTTGGGGTCACTGACGACACGATCCTCGCCTATTGGTACCGCCACGAGCGTGCGGCGCGTATCTACGACGGCGCTGACGAGGTGCACAAAACATCGCTCGGCCGCCGACTGCTGCGAGCGAACAAGGCCGGGACTCGTTGACGATCTACGCAGAGCCGGGTTGGGCCATCTGAATTGGACCAAGGAGCTGGCTCGCATGCGTTCTAGCCACGTTGGTTGCAATGGTGAACGCTCGGTCGGTATTTGGACCCGCCCAACCGTCTCGCAGCGTCACATGAAACAAGGTGAGCCATCGTTGGAAATGGTCGAGGTCGAGCGGATTCTGCCGGTGGATCGCAGCGTGTTTTGCCATTGGGTTGCCCGCGTAGCCATCTATCCCGAGCAGCGTTCGCGACCAGAAGGCTGCAAGCTTCGGGAGGTGCTCGGCCCAATCGACCTTTGCGACATCGTTGAAGACGGGGCCGAGGAGTTCGTCATCGGCGACGTCGGCGTAGAACCGCCTCACCATCTCGGCGATCTGTTCGGGAGAGTCTAAATCGGGGAGAGTTGACGCAATTCCCTCGTTCGGTTGTTGCATGATGCTTGACCTCGACTCATAACTTACTAGTCTTATAGTATGCGACTTGAAGTTACCCGCAAAAGCGACCTAGCCGTTCGCACTCTCCGAGTTCTTGCCGAATCGTCCGGTCGAATGAAGGGTCCGGAGATTGCGGAGATAGTTGGCAGCACGTCTGGATTCGTCTCACAGGTGGTGGCACCACTTGTTCGTGAGGGTTGGGTGCGGTCCGACCCCGGACCTTCGGGCGGCTACACGCTCCAAACGACCCTCGACGCGGTGTCGGTACGCGCTGTGATCGAGGCAGTTGAGGGCCCAACCGATGCTGGTCGCTGCGTCTTGGTCGATGGTCCCTGCAATGACGGAGGCGTCTGCACCATGCATGAGCCATGGGCCCGAGCGAGGACGAAGCTGCTCGCAGAACTCGACGCAATCTCGATTTCAGACGCAGTCGTTGCGCCAAATCGCGAGGTTCAGCGCTAGCTGCCTTCGGTCAGGCCGAGTGCGGTGGGAAGTACTTCCGAAAGAAGCTGATCCCAGTCGCCGATGCCGCAACCGTTGACCCGGTCGATCGTGGTGTCAACCGGCTCGCCATCGAACGTGCCAACGATATGGGCGATGTCTGGACCGCCGTATTGTTCAGTGCATTCCTGATCGCTCGGTGCCCCGTTAATGAGGCGAGCTTTCACTTGAGGTTCTGCTAGGACACCGCATGCCCGTTGATCAACGATCTCGTCTGAGCCAATAACGGTTGCTGTATCGCCGAGGCAGGAGATTGTGTAGCTGGCGTCGTCGGCATCGGGGTGGCTGATCGTGATATCGAGAGTGGCGATTGGGTATGGACCAGCGCCGAGTGGTTCGGGAACCGAGTCGGGCGGGACCGTGTCGCCGCCCCCCGCATCGACGGTTGTGGTGTCTGATCCGCAGCTTGCAAAAAGTAGTGCGGCGGCGGCGAGGAATACGAGTGATGTCTTCATGCAAGGTTTGACGTTTGGCCCGTAGTCGTTGGTTCCCGTGAACTGTCGTGTCATCTGCGCTACGCCCGTGGCCTATAGGCAATGCATTCGATCTCTACCGCACCGCCAAGTGCGAGTTGCGCCCGTCCAACTGTAATCCGAGCGGGTGGGTCGTCACCGACTACGTCGGCGTAGGCGGAGTTCATCTCTGGAAACGTGGTCATGTCATCTAGAAAAACCGAAACCTTGACGACGTTTGCGAGGGTTGCATCGCACGCGGCAAGAATCAGTTTGATGTTTTCCATCGTTCGTGTCGTTTCCGGCCCAGTGCCGCCGGGGATGAGATCCATTGACCCTGGAATCGTGCCGAGTGTGCCGGAGACGTATATCCAGTCGCCGGCGATCGTGGCGTGGCAGAACTGCGGCAGTCGGCCGAGTCCATCGACGACGACCTTCTGAATTGCTGGCTTGACGTCCGACACGGGGCCTCCGGTGGTGCAATCGACGGGACTGTTGTCGATTACACCACAGACTGGGCTCCTGCGGTAAGTAGATAGCCGTCCTCGAGAGTTGGCTCGACTGGCACCGCTCCAGCGGGGAGTTCGCCCAGGCAGCGGTAACGACCGTCAGCCTGGAGCCATGATGCTCTCGTTGCCTGAGGCGGTTGGTGATCTTGTATCCACGCCCGGCCGTTCGCGACCTGTGCGAGTCGAGCGGGCGGGCCGACGAATCGAACGGTTCCCGCGACAAGGACTAAAACGGTGTCACAGTGAGCGGCCTCCTCGGTCAGATGGGTCGATATAACGACCGTTGAACGCTGCCGCCGCTCGGCGATAATCTCCCGCAGACGGAATCGTTCGTCTGGGTCAAGCCCGCTCGCCGGTTCATCAAGGATCAGGAGCGGGGGCGCCGCAATCAGGGCCTGTGCCACACCGAGTCGCTGACGCATGCCGCCAGACAGG
>JBBKWJ010000012.1:0-7411 GCA_037968895.1 Acidimicrobiales bacterium
AACAGGTGGCTCTTCGGCACAACCCTCGTCGCACCATTTTCCTCAGTGAAGTCTGTAATTGCCCACATGCCGTTGAGTTCGACCTCGAAACCGAATTCAACCATGTCGTACTTCCATCGATCGCGATGCAACCGTTGGCCGGTCTCATCAGGACCGATCTCGATGTACTCGGCCGCGGAATAGCGCCAACTGGTGGCATGTCCGAGCACGTGATCGCCGGCGGCCATGACTAGTGGGTGAGTTGCGATCGTTCTGAACTTCGCCGATCGGGGCAACGGCGCCCCGGTTCGTCTTGTCGAATGTCCCTCGAAATCGCTCGCTCCAATGGAGGCCGCGTCGCTGAACGATCCAAGCTCAGCGGCAATCGCATCCATCGTCTCGGCCGGCGCCGCACCCTCGATGACGCAGCATCCGTGGGAATCGAGCGCGGCCCGTAACGATGTAGCCGCTTCATCCATCGAAAGTGAGCCCAGATCAAACCGCGGAACTGTCATGGGTCGAGTCTGACACCCAACTGGTCCCAACGCCCATCGACTCATCCTGAGCGGTGTAACCTGCGTCGCGAAGACGAAACCACCGAGACGCTCATGACACTCGACGAGTACAACGACTTTTGTAAATCGCTCACCGCAACGACCCACGTTGTCCAATGGGGCGACGCTCATGTGTGGAAAGTCGGCGGCAAGGTATTCGCTATTGCGGGTTGGGGCGATGAGGACTTCCTCGGCGTCACATTCAAGACCACGGCTGAGGAGTTTGACTTCTTGGTTGAAATGCCCGGCGTTCGACCGGCCCCGTATCTCGCCTCGCGAGGCTTCACCTGGGCTCAGCACTATGCCGAGCCTGGCCTCGACCACGCTGATCTCCGCGAACAGATCACCGAATCTCACCGGATCATCGGGGCGGCCCTGTCGAAGAAGAAGCAACGAGAACTCGGACTCATTGACTAATGACACGTCGTTGATTGCCAACGACTAGAGGCATGCTGGGACGGTGACTTCTTCGAAACCGCTCGCACTCTCCATCCTCGACCTCGCGATCGTCGGCGCCAACGAAACCGCAGCCGACGCGTTTAGGGCCAGCGTGGCTACTGCGCAACTCGCCGAGAAGCGTGGGTACAAGCGGGTCTGGTACGCAGAGCATCACAACATGGTTTCGATCGCCTCGTCAGCAACCAGCGTGCTTATCGCCCATGTCGCGTCACAGACATCGACGATTCGTTTGGGCGCGGGCGGCGTCATGCTGCCAAACCACTCACCGCTCGTTATCGCGGAGCAGTTCGGCACGTTGGCCACCCTGCATCCGGGACGAATCGATCTCGGACTTGGTCGGGCCCCCGGCAGCGACCTTCAGACGATGCGAGCAATGCGAATCGATCGGGCGGCGTCCGAACGATTCCCCGAAGATGTCCGCGAGCTCCAGGCCTACCTCGGCGACGAGAGTGCCGTCCCCGGAGTTGTCGCGGTACCAGGTACGGGTACTCATGTGCCGATCTACATCTTGGGGTCGTCATTGTTTGGGGCTCAGCTCGCAGCGGCGTACGGGCTTCCGTACGCGTTTGCGTCGCACTTCGCCCCGGCCCAATTGCTCGATGCGGTCGCGGCCTATCGGCGAGACTTTAGGCCATCTGAGTTCCTTCAGGAGCCTCACGTGATTGCCGGTGTCAGCGTCATCGCATCTGACACGAAAGCTGATGCCGATCGCCAACAGCTTTGGGTCGCGAGGAAACGAGTCGCTCGATTCCTCACCCCAGGCCGGGAGCTGACCGATGACGAGGCCGATCAAGTTCTCGCCATGCCCCAGGGCCAACAGATCGCGCAGATGATGCACTACTCCGCCATCGGCGAACCGGGCCAGGTGCACGACTACTTGGTCAACTTCGTTGAGACAGCTCAAGTTGATGAGCTGATCACCGTGCATCCGTCGCCAACGCTCGATGAGCGGCTGCGGTCGATAAACCTTCTTGCCGATGCTCGCGACGCGGCGGTCGCGTAGGCCTCCGACTCAGTCTTACTTCTCGACGACTGCCTTCAGCTGAGCGAGGCCCTTTTCGAAGTCGGGACCGACCATCTTGTCCATACTCTTGAACAGACCCATGATCTTGGTGACCAAGGTCTTCGGACCTTCCATGACCCAGTCCACGTCGGTGCCGCCGTTTGATTCGGTCAGCTTGAACGTGGTGACGTTCTCGGCTTTGAACGGCTTCAGAAACGCGAGGTCGAGATCTACCTGCTTGTTTGGGGCAAGGCTTGTGAAGGTCATCTCTCCTTCGCCGACCTTGCGGTTTCCCTTCCAGTGGTATGTCGAACCGACGGCGCCTGACTTGTCCGAGTAGGTACGAGCGAGGTTGGGGTCGATGCCTTCCCACGGCGACCAGTTGACCCACTTATGAAAGTCGGAAATCTGATCATATACCGCTGAAGCAGGTGCGTTAATCCGAGCTGAACGCTGCACAACAAACGTGTCTGAAGCCATCGAATTATCGTAGTCGAGCTACTGTGCCGCGTGCCGACGAACCGCACGGTCCAGGTCATCTTCAAGGGGAACGCATCGATGAATACTGCAGATGAGAAGCCAACGATCGGGTTCGTAGGACTCGGAAACATGGGCGGACCAATGGCTCGAAGGCTCGCGCAAGCGGGCTACGACGTCTCAGTGTTCGACATCAACCCAGAGGCATTCGCTCAGGCGACCGACGCCGGTGCCACTGCTGCCACATCAGCGCTTGAGTGTGCGCATGGTCGCGACATTCTCTGCACCTCGTTGCCACGACCAGATCATGTCGAGGCTGTAATGAGCGGCGCCGACGGAGTCTTGGCATCCATGGCACCAGGCTCGATCTGGGTTGACCTCACTACTAACCGCAAGAATCTCGTCATCGAACTCGCCGCTGGCGCGCCCGATGGAGTGTGGGTTGTCGACTCGCCGGTGACGGGGGCTGTTGATGGTGCTCGAACCGGCAACCTCACGCTCTTCGCGGGCGGGCCGGACGCGGCGCTCGACCAGATCGAGCCCGTGCTCTCGCACCTTGGACTTGTTATTCGGTGCGGCGAGTTAGGCACGGGCAACGTCACCAAGTTGGTAACGAATCAACTCTGGTTCGTGCATGCCGCAACCATCGCTGAGGGGTTCGCTACCGGCATGGCAAACGGTGTCTCGCTCGACACTCTGTGGTACGCCATCAAGGAGAGCGTTGGTGACAGCTTCGTCGCTCGCCACGATGCTCCGTCGATCTTCGCCGGCCACTATGACCCGTCGTTCTCGCTCGGTCTCTGCCTTAAGGATCTCGGTCTCACCATGGAATTGGCGGCGGCCGTCGGCACCGACCTTCCTATGACCGAGGCCGCTCGAAGTGTCTTTGCCCGAGCCGCCGAACGCTACGGCGATGACGTCGGCGAACTCCATGTCGCAAAGCGAATCGAAGACGACAGCGGGCTTTCAATGCGCCTCGATGGCGACTGGGTGCCACATTGGGAGAAGTGACGCCATCTTGCTCGCGGGAAACGGCCATGGAAGTATGAACCGACTTCCGATCGGGGCAACGGCGCCCCAAGAGAGCGACCCTTCATGAGCGATACAGCTGCACAAGACCAAGCATGGCCATCAATTGAGCTCAGAAGCCCAGAAGCCGAACAGGCCGCAGCTGGCGTCAACGTCCCAGATGCTAGCGAGCTCTCAATCGACGAAATCAACCCCATCAACGCGAACCTCTTCGCTCAGAACCGCTGGCAAAGCCACTTCGAACGACTGCGCAACGAAGACCCCGTCCATTTCAACGAAGTTCCAGCGGCGGGCCGCTACTGGTCGGTCACGAAGTACGAGGACGTACGCGCCGTTGATGGCGATTGGAAGACCTACTCGTCCGCATCAGGTATCACGATCGGCCCACCAGTAAGCCTGTTGCCCAAAGACGGATCGGGTGCCACTTCATTCATCTCGATGGACCCCCCTAAGCAGACTGAGCAACGAGGCACTGTCCGCTCTGTCGCCGCACCAAAGAGCCTACGCAACCTCGAGCCACAAATTCGTCAGCGCACTATCGAAGTTCTCGATTCGCTCCCGGAAGGCGAGACGTTCGATTGGGTCGACACCGTCTCCATCGAACTCACAACGGCACTCCTCGCTACCCTCTTCGATTTCCCGTGGGAAGACCGACGCAAGCTCACGCGCTGGTCCGACATCGTGTTCGCAATTCCCGAGCCAGGCGGCGTCGTCGAGACGATCGAGCAGAAGCGCGACGAGATGATCGAGATGGTGCACTATTTCGAGAAGCTCTGGGATCTACGTCGCACCAACCCCGGCGATGATCTGGTTTCAATGCTTGTGCACGGCGAGGCCACCAAAGACATGCCAACGATGGCGCACCTCGGCAACCTGTTGCTCTTGATCGTCGGCGGAAACGACACCACCCGCAACACGATGTCAGGCAGCATCTACGGTCTCAACCAATTCCCCGATCAGTACGACAAGCTGATCGCCAATCCAGACCTCGTCCCATCAATGGTGCCCGAGATCATCCGCTGGCAAACACCTCTTTCCTACATGCGACGCACGGCCAACCACGACACCGAACTCGGCGGCAAACAGATTCTCAAGGATGACCAGATCCTGATGTGGTATCTGTCGGCCAACCGTGACGAGAGCGTCTTCGAGAACGCAGGTGCAATCGACATTGAGCGTGCGAACGCCGACCGACATCTCTCATTCGGCTATGGCATTCATTTCTGTATGGGAAGTCGACTCGCCGAGCTTCAGCTTCGTGTGCTGTGGGAAGAGTTGCTGGCGCGGTTCGAGCGCGTCACGGTCCAGGCCGAACCAGAGCGCACGCTCTCATCGTTCGTCAAGGGCTACACGAACCTGCCGGTCCAGATCACCCGCAAGTAACAAAACGAACGGTTTGGGGTCAGACCCCAAAGCGTTTGCGAACGGTCCGGGGTCTGACCCCAAAGTGTTCGTTAGTCGTTTTGGGTCGAGAGGGCGGTTGTGGTCCGCAGTTCGAGTTCTGGCAGGAACCAGGTCGCCACCACGAAGATGGCCATGATCGGAAGCGCAACCAAGAGGATGGAATTAGTCGCGGTTGCGACCGCCTCCTCGACCGCTAACCGAAGGACCGGCTCCAATGCCTTGATGTCCTCTGGGGTCGAGAGCAGTTTGCCGGTGTCAACTGATGAGTCGAGGCCTGCGAGCTCGCTACCGATCCTGCCAGTGAGCAATGCACCGAACGCGCCAACCCCAACCGTTTGACCGAGGGTTCGGAAAAAGTTGATGGCTGCGGTTCCAGCTCCGAGGTCGGGGAGATCCAGGCTGTTCTGGGTCGCCGTGGTCATTGTCGGGAAGGCGAGTCCCATCGACAGTCCGAGCAACGACAGCCAAGGAATGGTCATGATCGGATTGCTGTCGCGGTTGAGGAAGGTGAAGGCGGCGAGCGAGATAAGCGAGAGGACAGGAGCGACCTGAACGATCCTTCGGTAGTGACCCGTTCCGGTTGTCAGCTTCCCCGCCGTGTACGACCCGACCGTGACGGCGATGCTCATCGACGCCAAGATGAGCCCAGCGCGCGTTGGTGATTGGCCGAGCGACACCTGGAAAAAGAGCGGAAAGAACGCCAGAACTCCCATTGCGGCCATGCCGTACACCGCGTTTCCGGTCACCATGATCCGGAACGTAGGGTTCGAAAAAAGTCTCATCGGCAGCAGCGGCTCTGGGGCCCGTCGCTCCCACGCAACGAACGCCACCGAACCGATGACCGCTACTACGAGAAGTCCGATCACCTGCCACGAAGACCACGCAAGAGCATCGCCACCGAGGGCCAGGCCAAGAATCAGTGTCGTCACCGCAGTAACAAGAATCGCAGCGCCCGCAAAGTCGAGCCGATGTTCACGAACCGGCAACTGGAACGTGAGCTGACGGTGGACGACCGCTCCCGCCAGTGCCCCGAGCGGAATGTTGATGAGGAAGATCCAACGCCACGACGCAACGTCGACGAAGACGCCACCAATCACGGGGCCAACAATCGACGAGAACGTGAAGTTCATCGTGTAATACGCCATGTAGCGGCCGCGCTCACGGGGCGAAAAGATGTCGCCGATAACGATGAACCCCATCGCCATCAGACCGCCGCCGCCGATTCCCTGGATCCCACGAGACACGACCAGCTGCCACATCGTCTGCGACGCCGCAGCCAGAACAGAGGCACCCACGAAGAAGGCGAGCGCAGCCTGGGTTAGGGCCCGACGACCGTAGAGATCGCTGAGTTTTCCGTAGAGCGGTGTTGCCGCGACCGAGCCGAGCAAATAGGCAGTGAGCACCCATGGGAGTTGATCAATGCCCCCAAGATCGCCCGCAATTGTTGGCAGCGCAGTTGAGACCGCGGTCCCGTCGAGCGAGGCAAGGAACGTTGCCACCAACATGCCGCCGAAGATGAGGTGGGTTCGACGGCGAGTAAGTTCGCCGCCGTTTTCTGCTTGGGTGGTCACGGAGCAAGACTCTACTTAGAAGGCCTAGTTCGGGGCGAAACGGCGAGCGGCATTGCGCGGTAGGCGAGTTCAAGGACAAATCGCTCGTCGGCCTGGCGCACCGAGTACCCAGTAATTTCGGCGATTCGGTCCAGCCGATAGCCGACGGTTCGGGCGCCGACATTGAGATCACGCGCGACCTCGGCCATGTTGCCGGCGTGCTCGATGAACGAGGCGAGCGTCGCCATCAGTTCACTTTTGGGTTTCACAGTAAGCGGCTCGATTACCGCCGCAATGAGCGAGCCGGCGACTGCTGCGTCGGCGCTGAGGAGTCGTTCGGGCAGAATTCGGTCGAACCGGGTTGGCGGAGAAAGCCCAAAGGTCCGACCGATTCGCATCGCTTCAATAGCCTGCCGATACGACCTACCGACTTCCTCGAGGGTCACAACATTCTCGCCAATGCCGATGTGCCACTCGATATCGGGTACCGAGGCAGTAGCGCTAGCAACCAACGCACTGAGATCAGACGGTGAGGTGTCTACCGCGATGACAACGATTCGTCCGTCCTTGGCCGTGACCACGAGATGACGCTTGGGGGCCCTCGAATGAAGGTCTCGCCTCACTCGTAGCTGAGTCGGACCACCATCGTTGAAGTTACGGTCGGCGCCAGCGACAGCAACGACGATTTCGCCGAACGTGGGAAAGTCGAGTTGTTTTGCGACATCGCCAAGCCTGGCCGGGTCGGGATCCGGGCCGAAGAGGTCATCGAGAAAGGTCCGCCGCAGTGACTCCTCAGCCCTGGTCGAGAGCCGTTGCGCCTCCTCGAATCCTTCGGCTAGCGAGGAAATCGCCTGCGACGACACTCGGCGAAGCGAGCGACTCAGCGCAACAGTTCGCTCATGATCAGCATCGGCGAAGACATATTCCCACACCTCACCCGCTCCCCCGAGATAGCT
>JBBKWJ010000013.1:0-4922 GCA_037968895.1 Acidimicrobiales bacterium
TTGCTGCGGAAGGATTACCCACATTCTTGCACAAGTTTGCACAAGTGCGCAATAAGAAAGTGTCAAGAAGGCGATCGGCGGCTCAAGTCAGCCGGTGACGGAACCGACGATGAGGCTCCCATCGCCATCGTGTGCGCCGTCCGCGACGTCCGCTTCACCCGTTTGACCTGGGCGAACGGTGATCGAGCCGCCCTCCGCCATGGTGCCGTCGAGGATCAACAGCGCCGCCGGGTCGGCGATTTCGCGTTGAATGATCCGCTTGAGCGGCCGGGCCCCGAAGGCGGGGTCGTACCCCTTGCGAGCCAACTGATCCAATGCCGCATCGGAGATGTCGAGCGTGATTCGCTTGTCCGCAAGCCGCACTCGCAACCGATCGAGCTGCACGTCAACGATCTTGCGTAGGTCCTCCTCGGTGAGTGAACGGAACCGGACGATGTCGTCGACGCGGTTGATGAATTCAGGCTTGAAGAAGTCGAGCGGGTCACCCGGCAAGTTGCTGGTCATGATCAACACCACGTTGGTGAAGTCGACCGTGCGACCTTGCCCGTCGGTCAAGCGACCGTCATCGAGGACCTGCAGCAACGTGTTGAACACGTCGGGGTGGGCCTTTTCGATTTCGTCGAGCAACACGACTGAGTACGGGCGACGACGCACCGCCTCGGTCAGCTGACCACCCTCGTCGTACCCGACGTAGCCGGGAGGTGCACCGATGAGCCGAGACACGGAAAACTTCTCCATGTACTCGCCCATGTCGATGCGCACCATCGACTTCTCGTCGTCGAACAGGAATTCGGCGAGTGCCCGCGCCAGCTCGGTCTTGCCGACACCGGTCGGGCCGAGGAACATGAACGAACCAATCGGACGGTCCGGGTCGCTCAAGCCTGCCCGGCTGCGTCGGATGGCGTTGGCCACTTTCGTGACGGCCTCGTCTTGGCCAATGACACGCTGGGTGAGCAAGCCTTCGAGGTTGACGAGCTTGGTGGTCTCGGATTCCATGAGCCGGGTCATGGGGATGCCGGTTGCCTTGCCGACCACTTCGGCAATGTCTTCGGCATCAACTTCCTCTTTGAGCATCGCCTTCGTTTCCTGTAACTGATCGAGGTGCGCGGTGGCATCGGCGACGCGGCGTTCGAGTTCGGGGATTCGGCCGTAGCGAATCTCTGCGGCCAGTTCGAGGTCGGACTCGCGCTCGATCTGGAAACGCAAGCCCTCCAGCTCTTCTTTCAGCGAACGGATCGCATCAATGGCCTGCTTCTCCTGCTCCCAATGCTCTTTCATCTCGGCAATGGAGGCGTTGAGCTGCGCAAGCTCCTCATGCAGTACGTCAAGGCGCTCCGCCGACTCGTCATCGCTCTCCTTTTCGAGCGCGACTTGTTCGATTTCGAGCTGGAAGATGCGGCGCTGGACGACGTCGATCTCGGTCGGCACCGAGTCGATCTCGATGCGCAGCTTGGAGGCTGCCTCATCGACCAGGTCGATGGCCTTGTCTGGCAGGAACCGCGATGTGATGTAGCGGTCTGAGAGCACTGCCGCGCTGATCAACGCCGAGTCTTGAATGCGCACGCCGTGGTGCACTTCGTACTTCTCTTTCAGGCCTCGCAAGATGCCGATCGTGTCTTCGACGGACGGCTCGCCGACATAGACCTGCTGGAAGCGACGCTCCAGAGCGGGGTCTTTCTCGACGTACTTGCGGTATTCATCAAGTGTCGTTGCGCCAATCATCCGCAACTCACCGCGCGCCAGCATCGGCTTGATCATGTTGCCCGCATCCATCGCACCTTCGGCGCCACCCGCGCCAACGATGGTGTGGAGCTCGTCGACGAAGGTGATCACTTCGCCCTCGGCGTCGGTGATCTCTTTGAGGACAGCCTTCAATCGTTCCTCGAACTCACCACGGAACTTGGCACCGGCGAGCATCGAGGCAATGTCGAGTGCAATGAGGCGCTTGTTCTTCAGCCCCTCGGGCACATCACCGTCAGCAATACGTGCAGCGAGGCCTTCGACGATGGCGGTCTTGCCGACGCCGGGCTCGCCAATCAACACCGGGTTGTTCTTAGTGCGCCGGGAGAGCACCTGAATGGTGCGGCGAATCTCGTCGTCTCGGCCAATGACCGGGTCGATCTTGCCGTCGCGAGCACGTGCCGTGAGATCTTGGCCGTACTTCTCAAGGGCACCGAACTTCTCTTCAGGGTTCTGGTCAGTGATGCGGTGGGAGCCGCGCACGTCTTTCAACGCGACCAGCAGCTCTTCGGAACCGACATCAAGGCGGTCGTTCATGGCCAGCAGGAGGTGTTCGACGGACAAGAAGTCGTCGCCGAGGTCCTTCTGGTACTTCTCCGCGTTGCTGACCTTGTTGGTCAGCTCCTTGCTCATGCGCGGCTCGTCACCGCCAAAAGCCTTGGGCAGACTCTGCACTCGTTGGTCAACCTTGTTGCGCACCATCAGCGGCGCCTGGCCGAGCTTGGCGAGCACCGACGGAACAATCGTGCCTTCTTGGCGCATCATCGCGCCCAGCACGTGATCCGGTGTCAGCTCTGGGTTCGAGAGTTCTTTGGCCTGGTCGATTGCAGCTCCGAAGGCCTCTTGGGTCTTGATCGTCCAGTTCTTGGGGTTAAATGCCATCTTCAGCTCCTTCTACCTTGACGTACCTTGACGTACCTCACTACCTCGACAACCTTGATCAGATTGCCTGCGCAACCGACGAGTGTATCAACAAAGTTGAGTGTCTTCATATCAACTTTGGTCACTTATATTCTCAGATGAGACACCAGCGCGTCCGTGGTCGTTGCGAGGTCCTTGTAGTCGCGCACGTCGAGCGGCATGGTGTCCAACGCCGCTGCCAACCGGGCGCGAGTCGATCGATTCGTCAGCGCGACATCCAGCGGGGTCACGTACGTGCGAATCGTGAACAACACCGCTCCCGTTGCCGGGAAGCGACGCAAGGTCTCGCGCTCGACGCGTAGCCACATCGCGGCCGGGTCAGCCACGACCGGCCGAGGCGCTGCAGTCCCATCGATCGGCGTGTACCGGTCGTCGGTGTCGAGGATCCCCCAACCGAGTCGCCAAAAGCTGCGTTCTGGGCGAAGTCGTTGGAAGAATCGGTCCACGGCGGTGCCGAGTTGCTCATTCAGTTGTGCAACCGGTTCGTGCACCTCTGCCATCGTGCGGCCCAGCTTGGAGCGCAAGTCCCACCGATTCGGAAAGCACACCGATCCGCCGCCAAACACCAACTCAGTGGTGCCGGAATCTGCTCGGCCGCCACCTCGAATTGGTCGCTCGACCATGAGCACCAGATCCTCTGGCACCAGGCGCGCCGCAGCATCGAGGGGATGCACGTCGTCGCGCAACTCGCCGCCGACATGTTCCGCAATCGCTCGAGCAACTTCGGTGGATTCAGGACCGATGTCATCAAGCACTGCGAACACCGTGTCGGGATAGCGGTCCTTCAGGTCGGCCTTCTCGGCGAGGGCGACCTCAGCATCGGGACCCCACTCGAACCAGTTCGCAAGGTCGAGCGGGCGAACGCCCAATCGCCACCGAAACGAAGCGTCTGCAGGCCCATCGGCGAACGGTAGGTACGGCGGCTTCATGCTTCGACACTCATGTCCAGCCGGCTCAAGCTCACAGGCCGAGACTACGCAGTGCGGCGCAGTGCGGCACAGTGCGGCACAGTGCAGTGTGGTGGTGGGGCGGAGTGATTTCGCCATCGCGAGAACACGACCAGGATCTGACCTGGACCAGTCGCAACCGGGGCCCCCGCCGTACAGTCCGCACCGATGCTCCTCACGCTGCTCGGCCTCTTGTCGGCGACAGCGTTTTACTACTACGGGTTCGGGTGTTGGTTTGCCGAACGCCTGCGGCTCGAATATTTGCGTTACGGCGTCCCGCATCTTCGGGTGATCCTCGGCACGCTGCAGGTACTCGGCTCGACCGGAATATTGCTGGGGTATTGGTCTGCCCCGATCGGCGCAGCGGCGGCGATCGGCTTGTCGTTGATGATGGCGATCGGCCTCGCTTTTCGCTGGCATTTGGGCGATGCCTTTCGCCTGATGATTCCGGCCGTCGCCCTCGCCGTACTGAACGCGGTGCTCGCCGTTCTGTTCCTCGTCGCTTAGCTGCGACGTGGTCGACCCGGCCTCAGTTCGAGCGTCGGTCGGCGAGCAGCGCCGAGACAGCGGACAGCGACAACACGCTGATTGCTGGCAATGACCGCTTGAGCGGATCGTTGACCTTCATGTGCATACCGATCGCCCCAACCATGAACGCCCCGAGCAGCAGAGACGCTGGTCGTGTGAGCTTCGGAACGAAGTTTCCGACGAGCATCAGGACCGCCAGGCTCACCTTGACAGCACCAACCGCATACATCGCCTTCTCAGGGATTCCGTACTCCTCAAACTCTTCTTTCATGTTCGTCGCGTCGCCACCGCGGTAGCCGGTGTCCTTGTTGAACCTGTTGAACCAGACGTTCAGAATCCAGAGCGCAGCGGCGGATTGTGCGATTCGACCGATGATGAACATGAGAAAACCTCTTCGTGGGAGAAAAATGGTGAACACCCTGGCGGCGAGTCGCGGAAACATCAACGTGTCCCGACTCACCGAATTCCAAACCTGTCAACTCACAGCCTCCCTCACCTGTGCACCGCTCGGCCACCCGAGCTCGAAGATCTGTAAAGCACAAGCTGGAGAGGGTGTGACATTGCCTCGGTATCGTGAACAGAATGTCGCGTTACCGCCCGCCCCATCTCCCGCAGGGGACATGGCGTTCAGGCGCGTTGCACGTGTGGGGCTGGAATGGCAATGACACCGCGTCGATGGCGTGGCTGTACTCAGGGTTCCGCAAAGTCGGCGAAGACGGTCGCCGGACGGGCTGGCACGACTCCCCCATCTCCTATGGCGCCATTGGCCGCATCACCATCGATGTC
>JBBKWJ010000014.1:0-3737 GCA_037968895.1 Acidimicrobiales bacterium
GATGATCGACGAGATTCATGCAATGAAACTCGCCGGCACGATCAGCGCTGATGAGTTTGAAGACGCCAAGATCGAGATCTTCACCCGACTCCCTGACGCATAGTCAGTCGATCAAAAACCAGTCCCAGCACCGAACTGGGTACGCAGCGACCTCGAAACGGGTCCCGGCGTACCCAGTTCGGTCGTTTTGCGGCAAGTTCGTTAGGTCTGGGTGAGTGAGCCTGTAGGCGGGGTTCTGTTCGTGGGTCCATTGCTGGATTCCATCTGGTGACCATCTATCTATGCGGCCTACCTGAACGCTGTGCCGAGGCACGGACGGACCGCCCATACGTTCTGCTTGACCTTGCTCCGGATGGGGTTTACCAAGCCGCTGGAGTCACCCCCAGCGCTGGTGCGCTCTTACCGCACCGTTTCACCCTTACCTGTGACTGGCGAACCAGTCCATCGGCGGTTTGTTTTCTGTTGCACTTTCCTGCGGGTCACCCCGACTGGCTGTTAGCCAGCATCCTGTCCTCTGGAGCCCCGACCTTCCTCAGCATGACGCAATTGCCATGCCGCGGCCACCCGGCTTACTCACCCAGGCTTAGGAGGCTAGCGCTTGACAAGGTGTCGCATGGCCTGAACGCTGAGGCGGCGTCGCAGACGGGCGACGTGGCGTAGGTAGCGGGTCGCTTCTTGGACCGAAACGTTGCTCTCGCCCGCGACACGTTTCGCAAAGGCAAAGCCAACCTCGTCGACACCCAGTTCGGGGTGCGTGAGTACGATTTCGAGCAGGATCTTGAACCCGGTTGGGTCGAGGCGGTCACGATCGATCGCATCAGTTCGGAACACGAAGAACCCGCTCAGCGGATCAGTAATTGGCCGCAGCCGGATCGGAAACAGCGCAAAGGCGAGTCGACCGAGCACCCAAGAGGCGGCTTTGCGAGGTGGACTTAGACCTTCATTGACTGAGTCCCAGTTGCGCCGACTGGCGATGATGAGGTCGACGTCGTCGAGTTCGGCCCGTTCGAGCAGGCGTGACACAACCTCGGGAGGATGCTGCAGATCTCCGTCCATGACGACAGTCCACTTACTCTTGACCAGCGGCATTCCGGCCACCACGGCGCCCGCGAGACCACCGCCGCGTTGGCCCACAGGCCGGTGCAAAACCTCGACTGGCGAGTCGCAGAGCGGGGCGGCAGCGGCGATTGCGGCGGGCGTGTCGTCGTCGCTGTCATCGACGAAGAGTACGGCGTCGACGAGCGGGAGCCGGGTCAGAAGCGGCTCAGCGTTGTCGCGCTCGTCGCGAGTGGGAACGAGGACGGTTGCTGGCCATCGATCTGCTGGTGTTGGGGAAGTCATGCGAGGTGCCTGTCAGTCGGCCTTTGCCTGTCGTCGGTACCAATCGGCAAAAAGGGCCCCGAATAAACCACACGTCGCCGCGACTATTGCCAACACAGGAAGGGCAACCCAGGGGATGTCGTCACCTTGAGCGAGCCGCTTCAGCACGCCAAACCCTTGCACGACGGCCCAGCAGACCAGAGCGGACACGATGCCGTGAGCCATCGGGGTGTCCGAGCGTAATCGGCCAGCTCCGAACCCAGCGACCATGAAGCCGAAAAGTGTGAGGGCTAGGAATAGGAACGCGAGAAGGCGGCGGGATCCGCTTGCGGAGGAGCCGCCTCCAAAGAGCTCAGCCAAGATCGTCGCGGGAATGATCACGAGTAGCCCTGCTGTCGCTGCTGTACGGATGACAGTGAAGTCCAGTTTGACCACTGGCGAATCCTAGCCAAGCCCGACGTTCCCACGGACCATCACCCAGAATTGTTCGATCAGCAGCGACTCACGAAGGCACTAAGACTCTTCGTCCTCGATGTTGATCCTGAGGTGTTGGTGGCTAGGGCAGTCGCGAGTACCTTCGTTGCAACGACCGACATCACCAAATAACACACTGCGAACGAAAGTAATAAGGAGCGTCCCATGCCAGAACTTAAAGGCACCAAGACCGAGGAAAACCTCAAGGAAGCATTCGCAGCCGAGAGCAAGGCGAACCGTCGTTACCTCTATTTCGCCCAGAAGGCAGACATCGAGGGTTACCCGGACACTGCTGCGCTGTTCCGCTCCGTCGCAGAAGGCGAGACCGGTCACGCCTTTGGTCACTTCGACTTCCTCTCCGAGGTTGGCGACCCCGTAACCGGCGAGCCAGTCGGATCTACCGAAGACAACCTCAAGTCAGCAGTTGTTGGCGAGGTCTATGAGTACTCCGAGATGTACCCAGGCTTTTCCAAGACCGCTCGCGAAGAGGGCTTCGACGAGATCGCCGAGTGGCTCGAGACGCTTGCGCGTGCGGAGAAGAGCCACGCTGGTCGTTTCCAGAAGGGCCTCGACGAGCTCGACTCGTGACCACGACATACGACCCGTTTCACCCTAAGTACTTCAACGACGCAGACATACGCGAAGAAATGGATCGGGTCTACGACCTGTGCCATGGCTGTCGTCTCTGTTTCAAGTTCTGCACCTCGTTCCCGACACTCTTCGAGTTCATTGATCAACACGACGATCAAGACTCGGCCAAGATGACGCCAGACGAGCAAGACCAGGTTGTCGACGAGTGCTTCAACTGCAAGCTGTGCTACCTCAATTGCCCCTATACGCCCGGCACCCACGAGTGGGGAATTGACTTCCCCCGCCTCATGCTGCGAGCAAAGCAGTCAAAGCATCACAATAGTGACGTCTCGCTGTCTGACCGTGTCGTAAACCAGGCCGTGGGCCGGACTGACCTCGCAGGCACCGTAGGCTCCGCCCTCGCACCTATAGCAAACAAGATTGTCGGCGAGCCAGAAAGTAAAGGCCGCAAGCTGTTCGAAAAGGCGACTGGCATTTCGTCGCAACGTATCCTCGATCCCTATGCGAAAGAACGTTTCTCGACGTGGCTGAAGAAGCGTCCCGAGATAACTCCGCCCGCCGCTGACAAGCAGGGTGACGCCATTCTGTTCCCGACATGTCAGGTGGAATACAGCAATACCGGAATCGGCAAAGACCTCGTGAAGGTCGCCGAGCGAAACAACATCGAGTGCTCGCTTCCAGACGGTGAAGTCTGCTGTGGCGCCCCCTTCTTGCATGAGGGCGACGTCAAGCAGTTCCGCAAACAGGCTGAGAAGAACGTCAACGTGCTCGCCGAAGCGATCAGCGGTCGCAAGGCCGTCGGCGCCGATCCTAAGGTCGTCGTGACCCAGCCGACCTGCGGGTACGTGCTCAAGTACGACTATGCCGATTATCTTGCAGCGGGCCCACTTCGTGACAAGGCCAAACTGGTCGCCCGGCACACGATGGACTCCGCTGAGTTCCTCATGTCTATTCATAAGGGTGAGGACACCGCACTTGACACGAATTTCCGTGATGATGTCCCGGAGAAGGTGACATATCACGCCCCGTGTCACCTTCGGGCTCAACGCATCGGTTTGAAGAGTCGTGACCTCATCATGCTCACGGGAACGAAGGCGACCATCGTTGCGGAATGCTCGGGTATCGATGGCATGTGGGGTCTGCGGGCGACCAACGTCGAAATCTCGCGCAAAGTTGCAAAGAAGATGACGACTGCCATCGAAAGGGCCGGCAATGAGGTCGTCGTCGGCGACTGCACGCTAGCCAATGGCGCAATCAAACTTGACAACGGACTTGATGCGCAAAACCCGGTGTCGTTCCTGGCCCGGGCCTACGGCATCGAAGAGGAGTAGTTCGATGGCAACCGCAGCAGT
>JBBKWJ010000015.1:0-25808 GCA_037968895.1 Acidimicrobiales bacterium
CGGCTGTGTCGTCATAGCTGGTGGTTGGACTGGTGTCGTAGAGCGGCCCGACGGTGCCGTTCGTTGATCGGTAGATGAGATAGTTGGTGACGCCGATGTTGTCGGTGCTCGCGTTCCACACCAGATTGATCGAGTCGGGGTCGGCGTCAGTCCGGAGTCCCGACGGCGTACTTGGACGCTGGGTGTCGGGAGCGCCGCCATCATTGCTGAACACAGCGGTGAGCCGAGCGTTGCTGTTGATGACCAGCTCGACAGCCTGGCTGGTTGACAGTGTCTGGCCGTCGAGTTGCCACTCGTTAAACGTGTAGTTCACACCGTTTATGACCTGGGTGCTGGCCACTGATGCGTTGGTTGTGGCATTCATTGCGACGGGGCGAACAAACGGCCCGTTCTCAGCGGCCGACCCAACGTTCACTTCGATTCCCGCCGGCACCGTCTCAACGGTTAGATCGACAATTCGGTACTCGACCGGCATCGTGAATGTCTGCGCCGCTGCGTCTGGTGGGTCGACAGTGAGCACAATCTCGACATAGGACGGGTACTCATGGTCTGGCATCACGAAGTAGCTGCGGTCTTTGACGATCGTGGTGAGATCGTGCGAATGGCAAGCACCGGGAGCGTTCGGGACGCAGTGGACGATGTTGACCGCCCACGAGAATGCTGAGGAGGGAAGTGCGCCGCCGCCAGCGTATGTGGCGCTTGCCCGGATGGGAACGGAGGCCCCGCTCTTGAAGGTTCTGCCATCGGCAGGCTCGGTGATGTTCACAGTGAAGTCGCCCGATACGACATTGACGGTCCGAGTTGTGACGTTAGCCAGCCCGTCTTGATCTGTGACGGTTAACGCGGCCTGGTAGGTGCCAAGGTTGGCGTATGTGTGACTCGCGGTTTGTCCTGAGGCGTCAGGTGTTCCGTTGCCATCGAAGTCCCACGCATAGGTGAGCACATCGCCGGCATTCGGATCGGTCGATGCTGACCCGTCGAAGTTGACGAGCAGCGGTGGAGCGCCGACTGCAGGGCTAGCGGTGAAGCTGGCAACCGGGGCTTGGTTACCGCCAGTGCTCGTGACCCGAAGCACTCTCCCGCCTGCGATGTCGACCGCGTAGAGCGCTCCATCGGAACCGAAGTTGAGATCGACAATTGCACCGAGATCTGATGCGAACACCACTGGGGTTGTCGTGTCCGGCCTCCCGTTCGCTCCAGCGGGGAAATACCAGATGCAGTTGCGGGTGTAGTCGGTGAAGAACAACGCGCCGTCAAGCCCTTGGCCACCGAATCCTGATCGGTTTAGGGCCAGTCCTGATATGGCGAGCCCTCCGTTCGCACACGGCTCGCCCGGCACGATTGGGCTGTTGCGGCCATAGGAAAAGATTGGTGCATCGTGGTCGCCACTGGCGATGAGGTTCTGGCAGATTGTCGTGGTCAGCCAGAATGTGTTCTTCGTGGTGGCTGGCCCTTCGTAGCAAGGCCAGCCGCTGTTGAACAAGCTGTTGCCCTCAACAAGGTTGATCTCTTCGGCCCCCGCGCCGCCGACATTACCGACATAGATTCGACCTGACGCCGCGTCGACGGCAACACGGTATGGGTTGCGAAACCCGGTCGCGATGATTCGAGCCGCATTCAGTTCGGCGTCGCCGAAGAGTGGATTCTGAGCCAGGGGAGCGAACGTGTTCGGATTGACTCGCAGAATCGAGCCGTGGACACCAGTGGGGTCTTGCCTCGTGCGCAGGTCCTGAGCGCGAGCTTGGCCGCCCTCGGTGGTCGGTGCCGACAGATTAGTGCCCGCTGGGCCTGGCGGATCGGCGCAGAAGTTGCCTCGTTGGCCGTATTCGACAAAGGAGCCGGTCGACCCATCGCCGAAACTGACGAGCAATGCATCGGATGATTCAAACACCAGGTCGCCAACAGTGTGGAACGGAAACTGCTGGCAATGACCCTCGAAGATCACGGTTTCTGGCGAGTTGGCGATCGTTCCGTCGAAGCGAACAACCCGACTGAGGGCAGGGCAGCCCGTCGTGTCTTTATTGGGGCAAGGGTCGTAGTTGCCACCGACTGCGCCGTAGGCAGGAATTGGACCGCCGTTTGGATTGCGGTCGAGGCTATAGGAGACATAGACCCAGGGGACGGCGGGGTAATCCGGGTTAACGGCTAGGCCGAGCATCCCTCGGTCAGAGTTATTGTGCGTTTGTACTCGCCGGTCGGCGACGACCGTCGGCGTCGGGTCAGCAAGACTGTCGTAGCGGAGTACCTTGCCCCGCTTCTCAGTCACGAAGATTGATCCATCGGGGGCAACGTCGACCGCGGTCGGTGTATCAAGGTCGCTGATGACCTGGTTCGCGACGAATCCATCAGCCACGTCGGCCGATGCCGGTGTTGCTCCGGCGCTGACAACGACGCCGAGCATCGCGACAAAGCCAAGCATTACACCAAGTGGTCTGTTGACACGCATAGTGACAAGGTTGCCACAAATGGCGCCTCGGACGCTAGGTAAAACTCGTTGTTGTTAGTCGGCGAGGATGGTGACGGGCAGTTTCCGGGGGCCGCGAACTTGACCTGTTGACCAGGTGACGCTGGCCGCGTCGGTGAGCTCGTAGTTGGGGATTGCCTTGAGCCACTCTTCGACGGCGACGTTGAGCTCCATGCGCGCCAGGTTTGAACCGACGCACCGGTGAATGCCAAGGCCGAACGCAGCGTGACGATTCTGAGCCCTATCGATAACTACTTTGTCGGAGTCTTCGAACGCTTCGGGGTCGCGATTGCCGGCGGGGAAGGCGAGCAGAATCTTGTCGCCTACCTTCATGGGACAACCGCCGAGTTCGACGTCTTCCTTGACTACCCGCGCCATGGTGACCGGAGCGAAGGCGCGGAGCAATTCCTCTACCGCAGTCGGGATCATCGAGGGGTCATCGACAAGGCGTTGACGGTCGTCCGGGTTCTGTGCGAGGTGCCAAAGGCTCGCTCCGAGCGCCGACCAGGTGGTGTCGATGCCAGCGATCAGGAGCAGTGCGCATGTGCCCCGAATATGTTCGTCGGTGAGGGGTTTGTCATCGATCCGAAGATTGATGAGATACCCCATCAGATCATCACGCGGATTTTCTCGATGATCGGCGATGGCCTTGTTGAGGTAGAACTCGAGTGTTTCTTCTTCTGCCAGCACCGCGTCTTCTTGGCCAGGGGCAGCAAGAATACGGTGGATAAAGACGCGGAAGCGGTCGCCGTCTGACTCATCGAGGCCAAGCATCTTGGCAATGATTCGCACAGGAATGTGCTGGGCGTAGTCGACTGCGGCGTCGGCGAGGTCGCCCTTCGCTTTGATGTCGGCGAGCAATTCTTGGCAGACCGCTCGCGTGGCTGGTTCGAGGGCGTCGACCGCCATGGGCGAGAAGGCGGGGAGGAGATAGCGGCGCGCTTCCTTGTGGTGAGGCGGGTCGGTAGTGATTGGTGGTGCGAAACCAAGACCGGCAGGGTCGAACTCGACGGGGTCGGGACCGATGACGGCGGCCGCGTTGCTGAAATGATCGGTATCGCGGGCGATGGTGGAAATGTCGTCGTAGCGCGTCGGGAGCCAAGTGCCGCCGAATAGTTCAGAATGGGCTATCGGGCAGTCCGATCGCAGCTGGTCCCAAATCTCGATTGCGTTCTGAGCCCACTCGGATGTGGTGTGATCGAACTCGGTGGCCCAATCGAGAGCAGTGATGTCTGAATCCATAGGCGTATGAATATAGCACGCCACCCTTACAGTGTCAGAACTTGTTCCCAGGATGCGACATCGCAGGCACCGGCCCGCCGCTAGCGGCTAAGTAGCGCAGTCGATCGTCCACCAAGCACGGTGTCGACAACCTCGATGTCTTTGAGCTTCACCGGATCGACCTCGAACGGGTCTTCGCCTAGCACTGTCATGTCGGCGAATTTCCCGGCCTCAAGAGAGCCAATGAGATCGTCGAGCTGGAGCTGATAGGCGGCGTTGATGGTGGTGGCGGCCATGGCATCACCGACGCTGATTCTCTCGTCTGGTCCGAGTACCTGTCCTGATGCGGTGAGCCGGTTGACGGCACACCACATCGTGTGGAGGTGTCCTAGCGGCGTGACCGATGCGTCGGAGTGAATCGCATAGTTAACCCCGAGACGGCCCGCCGTGGCGCAGGCGTCCATTCGGGCTGCTCGATCGGCGCCGACTGTGATGTCGCGGTGCTGGTCGCCCCAGTAGAAAATGTGGTTTGAGAAGATGTTGGCGCACAGGCCGAGTTTGGCCATCCGCCGATATTGCGATGGCGTCGTGAGCTGGCAATGTTGCACGGTGTGTCGGTGGTCGAGCCAGGGGTCATCCCACAGAATCGCCTCGAATGCGTCGAGGAACAGGTCGACCGCCTCGTCGCCGTTGCAGTGCACGTGCACCGTGATTCGTCGCTTGTGCATGGCTCGAAGCAGTTCGGCAAATCGCTCGGGGGCCATGAGCCAGAGTCCATTCGGGCGGTCGCCGAGATATCCCGGCCGGTTGAGGCGAGCGGTGAAGCCCTGAATCGAACCATCAAGAATCATCTTCACCCGGCCAAGCAGCAGCTTGTCGGTTCCAGCGGAGCCAATGCCCATCACCATGTCGGCAATCGCGTCTGCTTCTCCCGATACCGCACCTGGATTAAAGAACGGCACAGCCCTCACGGGGAAGCTGTCCTCGTCGGTCACGCGCATCCATGTTTCGAGCTGGCTCGCGTGGTCGATCCGAACCGCACCGAGTTCGGTCACTGTGGTGAGGCCGGCGACCCTGGCGGCTTGGCCGAGCCGTTCGATCGCTTCAGCCGAAGCGATTGCATCGCGCAACATAACAGCGGCGGTGCGAGCGAGGGCCATGGCTGCCGGCTCTTGGAGCTCGCCGTTCGGCTTCCCGTCAGGTCCCGTTGGGACCCCGGGCGTTGAAGACCCGTCGGCGAATCCCTCAGCGACCATAAGCGCAGTATTGACCGTGGCGAGGTGGCCGCTTGCGTGAAATACGAAGATCTGCCGAGTCTCGGACACAAGGTCGAGGTGGCGAGCGATAAGCCGTTCGGTCGGGAGATAGATGGGATCAAACCCCCACGCGACGAGCGGCGTCTCTGGGTTAGGAAGTTCAGCTGACGCTTCGCGAAGTCGATCAAGGGCGGCTTCGATCGTTGTGCAGCCAGCGACAACGGTTCCGTCTGGAGACCGACGGTCGAAGAATCCGATGTAGGGAAAGGCCCAGACGCCACCTTCGAGCACGTGCGAATGCGCCTCGACGAAACCAGGAGTAATCACCGCCTCGGCGTAGTCGCGGTTTACGGTGGCCTTGCCCCAGTTGGCCTGGATGGTGTCGCTGTCGCCGACGGCCAGCACGCGCCCGCCCCGAACCGCAATTGCGGATGCTCGCGGGAAACCAGGATCCATTGTGATTATGGATCGGGCTTGGTAGATCGTGAACGGTTCAGGTTCGGCCATTCGGCCAGTGTGGCATGCGCCCTAAGATGGCGCTAACGGTTGTCGCGTTGGCGAGCTCGGAGATCGAGCCGGGCTTGGTCAATCAGCCCATTCGCTTCAACTGAGCGGCTGTCAGCGAGTCCGATCGACACTGAGTAGGCGCGCAAATCGTCTGGAGGAAACAGGGCGTTGACCGCAGTTCCTACTCGGGCGCTCACGTTCGCCGCCTCTTCCATGGTGACTGAGTCGAGGAACACCCCGTACTCGTTCGTATTTGTTCGGTAGATCACATCGCACGGTCTGACGTTCTCTGCGACCGTGTCAGCAATTGCGAGCATGGTCTCGGCATCGACTTCGCTCAATACGGTGGGAGACTCAAAGCTGAGCAAGTCGAGATTGGGATGCAGGCAGTCAATCTCAATCATCGCAAAGACAATCTCGGCGTTTCGGGTCGATTGGGCGAGAAGGGTTTCAAGCGTGAGTCGATCAACGCGGCGCCGCAAAGGGTCTGGCTCGACGACGTCTACGTCAGCTTCGTCATCTTCGTATTGCTTCGAAAACGCCCGGCCTGCGAGGGCTCTGAGCTTCGATCCTGGATACTTCATCTGACCTTCACCACCGCTGTAGACGGGCGTTACTGATCTCATCGGTCGATGACGTCAAAATCTTAAGGATTCGGGTCCACCACTATTCGTCACACGGGCTCGGAGAGCCAGGTTCGTTCCGGGCCTTCTCGATGTGCCAACTGCCGTCGTAGGACAGGTCGTATGTGAGGTCCCAGACCGAACACGTTTGGCCGTCTGTGCCAAATTGGGCTTCCTGCCGGGACACGAAGGTCACCCACGCGGTAGCGCGAGTGTCGCTGTCCCAGTAGGCGTAATAAACCTCCATGTCATACAACACCGATGTGCTGTTGCCATCAATGAACTGCTCGCGGGTGATGCGAGATTGAAGCTCAGGGCCATTGAACCGGTCGTAGGCGAGGCCCTCTTCGCCGTCATTGATCAGCGCCGCGTATTCGTCGAACATGATTGCGATATCGAGCAGGTCAGGGTCGTCTTGCCATTCGAACGTCGGGGCTTCGCTCTCGCAGCCGATGTCGATGTCGATGTCGTGGATCGCCGGGCCTTCAACGAATTGGCGCAACTCGGCGGCGGAAACAACGAACGCAATGCCCTCGACCTCGAAGAACTTCCAATCGACCAGTCCGATGACATTGCCCTTCTCGTTGATCAACGGACCCCCGCTGTTGCCAGGATTGATCGGTGCGTCGGTCTGGTGGAAGGCAACGCCGTCGAAGTCGTAGTTCAGACTCGATAGTCGTCCACTTGTGAATGTTAAAGGAAGCCCGCTCGGGTGGCCGAGTGCGGCGACCTCGTCGCCGACACGTACACCAGAGTCGTCGATGGTGAACTGATAGCCACTGGCGTTAGTTTCGAGTGCGATGAGTGCGAGATCGCGGGCGGCGTCGGTTCCGACAACGGTGCCAACCGACTCGTAGCCGTCGGCCCTTGATACCGACACCTCTCTTGCATCGCCGGTGACGTGAGCGGCCGTCAGCAAGACGTTGTCGCCGATCAGAAATCCGGTCCCCTGCGAGCCGCTACCGCTGCAGAAGAAGGCCTCAACCCTGAACACTCCGTCAGCGACAGAGGCGAACGTGTCGGCAAAGTTGGGTGGGGCAGTGGCCTCGGTCGTCGTGACGGCTTCAGCTGTGGTGGTGGTAGATGACTCGACGGGTGGGGTGACCGTTGGTGTCGTTTCATCTGAAGCGTTGAGCGATATGACGCCGCACGACGAAGCGCCCAGGGCAATGACTGTGACGGCACTAGCGAATCGTGTCGCTGCGGTGCCTTGGTGGAGCCGTCGAACAGAAAAACGCATTGCCTAAGGTTGGCACGAAAACACGGCGCCTGCGACTCCGTATGGCGACTACTTCGCGACCTCGTCTGGCACCCGTCCGAGCATGTCGTGCACGTCAATTGTGATGACCACGCGATCATCGCGGTTCTTCGGCTGGCGATAGCGGGCGGCGTAGCGCTGCACGCCTTCCGCGATCTCAGGGCCATCGGTGTGAAGCCTTGCCGTGCCAGTAAGCGTAAGCCATCGGCCACCATCGACCTGGCACACGGCGACTGGTTGGTCGGGACTCTTTGCGATCAATCTCGCCTTGCGAGACGCAGCCCAGGTGATGACCCTGGCCGTGCCCGTTGCTGGGTCATAGGTGAAGCCAACAGGGGTGAGGTGTGGCACGCCCGAAGGCGTCGCGATGGACAACGTCGATAGGTGGCGTTCGGTGAAGAAGCGCACGACGGCGGCTGGCGGGTTGCGGGGGTCGAAGTGCATGCGTTCCTGTGAGTACGGGTTGACGGATCTATCGGGATGACGGACGGTTCTCGGGCTCTTGTGGCTTTAGCTGGCTCGTCACCATGTCGGTGGCCGAGATCGCGCCGTCGACGTGGTAGCGGTGGTGATTCTCTTCGATCCGGTCTGGCACATAGCGGTAGTTGACCATGAATCCGAGACTTCGCTGCCAACCTGAACGCCCCGGGTTGCCGAGCCAGTTGATCTTCTCCACCCGAGCGCCGTTTGAGAGATGAAAGTTAGCGACGGGGTCCATCGCTCTTGTGCCGCGACGCTCCTCAAGCAGGTAGCGCGTGATGAGGCGCTCGAGAACAGGCTTTGCGTTGGTGAACGCGTCTGTCGTCGGCTTCGCCTCGCTCACGATCAGCTGCTTGAGCACATCGATGCCGCCGCCGGGGATTCCGGGGGCGAGTAGCTGGTGTTCGGCTGGCACAAGCGGGTCGCGGGTCTCAAGCTCAGCGGCCAACCACGCTCGGAAGCCTGGAATTGGCGACAAGGTCGAGAACGTCGTGAGGTTTGGTAGCTCTCTCGTGAGCTCTTCAACGACGGTCTTGATCAGAAAGTCGCCGAGCGAGACACCGGCGAGTCCTTGATGACAGTTAGAGATCGAGTAGAAGATCGCCGTGTCGGCTTTGCTCGCGTCGATTCGTTCTTGCGAGTGATCGAGTAAGGGCGCCAACTCTCGAGCAATGCCAAGCGTCAATGCGACTTCGACGAATATCAACGGCTCGCCTGGCATCGCGGGGTGGACGAATGCATAGCAGCGACGGCCTTGGCCGAGTCGACCTCGTAGGTCATCCCACGACTCGATCGCGTGGACCGCTTCGTACTCGATCAGCTTCTCCAGTAGCGATGCCGGCGTATCCCAGGTCAGTCGCTCCAAGCGGAGCATGCCCACGTCGAACCATGACTCAAGAATGGCCTTCAGATCGGTGTCGAGGACCCGAAAGTTATCGCTTGACTTGCGGAAAGGCAGGAGCGCTTCGCGCAGATCGACCAGGAACGATAAGCCGCCGTCTATACCGATAAAGCGTTTCATGAGGCGCACACGGCGTGGCTCCAGCGCGGCTGCCAAGATGTGCTCGGCTTGCCGACGAGATGGTGCATCGCTGGCCCGGAGGACGCCGTCGATAGCGCGGTCAACTTCGGCATCGTCGTGGTCGTATTCGTCGGCCAGCAGTTCGAAGAACCGACGTTGGCCATTTGCATCGAACTCAAGGAACTGGGCGCCAATGGCGGCGGCTTTGCGCCTGGCGGCAACCTCGCCACCCTTGGCGGCGATGCATTCGTCGATTGCGACCCGTAGCTTTGCCAGCTGATTGTCGGGAAGCGACGGATCGAGCTTCAGGCCCTCGTCTGCTGACGCCGCGCGCCAGCGTCGGACCTGCCGAACAACTCGTTCAAATCGATTTGCCATCATGACCTCCTATCGGCACGCTAGACAGCGATCTGATGGAAGTCGTGTCGCCAGTCAGGAAACCGTGATGCGGGTCGGGCTACCCGGCCGCTGGGGTTCCGAGGTAGGGAACCGGGTCGCCGGGCTGGGGTACTGCTGGTCTGGACCAGCGAAGAATAGGGGCGACGTCTGCGGCAATGGCGCGCCAACCTGCGGGGTCCCAACCGTTTGCGACTTGGAGCAGCGCATCGGAACGCACGTGAACGAGTGCCGGTAGACGTTCAATGCCGAAGTCGTTGATGACGGTCCTGGTTGGATCGGCGAATGTGAGGAACTCGTCAGCCAGGGGGCCAAGGAAGTCGCGGCAACCGTCGTCGTCAGCGGCGACGAGCCAGCCAACTCGGATATCGGCCGGTGCGAAGTGTTCTAGAAAACTTTTTGCCGTGTCGAGGATCCACGAGCTTTCGGCCGTGTACGGGTCGAGGGCTACCAGTAGGAGCGGGTACGCAGACAGCCAGTCCCGGAGCGGGAATCCGTCGCCTTGTACAGAGTCAAGTATCACGTCATTCGATGCTACGGCCACGGCGGGAGAGGCTAGCGCACCTTTGGGCGAAGTCCGAACTCCTCGGGTGAACGGATCTGGCGAAATCTGTCCGTCTGCGCCCCGACCCGACTAGTCATCGTCGACGAAAGGGGCATTAAGGTGTCGTTGTGCATCCCATCGAGCAACTTCGCTACGTCGCCCGAACGTCGAGCAACGATGCTGTTCTGCTCGCGGCTGAGGCGGCCCATGCGCTTGCCAGCTTTAACGGCGATAACGGTGGGCTACTCCTCGGAACTCGTCAGCTCTTGAGGCGCCAGCCACTGATAGCGCCGCTGTGGTGGGTTGGTAGTCATTTGGGTAATGCACTCAACCTGCATGAGGAGGCGTACCGCCTTAGCGAGGCTTTGCGCCATGACGCCACCTCGTCGCATCTCGCTGCAGAGCTACCAAACGATATAACCGTGCTGATCTCGGGATACCCAGATGCCATTGTGCGCGGACTTTGTGATCGCCCTGACCTGTCTGTACTCGTGCTCGACACCGAGGGCCAAGGATTTGGCGCAGTACGCCAGCTTGAGCGAGCGGGGCTGCAGGCCGAGACGGTCGACCCGTCGTACCTCGCAGGCGCCGTTGACGCGGCCAACATCGTGCTCAATGAGGCAACGGCCGTCGGCGGCTCCACTGTGCTCGGCGAGCTGATGGCGCTCTCGACGTCAATGCTCGCCGCACACTCCGGTACTGCGCATTGGATGGTCACTCCGGTTGGGCGAGCGCTTCCCGAGGCATATGTGGAAGAGATGGTTATCAGGGCGGCCCCCGAGCGGCGCGTCTCGTGGCTCGCGCCGTTTGAGACGCTTCCGGCATCGGGCATCACTGTCTGGGTCGGGCCTGAGGGTGTGTCTGACCTCGTGCCGCCCGCGTCGTGCCCCGAGCTCCCCGAGCTCCTCCGCTGATCCCGACTGTCACACGTATCCGATACCTGTGATAGTTGAGCATGCGGTCTGTTGCGGCGTTCCTCGTCACACTGGTTGGGCTAGCGAGTTGTAGCTCGGCGGCCGACCCGGTCGCGTCGGGCTCGGTGCCTACCGAGTCGACTGCGATTCGTGAGCCTGCCAGCGAAGCTTCAACGACCCTGCCGCCCACGACGGTACCTCCGAGCACGACCGAAACGACAGTGCCAAACCTTTCGTTGGAGCCGACGAACGTCGTCGAAGTGCCCGCTGGCTTCGTCCCAATCTCGGTTGCGATCGGTCCCGAAAGCGTCGCTGTGCTTGCTCCAGCATCGCCCAGCCAGCCCCCGCTGATCTGGTCAACCGCGATGAATGGCGCACTCCCAATCACCGACCTCCTACCCGATGCGCTGCTGATGTCAAACGGATCGTGGTTGGGGACCGCGTCTGTCGCCTATTTCGACGGACGCTACTTTGCGTTCGTTTCTGATGACAGAGCTGCAGCGGACGTGGCCCCGACTGGACTCGTCAGCCCCGACGGAGTTACCTGGACGGCGCTTGAGATGACAGTGCAGATGAAAACTCGGCTCTCGCGCTACAGGACGCCCGAGTCGCCACCAGCAGAAGGAGCGTCAGGGGTTCTCGGCGTTGCCGTGCTCGATGATCGGCTCATCGCAACCGGATGGGCAACTGTCGACGGTGGCGTCCGGCCTGTCGTCTGGGAGTCATCCGATGGTGAAGTCTGGCGCCTCTCGGTTATCGGGTCGGGCAACATCTGCCCGGAATATGGTTCGAGGGTTGCGGCCACCGACGAAATGACTGTGGTTGAGCTTCAAGGTTGCTCTTATTTCGGCGCCGGGGCCCAGGCGGCCGTCAACGGCCAGGCCTTCACTTTTGTTGCTGACTATCTTGGCCAAGACGCTCGTTCGAGCACGAGGATGCTCGGTATCGTCAGTGGCAAACTCATTGCTGTTCGGACTGGTTTCTCGCCCGACGTCCCGACGACGCTTCGAGAGCTTGCAGGCGGCGGAGGGTGGATCGATCGAGCACTCCCCGACACGGGCGAGAACGACGTGTTGTGGTCTGGCCTCGCTAACGACTCAGTTGGCGTTGTCGTATGGGTTACGAGCATTGATGGCGCTCCGACCTTCTTCTGGCAGATGCAGGCCGATGGCTGGCTCTCACTACCGCTTGACGGCTCCACCATCATCGCCGTTGATGACGACCACATCGTGACTCTCGCTGGCGACCGCCTGCTCTTCTACGCAAACGACTGAAACGACAGGGCCCCACGCCAACTGGTCCCGGTGGAACAGCCTCAGGCGGTACCACCGGGACCAGTACGGGGGATAGGGCAGGTACGTGTACTTTTAGGCGAGGGTGAGGCCGTAGAGGTCGAAGATCTCGGCAAAGGCTTTCATCTGGCCACCCGAGGTTGAGCTTGGCACGAGGATCGGCGTGGTAACGCCTGCGTCATACCAGGCCTCGACACCGTCACGGACTTCGGACGCTGAGCCAAAGAGCGTGCAGTCGGCGAGCCAGGCTTCGGTCATCGCTTTGGCAATGGCGTCTTCGTCCTTCGCTGCGATTCCGGCCTCGACCGCTTCCATCTCTTCGGTGTACCCGGCGTCTTTCCAGTAGTTGCGATAGTTGGGGAGCGCCACGTAGCCGCGAAGTGTCGCCCGGTTGCGGGCTGCGCCGGCGGCGCGGTCATCGTCGATAACCGTCGGGATCATGTTGCCGACGAAGAAGCCAGCATCGATTCGGTCTTGGGGGATAAGCGAGAGGGAGTGGGCCATTCGAGATCGGGAGGCGTTGGCCCAGACGGCACCATCGCTGACCTCAACGCTGAGGCCAACCATCTTGTCGCGTAGGGTCGCAAGGACAATGGGTGGAACTTCTCCGACGTAGTTGGCGGCGGCTCGAATCGCCTCGACGTAGTCGCGGGTGTCAGCCAGTGGTTTGCCAACATTCAGGCCAAGACGCTGATGCACGGGACCGTGCGTGACCCCAAGGCCGAGGCGGAACCGACCCTCAGCGACCTCTTGGATGTAGGAGGCTGTGGCCGCGAGCGCATCGGGATGCTGGAGGTAGATCGGGTGAATCGCCGTACCAATCTGCACATGCTCGGTGACGTGAGCGATGCTGAGGCAGAGGCTCATAGCGTCGCCAAAGCTGGGACAATAGATGCCCGAGAAACCTCCGGCATCAATTGACTTGGCGAGATCGATAGTGCGGGAGCGGCGTCCAGGAACAGCGACGAGGGCGAGGGCTGGCATGCGATGGTTCATTGGTTATGCCTTTTCAGCAGCGACGAGGGAGCGGGCGATGACTTTTAGGCAGAGCACTTCGTCTGCGCCTTCGAAGATGCTGAGCACACGAGCATCGAGGAAGTAGCGGCTGACGTCGTATTCTTCGGCGTAACCCATGCCGCCGTGGATCTGCATCGCCTCACGAGTGACCCACTCGGCTGCTTTGCAGACGTAGGCCTTCAACATCGAGGCCTCCATCTTTCCTTCGCCCTTCGCCATCAATACGCCGACGGCGTAGGTGAACTGGCGAGACGCCTGGATGATGGCGGCCATGCGAGTGAGCTTGGCCTTCGTGAGTTGATAGTTGGCGATCGGCTCGCCGAATACCTTGCGGTCTTGGGCGTATTCCTTGGCTGTCTCGTAGGCGGCCTGCATGACGCCGATTGCCCTGGCGGCGGTCTGAAGACGACCGTTCTCGAAACCAGCCATCTGGAAATAGAAGCCTCGGCCCATGCCAGCCTCGCCGCCGATGAGATTGTCGGCAGGCACGTACCAGTCTTCGAACGACACCTCGTATGAATGCATGCCCCGATACCCAATGGTGTCGATCGGGCTTCCGGTCATCTTGCCGTCGCCCTCGGCCTTACCTGCCCGAATAGCTTGGTCTTGGACGAAGTCGAAGCCATGGGCCTCGCCCCGTTCCTTTGGCACGATGAAGATGGAGAGGCCGCGGTGGCCCTTTGACCGATCGGGGTCGGTCCTTGCAAGCACCATGAGGACGTCGGCCCTGGCCGCAAACGTGCACCACGTCTTGACCCCATTGATGAGATAGCCGGAACCATCGGCGGTTGGCGTTGCCGTGACTTTTACGCCGGCGACATCCGAGCCGAAGTCGGGCTCGGTCACCGCTACGGCATTCATGATCTCGCCAGAGGCGAGGCGAGGCAACCACTCGTTCTTCTGCGCTTCGGTGCCACCGGCCTCGAGGGCTCGGGCGAGGATCTCGGGGCGGGTAATCAGTGAGCCACCGGCGCCAAGCGATGCTCGTGAGAGCTCCTCGGTGGCGATAACCATGCCGTAGTAATCTGACTCGCCTCCGCCTGCGAACCCGCCGAACTCTTCAGGGATCGAAAGGCCGAAGACGCCGATTTCGGCGAGACCGCTGATGATGGACTCGGGTATGTCGGCGTTGGTCCGATGAATGTGTTCAGCATGTGGCTTGATCTGCTCTTCAGCAAATCGTCTGAAGGTGTCTTGCACGAGGTCGAAATCGACATCAAGATGGCGTTCGCCGTCTTCGAATGCGAGGTTGGCGAGAACCTCTGGGTCGCGCCACGCCGCTACGAAAGGTCTGGTGTCGTCGAGGGCGGTTGGATCGCAGCCCCACTGGGCTTCTCGGCCCCAGATCTTGCCGCCAAGGTCGGCGATTGCGTCGGCGGTGAAGACGCTTGTCAACTGGGCTTCGGTTTCGCCCTTTGCTCCGTAGTCGAGGCACGCCCTGGCCGTCGCCATTGCAGCGGCGGCATGGGCGATGTCGTATGCGAGGACCTGATCGGCATCGACCGATCCAGTCTCGGCGAGCTTCTTGGTGGCGGCGCGGATCACTCCAGTGGCAACTTCGATTGCGGACGCAGCAGATTGCAGATCAGGCATGCTCATGCGTCAGATCGTAGATCAGGATGGTTCGACACCGATAAATCAGCTAGCTGCGACTCTGGTCACCCATTGGAAGGGTGCGGCCGCTAGTCGGTAGTCGCCGCCCGTCGAACCAACTCGTCAATGGACGGTCGGTCGTCGGGACCGGCTCCTTGATAAAGCCATGCGATCGCTCCAAGGGAGTCGACGATGACATTCCCGCCGAGCTGGAGCGTGTCCTCGCCCTTACTTCGGATCGTGGCCCGTTCGAGCCGATGGCCTGCTTTGAAGAGCTCCCGGTAGCGCTTTGCTGCCTTCAATCCCCAGATGCGCCAGACACTGCCGCGAGCGAAGCCCATCGCGTGGTAGAGGTCACGGTCGAGATCGGTGACGACAGTGAACGGCGCGGCGAATCGTTGCTGATATCCCTTTAGGTTTCGCACCTTGGTGAATGTGATGATCACAACGTCGATTGGTTCGCCCGATGCGTCTACGAGTTCGGTTAGTCGGTCGCTCACGGCGCCGATATGGGCCCGGCAGGGCAGTCAACCGAGGTGGCGGTGAAAGACCAGAAGCACCGGCCGGCCGAGATGCTGCGCAATACTCCACGGATCGCCTCGGTGGTCGACCAGGGTGTTGGAGGGGAATGGGCTTCCGACGACAGGCATGCGGGTGTAACCGTAGACGAGGCCCGTTTCTTTCCGCCTCGGGCATCTAGGATCTTTCGGTGGCTTCTGACCAGCGCAGCGCTCAGTCAAGTTTCGGGGACAACGGCAGCGCGGTGTTGGCGTGGTTTGAGCAAGAAGGTCGTGACCTTCCATGGCGGTTGAGCCGTGATCCATTCGAGATTCTCGTCGCCGAACTGATGCTTCAGCAGACTCAGGTCGCCCGGGTTCTTGAGCGTTGGCCGCAGTTCCTGCGACGGTTCCCGTCAGCGGCGAAGTGTGCGGCCTCGCCTGTCGCCGATGTCATCGATGAGTGGTCTGGGCTCGGCTACAACCGCCGAGCGGTGTTCTTGCATCGGGCATGCGTGACGGTCGTCAACGAGTTTGACGCCGTCATGCCTGAGTCGCTGGCCGAGTTACTTGCCCTCCCAGGAATCGGGCCATACACAGCGAGGGCGATCCGAGCATTCGCATACGAGGCAGACGAAGCGATCGTTGATACCAACGTTGGCCGGATTCTTGCGAGGTGGTCAGGGCGTGCCTTCTCGCCTCGCCAAGCCCAGCAACTTGCAGATGCTTCAGTCCCGAAAGGCAACGGTTGGGCCTGGAACCAGGCTCTGCTCGATATCGGCGCAACCTTGTGTGGGGCCAAGTCGCAGGGGTGCGATCGCTGTCCTCTCCTCAAGAGTTGCGCATGGCAAGGTATTGGGGACGATCCCGCGATTGGTTCGGCCGCAGTGTCACGACGCCAGAGTAAATTTTCGGGCTCTGATCGCCAAGGCCGGGGTCGAATTATTGACGCTCTCCGAACATGCCCGATTAAACGCGCCAACGCGGCTGTCGTTGCGGGCTGGCCCGGCGAGCACGACCGGGTCGAGCGCGTTATAGAGGGCTTGCTTCGCGATGGCCTAGTTGAGCTAGAGGGCGACTCATTGCAGTTGCCTGGCTCTGGGCGAGTGGAATAGTCCACCGCACCGTCGTCCCTCCGGCTTCGCCCAATCCCACGGTGAACGTCCCGCCGTTCCGATCGGCTCTGTAGGCCATGTTTGTCAGGCCGTTACCTGAAGTAGTCGAGGGTCGTGGCGTCATCGCGTCGAGCGAGACGCCAATACCGTCGTCGGTAATAATGAGTTGTAGCTCTTGCTGTTCCCACCGCACGTCGATGTCGATGACGGTGGCCTCCGAATATTTCGCCGCATTTGTTATGGCCTCCGTGATGACGGCGATGACATCGCATTGCACGGTGCCGCTGAGCACGGGCAAGATAGCGCTCGTCGAAAGCGATAGCTCGTGGGTGCACAACGCGTCGAAGTGCCGGACGAGCCTGATCAATTGGTCACGGAGTGGCTCAGCCTGATTGGTGAGTTCGAAGACGGCGTCGCGAACGCTGCGAATCACACTGTCGAGGCCATGTATTGCCTGATCGAGTTTGGCTCGCTCCGGTATCGGAAGCAGATGCCGGACACTGTGGAGGGAGAGGGCAACGCCCGTGATTTCGGACAATGCCGAGTCGTGTAGATCACGAGCTATTCGGCGCCTCTCTTCGGCCACTGCGGTGTGCACATCGCTTGTGTCTTGAATCGTCACTGTCGCTCCATTTGGTCAAGTAGCAGATCACACCCATCGACTACCTCTTACCTTCTTGTCGGTGCATCTACATGTTCCTGTAAGGAAAACTGCAATGATTGGTGAAGAATGCAAGCCATCGTGGCCGTGTGGTGCTGCTTCAACAAGAAACTTCAAGCAAGTACTTGATTGCGCCGGACGCCGCACCGATAGGAATTTGTGCCAGTCCGACTACTTATCATCGATGACCATCCCGTCGTGCGAGCCGGTCTCGAATCGATCTTCGAATTGGAAGACGAGTTCGAGGTGGTTGCATCCGTTGACAGCCTTGCGCAGTTGCGTTACGTCGACACGGACCTGAAGCCAGATCTCATTATGTGCGATCTCGTTCTTGGTTCGAGCCGCGGGACTGACCTCTTGACCGAACCGCGACTCGATTCATTCCAACATGTGCCGGTGCTGATCTACTCCTCATCCGACTCCATCGATGATGTCTACGAATCGATCGAAGCTGGCGCCTCAGGCTTCGTTATAAAATCGGCAACCACAGAAACGCTGTTCTACGGCATCCGGACGGTCATGAGCGGTGGCACGTTTGTTGACCCGTCGCTTGTCGGGAGCATCGTTGAGGCCAAGAAGGACTCAGTTCGCCCGAATTCTTTCAGTGAGCGTGAGTCCCACCTTCTTCGACTGGTCGCGGAAGGGCTAACCAATCGCGAGATAAGCGCCACGTTGCACCTCGCCGAGAAAACTGTGAAAAACCAACTCACCGGGATCTTCCGACGTCTAGGTGTGCGGAATAGAACCGAAGCAGCAATCTGGGCCCGAAACCACCTCGCGCTCTAGGGGCGCTTTAGGGCGCCTCGATGCTGAGCCCGATCGACGCTGCGAGCCGGTACGACAAGGCTGGCAACTGCTGTTCGGAAACGAGAAATCCGTCGAGTCGATTGAAACCAGTAAGGCCAAGCGGCTCGCACTCACGTAGGTCGGTCCGTGTTGACGTCACCCGGTCGATGTTGAGCGACTCGACCCGTGACCCAGGGAAACTAACGTCTTCGAATTGGGCGCTGTATGCGTCCATATCTTCGATCGTGCAGTCGTTAAAGATGACTCGCCGCAACGTCGCCATGCGGAGATTAGTGAGCCGAAGCACGCATTCGTCGAACTCGCAGTCTTGAATCACGCCATCAGAGAAGTCCGTACCGACCAGTTTGACTCCTCGGAAGACGCTTTGTCTGGCCGTCCTGATCCGTAGCCGGCTCAGATCGCTCTGCTCAACGACTGACCCGGAGATCTGCGCCTCCATATCCGCATCGGCTGCACGCAGCGAAACGGCGGTCAATCGGCTATCGCTAATGTCGAGCCGGTGAGCTTCGCCAAGATCGAGTGTCAAACGCGCCAGATCAACCGATCCGACTTCGGCGATGCCGTCGTATCCGTCGACTTCGAATCGTTCGGTGAACCGGGACGTCGGCTTTGGGTCGGCTCGGCGAGGCTTTACCGCAAACGGCTCGTCGACCGTAATGAAGCCCATGTGCTTGGCCGTTAGGCCGAAGCAGTGATTTTCGCGATGAGCTGAGCGACTGCTTGATCAGCGATGTCGGCCATCTCTTCGTCGGTGCGATCCTGAATGGGATGCTGAACGAAGACTCTTTCAGGGTCGGACCCGAGGGCCTTGCTCTGAATCGCGGCCGCATCGACGAACACTTCGCTAGCGACAAATACGCCGGGCAGGCCGCGACGCTCGAGATCGGTGATGTCGTGCACACTGCACGACGTGCAGCTACCTCAATCGGCTAGTGCTTCGATGACGGCGTCACACTGGCTCGCGATCTCTTGGCGAAGGTCGAGCGGGGCGACTCGTGCGAATGTTGGCTTCGTGAAACGCATGACCGTCGCGCCGTGTTCGGCGAGGCGCTCGCTCACTCGATTCAGAAAGACGTCGCCGCGAGGCTTCGAGATATCGAGCAGGGCAACGACGGCGCCATCGAGAGAAGTTAATCGCTCGGCTTTGGGCACCTGGCTCGTCGCGGTCCCTGCGGTTGGGTCAAGCACAGTGGTCGTCATGGTGAGATCATTACGCATCGAGCGCTTGCTGTCACGCCCAGGCCGAGATCAGCGCAGTCACAGGTTCAGATCCCTTCGCTCCGCTGACCCATCCGCCCAGGACCGATGAGAAGAGGCCGGCATTGCCACCAGCGTGAACGATATGAAGTCCGCCAGCCCGATATTTCGGTACTTGGCTTCCAGCGAACGCCTCGGGTAGCCCCTCAGCGATGTCGTTGGCGCCTCTGATGAGATCATCGGTATCGAGCGTGAGCAGCTGATCGAGCTCGGCACGGAGTCGAGCCTTGTCCCAGCCTGCATCGGCAAATACATGGCCGTGTTCAGGTGAGATCACGAGCATTGCGTCGAAGCCTATGACTAGCTTGGGATGCCCCATCGTTTTGAGCACCTCGGCGAACGAGCGGGCGAGCGACTCGGGCGTTCTCGAGAGTTGGTCGATGATCGGGGTTGGGCCGAAGCCGGCGAAGAGGGTCAGCGCGTCAGCGCCCTCTTCGGTGCCTCGTTCGGTTGCAAGCGAACTGAAAGGTGAGTCGTACTCTCGTTCAGCGAAGCAAAGCCCCAGCTTCGATGAGGCCCCCTGCACTGCCATGTCGACCTCGCCGGGGCGTCCTCCGCCCAGGTTGCGGACGACAAGCTGTAGGGCACGACCGATTGTCATATTGGCTCGGTTCCCCTGACCAAACACATTGCCGTCGCTGTTCATGTTGATGCGTTTGGTTACGGGTCCATTGACAATCATCACCGGACCGGCGAAGTAGGTGGTGGCGAGGAGTCCGTGGAGATTGAACTCGTCGCGACACGCAGCTTCGACAGCCGCGAGTACGACGGGGAAGTATTCGGGTTTGCAGCCGGCCATGACTGCGTTGATGGCGACTTGTTCGACTGTTGCTTCGACGAGGTTCGGCGGGATGATGCCAACGACCTCTTGAGGGCCACGGCTTGTACCGTCGAGCATGCGGAGCACCCGTGCTTCAGTGGCAGGGATGACGGGAAGCCCGTCGCTCCAGCCGCGGTCAAAGGCTGCCTCCATCTCGTCTTCGAGCTCGGCGATTTCGATTCGCTTGCTCACAAGGACGTCTCCACGGAAACGAACGGCGAGCATGTCAGACAATGTCGGGTCGACGGAGAGCGATCCGCAGCCCGGCCGATGGTCGGGAAGGCCGGGTCCCAAGTCGGTGAGGCCCGTGAACGACTCCCACTGCTCCCGCGACCAGCCAACGATTCTCTCTTGCTCGACGCCATCAACAAAACGAAGGAGTGTCGGCACTGTCTCTATGTGGTGATGCCAAGAGAAGTCGAGGTTGGTGTCGTCGGTCGGCGACAGGTTCTCGGGAAACGCGGGGTCATCTTGAGTGAACACCACGACAGAGTCAGCAGCCGCGACTTGCTCGAGGACCGACGTGACGAGTTCGCATGTTGGACAGTCGCGTTTCACCACCGCAACTAGCCCATCGGTGACCGGCGGTGAAGGGATTAGTGTCATCTCGCTCATCGTCGCAGACTAGATCACAGAGCTGCGACGCGCCGCACTGGCAGCATCGCTATCTCGACGGCCAAATCGTGGTTGAAGTGAGACGTTGTTCACATTTGCTTTCCACCGGAACCTCAGTGATCTACGGTCACCGATGGGATCGCCGAAGTCAGACGAGGGGTCGTCAATTAATGGAAGTCAAGTTCTATGGGGTTCGGGGTTCAACTCCTTGTTCTTGCCCGCAAACGGCGGGAGTCGGTGGCAACACCTCATGCGTCCTTATCCAGGCGGCAGGCGCCGCTCCGATCTTGCTCGATCTAGGAACCGGTCTGCGATACTTTGGCCACGACTGGAAGGAAGCCCACCCAGGCGAAGCATTCTCCGGACTCGCTTTGGTGAGCCATCTGCATTGGGACCACGTGCAAGGCATCCCTTTCTTCCCTCCCGTGCGCGATAGCGATTCAGTGCTCCATGTCATCGCACCGCCCCAGCCCGGAGCCACGAAACTGTCAGATGTGTTCGATGCTTTCCTCCAGCCGCCGATGTTTCCGGTCCGGCTCGCAGACTTCGCTGGCGCCGTCACATTTGAGTCACGGGCTGGTGGGACAATCGATCATGGGCCGCTTCGCGTCACCATTCGTGCGGTACAGCACAACGGCGCCACCAACGGCTACCGCATCGACGATCCGCGTTCGGGGCACTCCGTTGCGTACATCAGCGACCATCAGCAACCGACGCTCGACTCGACACACATCGACAACGCGGCGCTTGAGCTTTGCGATGGCGTTGACGTTCTGATCCATGATGCCCAATATGACAACGCCGAATTCGCGGTTAGACAATCGTGGGGGCACTCAACAATCGAGTACGCGGTCGAAGTCGCCGCTCGCTCGGGCGCTAAGCACCTTTGTCTGTTCCACCACGACCCGTCGCACAACGACGAGTGGATTGCCAACGCAGTAGCAGAAGCGACAGGGATTGCGGCTGGACGCTTCACCGTGAGCGCTGCGATCGAGGGCGAGTCAATCAATCTCTAGCTGATTTTGTGGCTGAGTCTGTTGGCCCCAGGTGTGGGAGCTAGAGTCGCTGGCGATCATGCTCTGGAGGACCCCATGACAAATGACGCAACCCCTGCTATCGACCCAAGCGACTTTCGCAGAGTGCTTGGGCACTTTCCAACAGGAGTCACTGTCGTTACAGCGATGGGCGACGATGGACCTTCTGGCGTAGCCATCGGGTCGTTCGCGTCGATCTCGCTCGACCCGCCACTGGTTGGCTTCTTCCTCGGGACGGAGTCCTCAAGCGGTGCTGTGATCGAATCGGCCGGCTCGTTCTGCGTCAACATCCTTGCCGCTGACCAACTTGAGTTGTGCGGAGTCATGGCCTCCAAGTCACCAACAAAGTTTGACGGGGTTGACTGGAGCCCGGCACCTACCTCCGGCTCGCCGATCCTCCCAGGTTGCGTCGGCTACATCGATTGTGTCGTCGACCGCGTCATCGAGCTGGGCGACCACAATCTCATCGTTGGCGGAGTTCGGGCGCTCGATGCATTCGACGTCGCTAGTCCAATGGTGTTCCACACCGGCCGATATGGCGGGTTCGGCGAAAACTAAATTCGCCAGCGACTTTAGTAAGTGGGCACATCGCCTCAACTTCGAGCCGCTGACCTGCTGCATACTGGGAAGGCGCCTGCTAGCGAGCCGGCGAGTGATCTGTGGAGGACAAACGTGGCGAAGGCCATCATTGCGGCAAACCCGGGCGACAACCTCGGTACAGACAAGCGACTTCGACCTGTCGTCTCGTACGACCCGATGTGGGGTGCAATCGCCATCCTGTCGATTCTGGCCCTTGGGTTACTCGCTCCGTCTGGCCTCTGGTTACTCGCCTTCATTGGCGTCATCATTCTGGTCCACGAGGCCGGGCACTTCTTTGTGGCGAAGGCCTCAGGAATGCAGCCAACTGAATTCTTCTGGGGCTTCGGCCCCGAAATCGTTGCGGTACAAATCGGTGCACTTCGGGTCGGACTGAAAGCGGTCTTCCTAGGCGGATACGTGAAGATTCCAGGTATGACGCCGTCTGAGGTTGTCGCTCCCGACTTTGACGAGGCTCGTACCTATCGGTCCGCTTCTCACCTCGGGCGACTCCTTACAATCCTCGCTGGTCCCGCAACCAACCTCGTGTGTGCAGTTGTGGCGTTCGCCATTGCCGCTCGAATGGGCGGCAATTCGCTCGTTGACTCCGTTGGAATTGGCTTCGAATACATCTGGCTCGTTGTCGAGGGAACAGCTCAAGCATTGTGGATCTGGGTCACTAGCATCGGCGGGTATCTTGGCGCCACTATCAACGGCGGGCAACCTCCGGTTCGGTTCCTGTCGCCGGTCGCTCAGGCCGAAATAACCAGTGACGCTGTCAGTGCAGGCCTCAGCCAATCGCTTCTCTGGTTCGGCATCCTGTCGTGTGCCATCGGCGGGATCAACCTTCTGCCGCTGCCTCCGCTCGATGGCGGCCACGCCGCGATGGCCATTGCGGAGTGGTTCACACAACTCGTTCGTCGTGACCGCTCGGTTCGCTTCGATCTCAAGCGGCTTGAACCGCTGGCATACGTAACGCTGTTTGCGCTTGCAGTTCTTTCGGTCTCTGCACTGATCATGGATATTCGAGGCACGCCGCTCTCGTAAAGGGCCGCCTCCCTTGCAAGCAGGCGATAGCGTTTGACGCTGTGCCTATCTACGCTCTCGGAGATCTCACTCCATCGATCGACCCAACCGCCTTCATCCACCCAGATGCCGTCATCATCGGTGATGTCACGATTGGTGCCGGTTCGTCGGTGTGGCCATGTGCGGTTCTCCGCGGTGACGGCGGGGGAATCCGTATAGGGGAGCGGACGTCAATCCAAGACGGAAGCGTGTTGCACACGACACCCGAGTGGGAAACGGTTGTTGGCGACGACTGCGTGATCGGCCACATCGTGCATCTCGAGGGCTGCACCATCCAAGATCGTGCCCTTGTGGGAAATGGTTCGGTCGTGTTACACCGGGCCATTGTCGAGTCGGGCGCCCTCGTTGGAGCGAATGCGGTAGTAACCAACGACATGGTCGTCCCCAGTGGCGCAATGGCGCTCGGCATTCCGGCCAAGATCAGGCCAGATACTGTGACTCCCGCGATGATAAGCCAGGGCGCCGACTCCTATACCGAGCGAGCCCGGTTCTACAAAACAGAGCTACGACGCCTCGACTAAGTAGTATCACCCTCAGAAGTTCACTTTTCTGGCGGTGCCGCCGATGTAGAAAACGTGCCGATTCTCATCGAGCGCGTGCGACGTACGCCGCTTCTTCCACCCGTCTGGCTACTCAGTCTGGGACTACTGGCTGTCTCAGTCTGCATTGGCGCGTTCGCGCTTCCTGGGCATTCCGCGCTCTCCGACGCCGTATCGATCCATCCTCTGATCCTCATCGCGATGTTTGTGGCGACCGAGTTTCTTGTGGTGCACGTTGAATTTCGCTCAGAGGCTGGCCGGTTTTCCTTCTTTGAGGTACCGCTTGTTCTCGGCCTTATCTATTCGACGCCGACCGAGCTGTGGCTGGCAAGCGTGGCTTCTGGCGTCATTGTCTATGCCGCAATCAGACGCCAGCCTCTGATCAAATGGGTCTTTAACGTCGCCAACGGTTCGTTGAAGGTTGGGATTACTGTCCTCCTGTTGCGCTGGTTGCTCGGCTCGATCCCGCCGTTAGAGCCTGTCGGGTGGATTGTCATCATCGCCGTCTGCCTTTTGACGGCTGCGCTTGAGATCGTGCTCGTCACGATTGTTATTACTCTGACCGAAGGTCGCCCCCGACCGGCCATGTTCAGGGCGATGCTTGGCTTTGCGGTTGGTGTAGCTGGCGCGAACGTGCTTCAGGCGCTCATCGCGGGCTTACTCCTTGTCCAGGAGCCGCTGGGCGTTGTGTTGCTTGCGGTGCTCACCACGATGATCTACCTGGCCAACAAGGCGTTCGCCGCCGAGCGAGAGCAACGAGAACGAGTTGAGTTCTTGTACAACAGCACCCGTTCCCTGCGAGAAACAACGAGCGATAGCGAAGCCGTCGCTGGACTGCTAGTCGAAGTAGCTCAGATGTTCAGGGCCGAGCAAGCGTCACTTGTTCTCTTTGGTGCGCCAGACACTGATCAAGCCGCAATCGAGCATCACTATGACGGGGTGCTCACACGAGCGACCACAGTGCCAGACGACAAACTTGCGCTTGTCCGCCAGCGAGCCGACTGGGCTGCCTTGCCTCGCATGCTCGACGAACCAGACTTACCCGCTCATCTGCGGTCGCTCAACCTTCGTGACGGCATGGTTGGCACCTTGATGACCGACAAGCGTCACGTTGGTGTGCTTGTGGTCGGCAACCGACTTGGCAACATCTCGACGTTCACCGCTGATGACCTTCGCCTCTTTCGCAGTCTCGTTGATCAATCGGCCGTCGCTCTTGAGAATGACCAGTTGGAGCAAACGCTATCTGAGTTGCGCCGACTGGAGTCAGAGCTGGCGCATCAGGCGGCGCACGATGCTCTCACCGGCCTAGCCAATCGGGCGCTGCTGAGCCAGCGCCTCGAGTCGTTGCTGGCCGAAGAGGCGAACGTTGCGTTGTTGTACCTTGACCTCGACGATTTCAAGCCTGTCAACGACACGCTCGGCCACGCCGCCGGCGATGAGTTGTGGGTGGAATGCGCTCGGCGACTCAATGAAGCCATTCGAACCGACGACCTCGTTGCGAGGCTCGGTGGTGACGAGTTTGCGGTTGTTGTCCGAGAGGCCCATTCGGGCATCGCCGTAGCCGAACGCATCTTGGCGTCACTCTCCGACGTGTTCATGCTCGGCGATAAGGAAGCGAGGGTTGGCGCCTCGATCGGCCTCGTCCTAGCCGCCGAGTCTGACTCGGCCTCCGAACTCCTTGGTAAAGCGGATGCAGCGATGTACGCGGCGAAGCAGTCTGGCAAAGGTGGGTTCACCATCTACGAGCCTGCGATGCAGCTTCGCATGTCGCAGCAGCAAGAGCTACGGACCCAGTTGCGTCGGGCCGTGGAGCTCGATGAGTTTGTCGTGTTGTATCAGCCGATCGTCGACCTTGCGTCGCGAACGGTTGTCGGGGCCGAGGCCCTGGTGCGCTGGCGGCCAGGCGACCAAGACGTGGCCCCTGCGAAGTTCATCGAAGAAGCTGAGCGAGCTGGCCTCATTGTCGCCATCGACCGCATCGTGTTTACGCACGCCGTAGAGGCGCTATCCGAACTCCAAGCGATCGACAGCGACTTCTTCGTTTCGTCCAATCTCTCCGCCCGGCAGCTGAGCGAGCCCGACCTCGTTGAGTTCCTCAGCAACTTCCCCGACCGGCCTGGTGTCGCGAATGGTTCACTTGTTCTCGAGATCACTGAAACTGCCTTGGTTCGTAACCCAGAGAACGCGGTCACGACGCTCGACGAGATTAAGGACC
>JBBKWJ010000016.1:0-24645 GCA_037968895.1 Acidimicrobiales bacterium
CCGGTTGCCGGATTGGCCGCAATTCTGGGTTCGGGCGGTGGCGGCTTGGCCGTGATTCTGGCGGTTGCGGTGCTCGTTGGATGTGGTCAGGCGTTTGGCCAACCAGTTCGTTCAGCTCTCGCACCCGCCCTTGTGCCCGCCGAGTCGTTGTTCGCAGCAATCGCCCTTATTGCGATGGCGATCACGGTCTCGATGATTGCAGGGCCTGCAATCGCCCAGGGTGGGCTCTCACTAGGCGGATTCGGGTTTGCGTTCGGGCTTTCGGCCGCCTTGTTGGCGGCCGCCGCAATGGTTAGTTGGATGATTTCGCCCCAGCCTCCTGAACCGATGACGGGGACCAAAGACAGTGTTAAAGCGCAGGTCCGAGAAGGGTTCGCCCACATCCGCTCTGACCGTCGCTTGGTTGTGCTCTTCGGTTTGCTCTTCTTGAGTTCGTTCACGGTGAACCCGGCCGCGATGATCACGAGCCAGGCTCATGTCAAAGAGGCGTTTGGGCGCGACGCCGCAGACGCAGGATTGCTCTTCGCGCTCATGGGTGTTGGCATGTCGATCTCGAGTGTGATTGTCATGCGCAAGGGCGATATGGCCAACAAAGATGTGCTCTTTCAGAGGGCGCTGATTGGAGGCTCGTCGTCGGTAATCGTGATGGGGTTCACCCAGACCTACGCCCAGCTAGGGGTGGTCACGTTCTTCATGGGTCTCTGTGGAGGGTTCTACCTCACGATGAACCAGGGTCTGATTCAGTCACTTACGCCGAAGCCACTTATGGGCCGAGTTATGGCCGTCTATTCGCTCGTGCTCGCTGGGCTCAATCCCGTCGGCGCGCTGGCTCTTGGATTCATTGCGAAGGCGACCTCGCCAGCATTCACGCTGAAACTGGCTGGCATCTCGATGTGGATCTGTGTGGTTTCGATCTATCTGTTCGGTCGCCACCTGCTCGCTGACCCGGCCGAGCAACGCGTCCAAGAGCGGCTGCGACGTTAGCCGCCAGAGGCAGCAGCGTTGTCGCCGGCTGCTGCCGCAGTGAGATCGTCGTCAGGATCGATGAGCCAGCCATCTGGGACGACAACATTTTGAGGGCCGCGGGTGTGACCACGTGCAACTCGGTAGTTGTCGACAGGGAGTTCGACATCGGGAATCGTCGCGAGAAGGTCGTCGAGCTGGCTAAGGCTCTCGACTTGGGCCAGCTGGCCCCTCACTGCAGACCCGACCGGGTAACCCTTGAGATACCAACCAGTGTGTTTGCGCATCTCGCGAATGCCCTTGGTTGGTCCAAACCATTCGGTCAGAAGCTGTGCGTGCTCGGCGAGGAGTAGCTTCACCTCGGCTGTTGTCGGCGGTAGCGGCACCTCTCTGCCGCTCAGGGCGGCGTCGAGGTGAGCGAAGAGCCATGGACGCCCAAGGCACCCGCGGCCTATCACGACGCCGTCACAGCCGGTTTCAGCCATCATTCGGACGGCGTCTTCGGCCGCCCAGATGTCGCCGTTGCCAAGCACGGGAATCGTTGTGACGGCTTCTTTGAGCTTGGTGATGGTCGACCAGTCGGCGTCGCCCGAATAGAGCTGGGCCACCGTGCGGCCATGAAGAGCGACAGCCGCGATGCCACTATCTTCTGCGATTCGGCCTGCATCGAGATAGGTGAGGTGGTCGTCGTCGATGCCCACTCTGAACTTCACGGTGACGGGAACAGCTCCTGCTGCGGTGACCGCCGCTTGCACGATCGAGGCGTAGAGCTTGCGCTTGTATGGGAGCGCCCCACCGCCTCCGTGCCGGGTGATCTTGCGGACGGGGCAACCGAAGTTGAGGTCGATGTGGTCGACACGTTCGTCGCCAACGAGATACTTGATGGCCTCGGAGATGTAGTGCGGGTCGACGCCCTGGAGCTGGAGGCTGCGGACCGGCTCGTCGTCGTCGAAGCTGGCGAGCTTCTCTGTCTTCTCGTTCCGCTCGCACACAGCCCGAGCCGAAATCATCTCACTGACGTACAGGCCGCCTCCGTAGCGACGGCATAACCGTCGGAACGGCGCGTTGGTGACGCCCGCCATTGGGGCGAGCACAACGGGTGTCTCCAGATTGATGGGTCCGATCTTCACCCAGACAGGATGCCACTGATGGACCCAGAATGCGGTGGAGGGCCTTTGCGAGCCCCCGGCGAATCGAGAGATTCATTTTCCTGGAGAGGAGAATAATTGTGACGGTTTGCAACCGTTGCGGCGGCCGACGGCTCGAAGAGAGTAAGAAGACAGAACCGGGGGGCCGAGGTATGAGCGCTGAGTATTGGTACGTGGGATTTGGGATGGCGATGTGTCTCGCCGCCGCAGGATGTGGATCGTCCACGGATGATTTCGCGGCTAGTAACGATGAGGCAGTGGCAGCACTGGCGTCGACAACGGAACCTGAGGCCGTCGCAACGAGTGAGTTGGTAGCAACCACTGAGGTGGATACAACTGACCCCGAGGTGACCACGCCAGATCAACGGGAGTATCGCCGACTTGGCAACGGACCCCTGAAAGCCGGGTGGTACCAAACCGGCACGGCGATCCCGATTCGATTTCAGGTCTATGAGACTGGAGGATCGAGGTTTGCGCATTACGCCCATTCGATGTGGTATTCCGACATTTTCTTGGGGTCAGAGGTCGCCGACGAACTTGAACCCAGTGGTGCGTTCGCAGTGGCGGAAGCGGGGCAGAGCCCTGCCGGTGTTGCCGACACGCTGATCGCCTCGGCGGATCAGCGCATCGCGTTCGAGCGCGAAGATGGTGAGTTTCGAGGGGCCCCAGCAGTGATTCTTAAGGGGCAAAATGCCTCAACTGAAATAGGAGAACTCGACAATTCGCGAACGATCCTGCTGAGCACGGGGATTGAGTCAGACATATACGTCACGAGTGTTCCCGAGCGGCAGTACCTGATCTATATCTTTGCGGTCGATGATTGGGTAGTCGTCGTTGACTTTGATGCAAACCCAGCGGACTTTGACGAAGGGCTGGCAACATTCGCCCCCGTCTTTGAATCCCTAGAGTTTGGAGAATTGGAGTAGAGCTATTGGACGATGAGCGCCTTGCCGACCTTTTCGAGGCTGAGTTTGCCCGGATGGTTGCCCTGGCGCGCGCGTTGTCCCATGACGCGGCCGATGTGGAGGACGTTGTGATGGATGCTTTTCTAGAGACTGCGCGACGACTAGATTCGATCTCCAATCCGGGCGGCTATTTGCAGGTCGCGGTGGTTCACGGGGCGCGGCGTCGCTATCGAAATAGCGAGAATCGGAAGCGGATCCGGAAGGCACACATGACGTCGCTTCAGTCAGCCGAGTCTGAGTGGATGAACGAACACTACGTCGATGATCTTCTCGAATCACTGTCCGAACAGCAGCACACCGCAGTCGTGCTCGTCTATTACCTGCGGATGACCTATCGCGAGGCGGGCGAGTTGATGGATTGCCCTACCGGCACGGTGAAATCGCTTGTTCACCGTGCGCTTGGTCAGTTGCGAATGCAGATCGTGCCATGATCGATAAGGGACTCGAAGAAGCCGTCGCCAGCCGCCTCAATGAGCTGAGTCGTGATGTCCCTGACATCGACGCGATGAAGGAGCGGATTCGTAACTCGCTCACTGTCGAGACGGAACAGCAGACGAGCGCCCCTCGTATTTCGCGCCGTCTTTGGCTCACTGCTGCGGCCGCGATCTTGATGTGCGGCAGTTTGATCTTGGCTGGTTTGGCCAGCCGCCAGGATGGCGAGAGCTTGATTGCGGCGGGGCCAGGGGACAGCACGCCACGCGCATCAGCGGACGTGACGGTCTACCCGTCGTGGCGGTTTGACAATGTGCGAAACCAGGCACGTCAAGCTGATCCAAACCAGGGTTCGCGAGTGTTTGAGATTCCAGCGACGGCAGAAGAAGTTGTCGAGACACTCACTGACAATCTGTTTGATGTTGACGTAACGTCAGTTGAGGACGCAGCGTTCGCCGGGCTTGAGACGACCCTTGTTTCGATGGAGACTCGTCGGGGCACCACGCTGGTCGGGTTCACGTTGTCCGAGGGGTTTACTCTTAGTGCCCCGAACGTTGATCGCTCGTTCCGAATCCACCTGGTGTCGACTGAAACGGGCGTCGTTGCCTTCTGGTTCGATACACCACGGGCCGAAATTGAAGCCGCGATGGGTGCGGCTGAAATTGAGGTTACAGCAGCGCTGCTCGGCGACTAGAGCCACCGTGTGGCGAACCAATCCGTCGTGTCGTAATGTCCGCTGCATGACAATCGCAGTGGTAACTGGCAGCAACTCTGGCATTGGTCGTTCAACGGCCATCGACCTCGCAAAGCGAGGCTGGACCGTCTACGGCACCATGCGTAGTCTCGACAAGGCAACCAAACTCAACGCGATGGCCGAGGCCGCTGGCGTTGTGGTGCATCCGGTTGTGTGTGATGTCACCGACACCGACTCGGTCAATCGTGCGTGTCAGGAAGTCCTCGACGCCGAAGGACGCATCGACGTGCTGGTTAACAACGCCGGCGTCGGCGGAAACGGGGTAACCGAAGAGACGCCGATCGAGCTTTATGAGCAGGTCATGGACGCTAACGTCTATGGCATCGTTCGCTGGGTCCAGGCGGTTGCTCCCTCGATGAGGGCGCAGGGTTCCGGCTGCATCGTCAACATCTCGTCCATTGCTGGCCGGATCGCAGCCCTTGCTCAGTCGTGCTACGTCGCGTCGAAGTGGGCGGTTGAGGGCCTCAGCGAAGGGCTGGCGCAAGAGCTCGCGCCGCATGGCATCAGGGTTGTAATCATTGAACCGGGCATCGTCAAAACTGCGATCATGGCGAAGAACGGTGGCGCACCAAATGAGACGGGAGCGTATGAGACCCCCAACCGCCGCATGATGGCGTTCTATGCGAGTGGCCTCGGTGCCCCTGGCCAGCCTGAAGAGGTCGCAGATGTCATCTTCGAGGCCGTCACCACTGACAAGCCCAAACTTCGCTGGACCTGTGGCTGGGGTGGCAATGAGCTGATCGAGGGACGATTGGCGATGTCGGATGAGGATTGGGTCGCGCTTGGGGCCATCGAAGACGACGACGAGTACGCAGTGCAGTTCGAGGAGTATTTCAATCTCGATATTCGTCCTGGACTCGACTTCTTCAAGTAGCGAGCTGAGGGAACCAGAGTTTGTTTCGACGATTTGCCTGTTCTGAGACGAACGCACACGACTAGAGTCGGCGATGTGATTATTGACGAGCAGGATCGCTGGCATTTCAACGAGGGTCGACACGAGCGGCTGCACGAAGTGCTCGGAGCACTGCCTCTGAGTGATCCTGGCGACGATGGTCGCCAGTTTGCGGTGTGGGCGCCTTCGGCCAAGAACGCCTGGGTCATCGGCGATTTTAATCACTGGACGTCTGACGAGGCCTCACAGCTTTCGCCCCAAGAGTCGTCGGGGATCTGGGCCGGACAGATCGAACACGCACGCATCGGGCAGCGCTACAAGTTTCGTTTGGAAACGTCCGACGGCGTTTTTATCGACAAGGCCGACCCGTTTGCGGCGGCGAGCGAGTTGGCACCGGCCACTGCATCGGTGATCACCGATCTTCGTCATGAGTGGCAAGACGAAAAGTGGCTAAGCGAACGGGCCGAGCGTCAACGGCACGATAAGGCCATTTCGATCTACGAGCTTCACGTCGGCTCATGGCGTCACCCTGAGGCGTTCAGGAGCTATTACTGGGACGAGCTGGCCGAGCCGCTCGCCGATCATGTCGAGGCGTGTGGCTTCACCCACGTTGAACTCATGCCGATCATGGAGCATCCCTTCTACGGATCCTGGGGCTACCAAACCACTGGTTTCTTCGCACCAACCGCACGCTACGGCACCCCGCAAATGTTCATGGAATTCGTCGATGCCATGCATCAGCGCGGCATCGGGGTCATTCTCGATTGGGTTCCCTCCCACTTCCCAGCAGACGGATTTGGCCTTGCCAACTTCGACGGCACTCACCTCTTCGAGCACGCCGATCCCCGCGAAGGCTGGCACCCAGACTGGAAGAGCTACATCTTCAACTACGGCCGCCATGAGGTCCGGTCGTTCCTGGTTAGCAGCGCAATGGCCTGGGTCGAGCGATACCACATCGACGGCATCCGGGTCGATGCCGTTGCCTCAATGCTCTACCGCGACTACTCCCGCGAAGCAGGGGAGTGGATCCCCAACGAATACGGAGGTCGCGAAAACCTCGAGGCCGTGGCGTTCCTTCGCCAGCTCAACGAGACGCTCGGTGCCGAGCACCCTGATGTCCTTACGATCGCCGAAGAGTCGACCGCGTGGCCAGGTGTTACCCGGCCCTCTGCCGATGGCGGACTCGGATTCCACTACAAGTGGGACATGGGCTGGATGCACGACACGCTCAAATATTTCGACACCGACCCCGTCCACCGTCGTTACCACCACGACGAAATTACCTTCCGTGGCGTCTATGCGTTTAGCGAGAATTACGTGCTGCCGTTGTCTCACGACGAGGTGACCCACGGCAAGGGGTCGATTCTGAGCAAAATGCCAGGCGACGAATGGAGCAAGTTTGCGAACCTTCGCCTTCTCTACGCCAACCAGTGGCTCAACCCCGGCAAGAAGCTCCTATTCATGGGCCAAGAGTTTGGTCAGGGCCCTGAATGGAATCACGATCAGCAGTTGGCGTGGGGTCAGCTCGATGACTCCTATCACGCTCAGACGTTGCACCTCGTCAGCCGCCTCAACCAGCTCTACAAGGCCGAGCCTGCGCTGCACAACAACGAGAACGACCCAGAGGGCTTTTCGTGGATCGTTCTCGACGATGGCGAAAACTCAGTCCTCGTGTGGGAGCGCTCTGTTGTCGAAGGTGGCTCGGTGACAGGCCGACCAGTGATCTGCGTGTTTAACCAGACCCCCGTTCCGCGCAATGGCTACCGATTCGGCGTGCCGCTCGACGGCGAGTGGGAAGTGTTACTCAACACCGACGATTCTGCGTTCGGCGGAACCGATTTCATGAAAGAGAAGACGTTCGTTGCCGACGACACTGGTGCACATGGCCGCCAACACGCTCTATTACTCGATATACCGCCCCTCGCAGCCGTCGTTCTTGCGCCAATTTAGGCCCGCTTTCGGCCCTGTTTGCTAAAGAATCTTGCGAGAAAGCGCTTTTACCACGCCGCGGACCTTGGTCTATCGCGGCAACCAGGGATAGCATCACTCACCGTGTCGGTCTTCCTCCGTGAGTATCTCCTTGTAGCGCTGTTTGGGCTTTTGGCTTGTGGCGTCGTTGGTGCCTTTATTGGCCTTTCGTCGTTGTTTCGGCCAGACCGCCCCTCTGCGGGAAAAAACGAGTCGTACGAATCGGGTGTCGACCCGGTTGGCGACGGCTGGTCCCAAAGCCAGATCCGCTATTACATCTTTGCTCTGCTCTTCGTCATGTTCGACGTCGAGGCTGTCTTCATCTTCCCGTGGGCGGTGCGCCTCGAGGCGTACGGTTTGTTCGGGTTGGTAGAGATGGTGATCTTCATGTTTATCCTCGCTCTTGGGCTGGCGTATGCCTGGCGCAAGAACGTTCTCCGTTGGGTCTGACAGCACGAAAGAGGCACCCGATATGGGTCTAGTCGAATCTGGCAAGCTGCCAAAGCCACTCACAACTTTGCTCAACACGAGCCGCAAGTACTCACTCTGGGTCTACCAGTGGGGCCTTGCGTGCTGCGCTATTGAAATGGGCGCCGCATTCGGTTCGCCGCGTTACGACGTGATGCGTCTCGGCGTGATTCCGCTCCCCGCGAGTCCCCGCCAGGCCGACCTTGTGTGCGTGTCTGGCACCGTGACCGACAAGATGGCTCCTGCAATCCGGCGCCTCTACGAGCAGATGCCCGAACCCAAGTACGTGATTTCGATGGGCTCATGCGCAAACTGCGGCGGTCCATACTGGGACAGCTACTCCGTAACAAAAGGCATCGACCAAATCATTCCGGTCGACGTCTACGTCCCTGGCTGTCCACCTCGTCCTGAAGCTCTGCTTGAAGGCATCGTGCTGCTGCAAGAGATCATTCAGAACGAAGATATGGCCGAGAAGTGGAAGGGTGACCCTCTTGCCATCGTCTGAGACAGAAACCGAAGCAACCGAGACCGTAACTGACGACGCCCGCGAGGCGCTGCTGGCATCGTTGACCGACGGGCTCGGCGATGCGATCGTCGAGTCGCACATCAACCCTGGCCACGACCTGTGTGTTCGCGTTACCGCCGATGCGTGGGCGACGACTGCTGAGTATCTCCAGAATCATCTTCGTTACCGATTCTTTGACTGGCTATCGGCCATCGACTGGATGCCATCGCCGTTTGGTCGATCGATGGACTCAGAAGTCGACAAGGCCCTTGGACTCGCCGAGGCCGTTGCCGCAGCTGCGAAAGCCGAGATTGTCACCGGAGTCGCCGGCGGCGACACCCGATTCCAGGTGTTCGCACGGGTGCATAGCCTCAACGAGCACTTGGGCCTAACCCTGAAGGTCGATGTCGATCCCGAGGTTATGTCAGTGCCAACCTGGACCAAGGTCTTCCCTGGGGCCGACTGGCATGAGCGTGAAGCATCGGAGATGTTCGGCATCGATTTCGATGGCCACCCCGGCTTGCGCAACCTCTATCTCCCCCTCGAGTTTGAGGGATACCCGATGCGCAAAGACTTCCCACTGCTGGCACGCATCGTGAAGCCGTGGCCTGGCATCGTCGACGTTGAACCGATGCCGTCAACCGAGAACCCCGAGGACACCGTATGACTGCCGTGAGTGACCGCAGGCAGCTGGCCTACATCGCTGCGCAAGCTGCTGACGCCAGGGTAAACGTCGAGCTCGAGACCGAGGGCATGACCCTCAACATCGGCCCTCAGCACCCAGCAACCCACGGCACCCTGCGAATCGTCGCTCAGCTCGACGGCGAACAGGTCGTCAACGCCGACCCGATCATGGGCTACATGCACCGTGGCTACGAAAAACTCGCCGAGGTCCGCACCTACCCGCAGATCACGACGCTCATCAACCGCATCGACTGGCTCGGCAGCTTCGCCAACGAGGTGCCGTTCATCTTGGCCTGCGAGCAGCTGATGGATGTCGAGGCACCACCTCGGGCCCAACACATTCGCACGATCTTGTTTGAGCTGGCTCGCGTCGCCAACCTCACCCTCTTCCTCGGCGACATGGGCGTACAGCTCGGCGCCGTCACCCCCGTCTTCTATGCGTTCCGCGACCGTGAGCACATCCTCAACCAGATTGAGGCCGCCACTGGTGGTCGGTTCCATCCAAACTTCGACCGCATCGGCGGCATCAAAGACGACCTGCCTGCTGGCTGGGTTGCCGAAACCAAAGAGTCGCTGAAGCACATCACGAAGTTCTGTGACGTGATGGAGGGCCTCGTGCTTGGCAACGAGATCTTCGCTGCTCGCTGTCGTGGCATTGGCGTCATCCCCGCCGACGTCGGCCTTTCCTACGGCATGTCAGGCGCCAACATTCGTGCCTCAGGCGTCGACTGGGACCTCCGTCGAGATTCGCCTTGTGGCCTCGTCTACGACAAGGTCGACTGGAAGGTCTGGACCCACCCAGACGGCGACTCGTTCGCCCGCTACTGGGTCCGCCTCATGGAAGTTCGTGAGTCGGTCAAGATTCTCGACCAGCTTCTCGACTCCATTCCCTCGGGCCCGATCATGGCCAAGGTGCCCCGCATCATCAAGGTGCCGGCCGGCGAAGCCTACGTTGCGACCGAGAACCCTCTCGGCGTCATGGGTTACTACGTAGTGAGCCAGGGCGGCCTTGAGCCGTTCCGAGTGAAGATCCGCTCTGCGAGCTTCTCCAACATGTCCATCTCACCATGGCTGCTGAAGGGCGCATACGTCCCCGACGTCATCACAATCTTGGCCTCGCTCTACTTCATCCTGGGGGACATCGACCGATGACGTCATTCGCTTCGCTCATTTACAGAGTTGCTTCTTCGTCGCAACTCGCCGGCCGCGGTGAGGTGCTCGTATGACGTCCATGTTTGCTTTTGACATGCCATGGGCCGGAGAGGCCGGCATCCGACTTGCCTTCGCGCTCGTCGCCGTGCTTTTGCCCGCCGGCGCCACGGTGTATCTCTACCTCTTCAAGATGGTGTCGTTTATGCAAAGTCGCCTTGGCCCAATGGAAGCGGGCCCATACGGGTCGATGCAGCTTCTGGCCGAGGTCGGCAAATCGTTGCAGAAGGAAGATCTCTTCCCGGCAAAGGCCGATCGCACGGTGTTCGCGCTTGCGCCATACGTCGTCTTGGTCAGCACCTTCCTCCTCGTTGTTGCGATTCCCTTCGGGCCAGACGCCTACTTCGCCAATCTCGATACCGGGGTGTTCTACGCGCTTGCGGTCTCGTCCATTTCAGTAATCGGCATCTTGATGGCGGGCTGGGGTTCGGCATCGAAGTATTCGTTGCTCGGTGGGCTTCGCGCTGCTGGTCAGCTCATTGCCTACGAACTGCCGCTCGTACTCGCAGTGGTCGGCGTCGTCATCCAGGCCGGAACGCTCAGCCTCGGCGGCATCATCGAAGCGCAGGCAACCGGCGAGATCTTCGGTTTCGGCGGAATCGGCAACCCATACATCCTTACCCAGGGCATCGGCTTCCTGATCTTCATGATTGCGGTGCAAGCCGAGCTTTCGCAGACCCCGTTCGATATGCCAATCGCTGAATCCGAACTGGTCTCCGGCTACATGACCGAATACTCGGGCTTCCGATTCCTGATGTTCTTCATCGGCGAGTTCGCATCTGCTGCCATCTTCGCCTTCCTCGCCTCGGTCTTGTTCCTTGGTGGCTGGACGTTGCCGATGTTTGTCACCGACCTTCTCGGTATCGATTGGGATTCCCAGTGGTTCAACGTCGTCGGACCGATCGTGATGCTGACCAAGATGTTGGTCCTGACCTTCGTCATCTACTGGGTTCGCTTCACCTTCCCCCGCTTCCGCGAGGATCAACTCCAGCGGTTTGCCTGGAAAGTCCTGATCCCAATCTCGCTGATCAACATTGCGCTCACCGGCGTTCTCAAGGTGGTGTTCTAATCATGGGTCTTGTTCCAGGATTACTGAAGGGTCTCGGTATCACCTTCAAAGAAATCACCAAGACGGTGACGAAGGGTGCGGAAACCGTGCAGTACCCGCACGAGAAGGAAGATCCCGTTCCTCGCGCTCGCGGCGTCATTGCCCTTCACGAAGACAACTGCACCTCGTGCATGCTCTGTGTCCGTGAATGCCCAGACTGGTGCATCTACATCGAAGGTCACAAGACCCTCGCCCCACCTCGACGCGCTGGTGGCAAGCCTCGTTCGGTCAACAAGCTTGATCGTTTCGACATCGACTACGCGCTGTGCATGTACTGCGGTATTTGTGTCGAGGTCTGCCCGTTCGAAGCGCTCTTTTGGACTCCTGAGTTCGAATACTCAGAGCCGAAGATCGCCGACCTCCTCCACGACAAGACTCGTCTTGGCCAGTGGATGGAGACCGTCCCCGAATTCGAGTCTTATGAAAGTGGCGCCGAGGTCAAGGCAAAGAAGGTGCCTCGATGATCCAAGCTGCCCTGCTCGCAGTCGATATTGGCGATGCCTCGTTCGGCATTCCCGACGTCTTCTTTGCGATCATCGCAATCATCTCGGTTGTTGCCGCCCTGCGGATGGTGACCACCAACAATGTGGTTCACGCCGCCCTCTACCTGCTGGTTGTGTTGGCCTCGGTCGCTGCCCTCTACATCATCCTTGGCGCCGAGTTCCTCGCCGTCACCCAGGTCATGGTCTACATCGGCGCTGTCATGGTGCTCTTGCTCTTCGGTGTCATGCTGACCCGCACCCGCATCGGCAACGAGACCGACCTGAATTACGAGAAGCGCTGGATCGGTGGCCTTGTGTCAACGGCCTTGCTCGCCGTGATGGGCTACTCCCTGTGGGAGTTCTTCGGATCCGAAGCCCTCGCCGCTGATCGCACGCCAACCCCAACCTCTGAGGTGGCCGACTCAATTTTCAGTACCTACATCGTGCCATTCGAGGCCATCTCGGTACTCTTGCTCGCTGCCTTAATTGGTGCCATCGTCGTTGCCAGGAGGGATTAGTCGTGCTGCTTAACCAATTCTTGTTCCTCGCCGCCATCTTGTTCTGCATTGGCGTCTACGGCGTATTGACCCGCAAGAACGGTGTTCTTGTGCTGATGTCAATCGAAGTCATCCTCAACGCGGTCAACATCAATCTCGTCGCCTTTGGGGCATACAACGATGATGTGTCCGGCCAAGTGTTTGCCCTGTTCCTTATTGCGGTTGCAGCAGCGGAGGTCGGCGTCGGCCTGGCCATCATCCTGCTCATGTACCGCAACCGTCAAAGCATCAGCGTCGCCGACGCTGACGCCCTACACGGCTGATCGAGGACGTATTCGTGTTTAGTGCTGAAGTAGCAACCGACATTTCCTGGATTCTCGAGAACGCCTGGATCATCCCGGCGATCCCTGCCGCGTCGTTCTTGCTGATCCTGTTTTTCGGTAAGAAGACCCCCGGTGGCGGCCACTGGATCGGCATAACTTCGGTGCTGGCCATCTTTGCCCTTTCCTTGTGGAGCGCCGTTGCCTGGATCGGGTATGTCGACGACAGCCATGGCGCCGAGGCTGAGGCCGAGCACGCCGCCGTTGTTGAGGAATTCGCAGTTGGCGACACCCTCACATTGGCTGCGGCTGAAGAACCAGTAGAGGGCGAGGAGCACGCCGTCGAAGCCACGCCAGGACCAATCCTGTCTGAGCGAGACTGGTTCTCGATTGCCCCGTTCGACACATTCAAGATCGGCACGCTGGTCGACGGTCAGAGCGTGATGCTGCTGTTCGTCGTCACGTTCATCTCGTCGCTGGTCCATATCTTCTCAGTCGACTACGTCGCCGGCGACCGTCGCTATACGCACTACTTCGCCTTCTTGTCATTGTTCACGTCGGCCATGCTGTTTATGGTGCTGTCGAGCAACACGCTGCAGCTCATTGTGGGCTGGGAGCTGGTTGGCGTTTGCTCCTTTGCTCTCATTGGTCACTGGTGGGAAGAGAAACCAAACTCCGACGCTGCGCTTAAGGCGTTTCTCACCAACCGTGTCGGCGACATTGGCCTGCTCGTCGGCATGACCATCTTGTTCTTTGCTGCTGGCGGCACGTTCGACATCACCACGATCAACACGATGGCCGGCGCAGGCGAAATCGGACAAGGCACGCTCCTCGTTGCTTCGCTCTGTTTGCTCGGCGCAGTCATGTCGAAGTCGGGCCAGTTCATTCTGCACACCTGGCTGCCAGACGCGATGGCCGGACCAACCCCGGTGTCGGCGCTGATCCACGCCGCAACCATGGTTGTCGCTGGCATCTACTTGGTTGGCCGCCTCTACTCGGTCTTCTGGGTCGGCCTTGCAATCCCAGGGTCAAACATCAACGCCCTCGCCCTCATTGGCGGCGTCACCTGTGTCTTCGGTGGCATGTTGGCCTTTGTTCAGAACGACATCAAGAAGGTCTTGGCCTATTCGACCGTCTCCCAGCTTGGTTACATGGCCCTCGCCCTCGGCGTAGGCGCCTGGACTGCTGGCATGTTCCACCTCTTCACCCACGCCTTCTTCAAGGCGTGCTTGTTCCTTGGTGCCGGCTCACTCAGCCATGCGTGCCATCACAGCTTCGACATGAAAGCCGAGATGGGCGGGCTGCGCAAGATCATGCCAAAGACGTTCATCACGTTCGTCATTGGTTCACTCGCCCTCGCCGGAATTCCGCCGATGGCTGGTTTCTGGTCGAAGGACGAGATCTTGGCTGGTGCCGGCGTCTGGCCTGGCACCGGCGGAAACGGCACGTACTACATCCCGTTCATCTTCGGCATGATCACCGCTGCTCTCACCGCTGCGTACATGTCGCGGGTTATCTGGTTGGTCTTCTTCGGCCAGTATCGAGGCCATAGCCAACCGCACGAGAATGGCCCGCTCATCACCGTGCCACTCATGATTCTGGCGTTCATGGCAACGGTCGTTGGTTTCCTCAACATGCCACCGGCATTTGCCACCGCCATCGGCTTGCCAGAGAGTTGGGGCGAGCGCTTCGGTCACTATGTCGAGCCAGCAGGCATCGCATCGTTCCCTGGCGATCTCGGTCACGCCAATCCAAGCCTGAGCCTCGCCATTGTGGCCTCCCTCTTGGCTGCCGGAGCTGGTGGTGTTGTGTGGTTGTACTACCAGGCGTTGTATCGCAAAGACTCAATGGCCACCGAGGTCACGGGCGGTCTGAAAGACAAGCACAAGGTCCTGGCCGCTGGCCACACCATGCTGGTCAACAAGTACTACCTCGACGACCTCTACACCGAAACCATCGCCATGGGCACCAAGGGCCCTATCGCCAAAGCGGCATATTGGTTCAACCAGAACGTGCTCGACGGCGTCATCGACACCGTCGGCAAAGGTACTGTCGGCCTCGGCCGATTCGTCTATCGCTATATCGACCAGGGAGCCATTGACGGCTCCGTTCGTGGCATGGGAGTCGGCGCAGACGACTCCGGTCAGATGCTTCGTAAGGTCCAGTCAGGCAAGATCCGTCAATACGCCATGTTGATGTTCGGTGGAGCCGTTGTGCTCGTCGCCGTATTCATCGTGGCCGTCTGAGTCGCTCCACCGGAGGAATGAACAGCAATGAGTGAGTTGCTCGATACCTGGGGAATAACCGTAATGGTGTTCCTGCCCCTAGTCGGGGCCCTAATCATGATGCTGGTCCCCGCGGCCGATGAGGAGATGCACAAAGTCATCGCCCTCGCCACCACGCTGGCTACCGGCGTGTGGGGAGCCATCATGTTGTGGCCATCCAACTTTGACTATGACAACACTGCGCAACTGCAGTTCGTCACAGACAAGCGTTGGATCGACATCGTGAATGCCCGCTACACCGTCGGCATCGACGGCATATCGTTGCCGCTGATTGCGCTGACGCTCTTAGTGGTGCCTCTGGTCATCATCTACAGCTGGAATCACATCCCGTCGCCGGGTAACGCCAAGGCGTTCCTCATGCTGACCCTGGTCCTCCACACCGGCATGCTCGGCAGCTTCGTGGCCCAAGACCTCGTCTTGTTCTTCGTCTTCTTCGAAGTCGTGCTTCTCCCGATGTACTTCATGATCGGTGTCTGGGGTGGCGAGCAGCGCATGTACGCCGCCATCAAGTTCTTCCTCTTCACTCTCTTTGGCTCAGCGCTCATGCTGGTCAGCTTCCTTGCGCTCTACTGGGCGACCGGTGCCGAGACCTTCAACATGGTCGGTCTGGCTGAGCGGGTCGATTCCGAGAACGTGAAGCTCGCCACGCAGGTCTGGATCTTCGGCGGCATGTTCTTGGGCTTCGGCATCAAGGTCCCGATGTTCCCGTTCCACACCTGGCTGCCTGATGCCCACACGCAGGCGCCAACTCAAGGCTCGGTCATTCTGGCCGCAGTCCTCTTGAAGCTTGGCACTTACGGCTTTGTTCGCATCGCTATTCCGATCCTTCCGAAGGCCGCGATCGAGTGGGCACCCGTCATCGGTGCACTCGCCGTGATCGGCATCATCTACGGAGCGCTTGGTTGCTTGGCCCAGACCGACATGAAGCGCCTCATCGCCTTCTCGTCAGTAGCCCATATGGGTTATGTGATGCTCGGCATCGCCACCCTCACCACATTCGGCATTAACGCTGCCATCTTCGGCATGGTTGCTCACGGCTTGATTACCGGCATGTTGTTCTTCATCGCTGGTTCGATCAAGGAACGTTTCCACACCCTCGAGATCAAGCGACTCGGTGGTCTTATTCTCCAGATGCCAAAGATGGGCTGGATCCTCGGTTTCACCACAATGGCCTCACTCGGCCTGCCTGGTCTTGCTGGGTTCTGGGGCGAGTTCCCGGCAATCCTGGCGGCCTACCAACCAGCAGCCGGCCTTTCAACTGGCCTGTTCCGCTTCTACATGGTCGTCGCCGCAATCGGCACCGTGCTTGCTGCGGCCTACCTGCTTTGGCTGCTCCAGCGCACCGCCTTCGGAACCCCGTCTGAAGAATTCGCCGACGACCCCGAGATCCACGACATGGTCATCACCGAGTGGATCGCCTGGGTCCCGATGTTGATCCTCATCGTGCTCTTCGGTTTCATGCCAGGACTCATCTTTGATGTCACTGATGGCGCCGTGCAGGCCGGACTCAGTGCGATTGGGGCCGGCTGATGAGTTTTCTGGCCACCATCGTCGCGCAACTCCCGCAAGCCGGGTTTGTTCGACCCCATATCGACTGGCATGCCGTCGCGCCAGAATTGGTGTTGGTGGCCACAGGCGCACTGGTCACTATTGTTGACCTGATTGGACTCGAGAGGGTTCGCCGTCTGATCCCGATTCTTACCGGGTTCAGCTTCTTGGCCGCACTCATTCCCGTGCTCACGCTCTGGAGCCAAAGCGACGATCTTCCTCGCTCGCTATGGGACGGGGCGTACGTCGTCGACCACTACTCACTGATCTTGAAGGGCATGTTCCTTCTCACTGGGTATGTGGTTGTGCTGCTCTCAACCAACTACATGGCCGAAGGCGACTACCACGACTCCGAGTTCTACCAGCTGATCTCGGCGTCCATCCTTGGCATGCTCGTGATGACCTCAGCCCGAGACCTGATCAGCATATTCGTCGCTCTCGAACTGCTTTCGATTCCTGCGTACCTCATGGCGGCGTGGCGCAAACGAGACAACGAGTCGAACGAGGCAGGCCTCAAGTATCTGTTGATGGGCGTCTTCGCCTCGGCGATCATGATGTACGGCTTCTCCTTGCTTTACGGCATGACTGGCACGACCAAGCTCATCGACATCGCGGCCGCTCTGCCAGACAACGGCTCAGGGCCACTGCTCACGATGGCGATCATCTTCAGCATCATCGGCTTCGGCTTCAAGGTCTCTGCCGTCCCGTTCCACACCTGGGCTCCAGATACCTACGAAGGTGCTCCAACCCCGCTCACCGCATTCCTTGCGGTTGCATCGAAGGCCGCTGGCTTTGTCGCCTTGATGAACCTGATTCTCGTCGGGCTCGTCAACCAAGCCAACGTCATTGAGCCATTCATCTGGGTGCTCTCAGCAGCCACGATGACCGTCGGCAACCTCATCGCTCTGCGCCAGACCAACGTCGTCAGGATGCTGGCCTACTCTGGTATTGCCCAAGCGGGCTACATCATGGCTCCGCTCGCCGTCTACAGCCAGAATCCTGATCTGGCGATGCAGGCTGTCGTCAACTACCTGTTGATCTACGCCGCGATGAACCTCGGCGCCTTCGCCGTTGTGCTGGCCGCCGCTCGCAAAACCGGTTCGGGCGACATCACTAGCTTCGGTGGCTTGTTTGGATACGCCCCCGGGCTCACTCTTGCAATGACGGCGTTCGTCTTCTCGCTCGCTGGCATCCCGCCGGTCGGTGGCTGGTGGGCCAAGTTCCAGATCTTCGGTGTCCTCGCCGAAGGAACCACCTTCGCTGGTATCACGCTGGCGGTCATCCTGGCCGTCAACTCCGTGGTTGCGGCCTACTACTACCTGAATATCGCCAAGCAGATGTGGTTCATGCCATCACCTGACGGCGATACGTCACCTATCGTGCTGCCGGCTCCACTTCAGGCCGCCATCGGCATCACGCTTGTGCTTACCCTGCTGCTCGGCACCATCGCCCTCGGGCCGCTGAGCGACATGGTCAAGGAAGCAACGCTGGCGTTGCCCTAATCCAATGGAACGCTTCGACGAGTACGTCGAGCGCTGTTTGTACGACCCGACCGCCGGCTTCTACGCCAGCGGTCGTGGTGTTGCTGGGCGCCGTTCAGGTGATTTCATCACCAGCCCTGAGGTCGGCCCGCTCTTTGGTGCTGTGATTGCGAACGCACTCGACGCCTGGTGGGTCGAGCTTGGCCGGCCAAACCCGTACGTTGTTGTCGATGCGGGTGCCGGTCCCGGATCCCTGCTTCGAGCGATTACGCGAGCGGAGCCGAAGTGCCTCGACGCCCTCTCGACGGTTGAGGTCGACCCGTCGCTTGGCACCGAGCTCCCCATCGATCTGACAGGCGCCGTCGTGCTCGCCAACGAACTGCTCGACAATCTGCCCTTTCGGGTCCTGGTTAAAGGCGACGAGTCGTGGTTTGAAGTATTCATCGATGGGGGCAGGGAAGTAACGCGGCCTGTGTCGACCAAGGACCTACCTGACGTTCTTCCCGCCGATGTGGTTGCTGGCTCGAGGGCACCCGTGCTCGGCGCGGCAAACGATTACGTGACGACGCTCCTGGCTCGGGGCGCAGCCAGAGTGCTCGTGTTTGATTACGGCGCAATGACCACCAATGAACTGGTTGCACGCGGCGGATGGCTGCGAACCTACCGCGAGCACCAGCGTGGGAGCGACCCCCTCGTCGAGCCGGGTCAGTGGGATATCACGACCGATATTGCGGTTGACCAACTCCCAACGCCAGCCGAGAGCGGCACGCAGGCAGAGTTCCTCAAGCACTGGGGAATCGACCGCCTCGTGGCCGAGGGAGTCGCGTACTGGACTGCGAACGCAGCTGCACCGACTCTCCACGCAATGCTGATGCGGTCCCGAGTCGCAGAAGCCGAGGCACTGCTCCAGTCCGATGGACTGGGGGGCTGGCTTTGGCTGCTTTGGAAACAGGACGATTTCCGCCGCGAGCAGGGTGTAAGGCGCTAGCTTCGGTGGCATGTCAGTAGTGGGGCGGCCCGTGCTTAGCCGAGATGTGATCGCTCGTGTTGCGTTGCAGATCACCGAGAGCGATGGTCTCTCAACGCTGTCGATGCGCAAGCTCGGGGCCGAACTTGGTGTTGAAGCGATGTCGCTTTACCACTACGTCGAAAACAAAAACGACCTGCTTCAAGCGATGACCGATCTGCTGTATTCAGAGATCGAGCTACCTGAGCTCGCGACTAACACCGGTTGGGAAGAGGCTGTCCGAGGTGTGCTCCGCTCTTACCACAGCGTGCTCGTCAGTCATCCCGCAGCAGTCGAGCTGTTCTTGTCGCAGCCAAGAACCTCCCGAGGCGGCCTCCGCGTAATGACGTGGGTGTACGACCTTTTCACCCGCATTGGCGTATCTGGTGACGAAGCGGTCGACGCCCTTCACTTCGCTGTGTCATTCGTCTCCGGTCACGTGGCAACTGAGCACGAGGCGAACAACCCTGAAAAAGATGACGGACTCGATTCCGTCAGCGGCCTCGAAATAGCAGCGTTCTACGAACAACTCACGACGGCCGAGCCAGCCCGCATGTTCGAGGCTGGCCTCGACATCCTTGTGCTAGGGCTTCGTTCTCGCTTTCAACTCCCCTAGGCGCTCCTTCGGCAACTAGTGTGGCCTGGATCAATCGACAAGGGGATCCAGGATGTCTGATGCCACAATTGGCGTGTTCGAATCGGAAGAACGAACCTTCCCGCCTTCCGCTGACTTCGCCGCTGCAGCACTAACCAATGATCGGTCGCTCTACGACGAAGCCGAAGCCGACTACGAAGCGTTTTGGGCTCGCCAAGCCCGCGAACTTGTCAGCTGGAGCAAAGACTTCGACACGACGCTCGAGTGGAACCTGCCAGACGCCAAATGGTTTGTCGGCGGCGAGCTAAACATCACATACAACTGTCTCGATCGCCATGTCGAGGCTGGCAACGGCGCCAAGGTCGCCTACCACTGGGAGGGCGAGCCGGGTGACAAGGTCACCATCACCTACGCCCAGTTGCTGACCGACGTGAAAAAGTTCGCCAACATCCTGCTCGGCTTCGGCATCGAGAAGGGCGATCGAGTTGCCATTTACATGCCGATGATTCTCGAGCTGCCAATCGCCATGCTGGCCTGCGCTCGGATCGGAGCGGCCCACTCGGTTATCTTCGGCGGATTCTCCGCCGACGCCATCCTTGACCGGTGCGATGATGCCGAGGCGAAACTCATTGTCACAGCCGACGGCGGGTATCGACGTGGCGCCCCTTCCGCGTTGAAGCCGACGGTCGATGATGCGCTCAACGCAGGCGCTCCCAGCGTGAAGAACGTCGTTGTCGTTAATCGCTGCAACCTCGAGCCTGCGATGGTCGAAGGGCGCGATCACTGGTGGCATGAGCTGATGGCAGATGCCTCCGACGACTGCCCGGCGGAGCCGATGGACTCCGAGCAGTTGCTCTACCTCCTCTACACGTCGGGCACCACGGCCAAGCCAAAGGGCATCATGCACACGACCGGCGGGTATCTCACCCAGGTTGCGTTCACCCACAAGTACGTCTTCGACATCAAACCTGAGACCGACATCTATTGGTGTGCCGCCGACATCGGCTGGGTTACGGGCCATAGCTACATCGTTTACGGGCCACTCGCCAACGGTGTCACCTCGGTGATGTATGAAGGAACCCCAGACACGCCTGACAAGGATCGACTTTGGGACATCGCCGAGCGCTATGGCGTTACCCAGCTCTACACCGCGCCGACCGCGATCCGGACGTTCATGAAGTGGGGCGACCAGGAGCCAGCAAAACACGATCTCTCGGCTCTGCGGGTTATGGGAACCGTGGGCGAGCCAATCAACCCCGAAGCCTGGATGTGGTATCACGAGCACATCGGCGGGTCGCAGACTCCGATTGTTGACACGTGGTGGCAAACCGAAACCGGCGGCCACATGATTTCGCCGCTTCCGGGAGTCACCGTCACGAAGCCAGGCTCAGCTTGCCAAGGGATTCCAGGAGTCTTCCCCATTGTGATAGACGACGAAGGAAAACCGGTTACCGAGGGTGGTGGCTATCTCGCCATTAGCCGACCGTGGCCGTCGATGCTGCGTGGCATCTGGGGTAATCCTGAGCGCTACAAGGAAACCTACTGGTCTCGTTTTGAGGGTATGTACTTCGCCGGTGACGGCGCCAAGATCGACTCCGATGGATACCTCTGGCTTCTTGGTCGTGTCGACGACGTCATGAATGTTTCTGGCCACCGGATCTCGACAACCGAGGTTGAGTCGGCGCTTGTCGATCACCCAGCTGTTGCTGAGGCCGCGGTCGTCGGTGCGGCCGACGATCTCACCGGCCAAGCCATTATTGGCTACGTAATTCTGCGAGGCACATACGAGACGTCGATCGAGCTCGGCAACGAGATCCGTGAACATGTCGGCGTAAAGCTGGGCAAGATAGCGCGGCCTAAGACCGTAGTGATCGTGCCCGACCTGCCGAAAACGCGATCGGGCAAGATCATGCGTCGTCTGCTTCGCGACGTGGCCGAAGGACGAGGACTAGGCGACACGACGACCCTGGCCGATCCCGATGTCGTGATGGAGATCCAATCGCGTGCTGCCGGTGGGGCCGAGGATTGAACAGGGGCGATCGAGCATCGCCGAGCTGGTACACGAAGACCGAAGAGCTCACGCCAGGGCCAACCTGGTGTGTCGATATCGACGGTGTCCTTGCCGATGCCAGACACCGTCAGTATCTGATCGAGGGTCAATATCAAGACTGGGACCAGTTCTTCCAAGCAGCAGGAGGCGATGGGCTGCTTGAGCCCCAGAAGGTGCTGCTCGACGCCGTGTCATCTGACACCTTCATCGCTTTGGTGACAGCCCGGTCTGACTGGATCGCATCGCTCACCGTCAATTGGTTGATCGAACACGAGATCCGCTGGGATCTGCTCGTCATGCGCTCCACCTACGATTGGCGGCCATCGGCGGCGATGAAAACAGAGGCAGTCGCCCAGCTCCGCAGCCGAGGGTTCGAACCAACTCTTGCCATCGACGACGATCGGCGAAACGTAGCTGCGTACGAGAAGCTCGAGATCCCATGCCTCTACATCCATTCGGGGTATCACGAATAGCTCAGACCGAATGTGGGAACGATTGGCCACCGGTTAGCGTTGGGTTCACTATGAAGAATGGGATGAAAACTGCAGTACTGCTTGCCGCCATGGGCGGTCTTTTTATGGTGGTCGGACAGGTTCTGTTTGGCGGCACCACTGGCCTCTCAATCGGCCTCGCCGTTGGTCTGATCGTCACCGGTTTCTCGTACTGGAAAAGCGACACGCTCGCGATTCGGTCGGCCCGAGCGGTTGAAGCTCCAGAGGCTCAACTGCCCGAGTACTACGCCATCATGCGAGAACTGACCCAGCTCGCCGATGTCCCGATGCCACGTCTCTATGTCTCGCCCGAGGCCCAGCCAAATGCTTTCGCAACGGGACGCAATCCATCCCACGCGGCGGTGTGTGTCACCGAAGGACTGCTACGAACTTTGTCGTGGCAGGAGATCAGGGGCGTGCTGGCCCACGAACTGGCGCACGTGAAGAACCGGGACATCCTGACTGGTTCGGTGGCTGCTGCCATAGCGATGGTCATCAGCTTCGCGGCTCGGATGGCCATGTGGTCATCGATGTTTGGTGGCAACCGCAATCGCAATAGCAACCCGCTTGCGTCGATTGCCGTCGCCATTCTTGCGCCAATGGCCGCTGCGGTTATCCAATCTGCAATCAGTCGCAGCCGGGAGTTCGAGGCCGACCGCGCCGCGGCTCGGATGATCAGCGATGGCGAACCGCTCGCGAGCGCATTGGAGAAACTACACGGCTTCTCGCAACGAGTACCGTCTCACGTCGACCCAGTCCAAGCCAGCAACTACATCATCAACCCGTTGTTCGGTCGCAAGACTGGTTTCGCAAACCTCTTCACAACCCACCCTCCGGCGGAGGAGCGCATCGCTCGTCTTCGCTCGCAGGAGTGGCGTGATCTGATCTAGTCCCTGAAGTTCTGGAACTGGAGCGGCAGGTCGAAGTCGCCCGCCTTGAGGCTGGCCATTACCTCTTGCAGCATGTCGCGCTTCTTGCCGCTGACACGGACCTGATCAGCCTGGGTCTGCGAGTTCACACCCTTCAGCTTCATGTCCTTGATATGGGTGTTAATTTTTTTCGCCATATCGGACGAAATACCGGCCTTCAATGAGACTTTGAGCCTTGCTCGACCGCCTGAGGCATCTTCCGCATCGCCGAAGTCGATCGCTTTGAGCGAGACCTTTCGCTTCACCAGCTTCTCCTCGAGCACCTGGCGTAGGGCGAACATTCGGTCGTGACTTGCCGTGTTGAGCTCGATGCTCATGGCCTTGTCATCGAGGTCAATAGTGGAGTTGGTCCCCTTGAAATCGAAACGGGTCGTGACCTCCCTCTGGGCTTGGTCAACAGCATTGCGGATCTCTTGGAGATCAATCTCTGAAACGACATCAAAACTAGGCATGGTTAAAACCTAGCGGCCCGCTAACCTATGACGTTCCTGGATCGGTGCCCGAGTGGCCAAAGGGAGCGGACTGTAAATCCGCCGGCTCAGCCTACGTAGGTTCAAATCCTACCCGGTCCACGCGAACCCTTCGGGTTCGGACACCATTCCGCCTTCGGCGAAATGGCGGGAAACAGAAACCGCCTTCGGGCGGTTTCTGGACTTTTTGGCCTAGATCACGTGACGAGCGAACACTTGGGTGTCAGACACCCAAGTGTTCGCTCGCCATTCGAGCGGCGCTACCGTTCAAGCAGCAATTGCAGGAGTGCGACGTCGAGCCAGCGGCCAAACTTCCGCCCGACCTCCTTCTCAATACCGACAAGCTCGAAGCCGTATTTGCGGTGCAGCGCAAGGCTCGCTTCTTGGGCATCAGCAATGCGGGCGAAGATCGCGTGGAACCCACTTGCGGTTGCGCGCTCGACGAGGCTCGCCATGAGAAGGTCGCCAACACCTCTGGCCCTGAAGCCGCGGTGCGTGTAGACCGAGTTTTCGACAGAGGTACGGTACGCGGGCCGGTCTCGGTAAAAGCTAAGGCTTGCGAAACCAGCGATGACGCCGTCTTCCTCGGCAACGATTACGCAGAGGGCACCCGACCGGGCGGCAATGTAGGTTCGCTGGTCGTCGGCGCTCCGCGGAACTAAGTCGAACGTGACAGTCGATTCGAGCACCTCGCGGTTATAGATCTGTCGAATCGCTTCGCCGTCCGCCTCGGTGGCACGCCGTATATCCATTCGGTGCACGGTACCGCCCAACCGAGAGGCTGGGAATTGGTATCCGACCGCCAGAATACAAATTGGCCAAATTTGCGTTGTCTGCCGCTCCGTGGCATGAGATTTCCTGATAACTGGTTGGGTACGAGTCCTGATCGTGGCAGACTTTCCCGTCGACCTTGAGGGTCGTCGTCCGGTCTGCGCTATCAGACCGGCGCAGCTACATATCCCCCGCCTCCTTAGCTCAGTCGGTAGAGCGCTTCCATGGTAAGGAAGAGGTCAACAGTTCGATTCTGTTAGGAGGCTCCATGTCAGAGGTTTGCATCGTCCCCGGCGAGGGGCGGACCTGCCACCTGCCAGGCGACGTAGCTCAGTTGGTGAGAGCACTCGACTCATAATCGAGAGGTCGTCGGTTCGAACCCGACCGTCGCTACCAACATCCGTCTCCTGCGGATGAGCGGCTCAGGGTCTTTGTCTCTCGAGACACGGCCTTGTGCCATGTTGACGCCATCACATCGGTGGTGTCGATTCCCCCAACCCACCCCAAGGAGAAGCCACGATGGCGAAAGCAAAGTTTGAGCGGAATAAGCCCCACGTGAATGTGGGGACCATGGGTCATATTGATCATGGTAAGACCACGTTGACGGCTGCGATTACGAAGGTG
>JBBKWJ010000017.1:0-6443 GCA_037968895.1 Acidimicrobiales bacterium
ACCCAGGCCTGGGACGTGTTGGAAGATGTCTTTGTCGGCATGGGCTTTCGCGTCGCCGAGGGACCCCACGTCGAGACCGACTGGCACAACTTCGACGCCCTCAACATCCCGCCTGAGCATCCGGCTCGAGACGGCTTCGACACGAATTACGTCGACTATGGCGACATTGGTTCGACGCTGCTACGGACCCACACATCGCCGGTCCAGATCCGCACAATGCTCGAGCAAGAGCCGCCGATCTACATCGTTGCTCCTGGTCGCGTCTTTCGACGCGACACCGCTGACGCCACCCACATGCCGGTCTTCCATCAGATCGAAGGCCTCGTCGTCGACAGAAACATTTCGCTCGCCGACCTTGCCGGCACGATCGAAGCGTTCACTGAGGCCTACTTTGGCCCCGGTTTCTCGTCGCGATTACGGCCGAACCACTTTCCTTTCACCGAGCCGTCAGCCGAGTTCGACATCCAGCGCCCAGACGGCTCCTGGTTGGAGCTCGGCGGTTGCGGCATGGTCCACCCGAGTGTGCTTACTGCGGGTGGTATTGATTCCGAAGAGTGGTCAGGTTTCGCCTTCGGGTTTGGCATTGACCGGCTCGCCCTTATCAAGTTCGGCGCCGACGACTTGCGCGAACTCTTCACCAACGACATCCGCTTCATCTCGCAGTTCTAGTTAGGGATTTCCCATGCTTGTACCACTTTCTTGGCTTCAGGAATTCGCTCCTTTCGAGGGTGACCCTGCCGCGCTCGCAGAGGTCATGACCGACCTCGGAATGGTCGTCGAAGAGGTCACAACATTCGGCAATACCTGGGAAGGCATCATTGTCGCCGAGGTGCTCAGTCTGAACCCGCACCCAAACGCGGACAAGATCCAACTCGTAGGCGTCGACGTCGGCAATGGCGAGTCGCTCCAGATCTGCTGCGGTGCGTTCAACATGAGCGTCGGCGACCTCGTCCCGTTGGCGACCGCAGGCACCACCATGCCGAGTGGCATGGAAATCGCAGCTCGGGAAATGCGAGGCGAGGCATCAAACGGCATGCTGTGCTCGCCTAGCGAAATCGGCGTCCCTGGCGACGACGACGGAATCCTCCTGCTTGATAACGAACTCGCCCTTGGTACGCCGCTCAATGAGGCGCTTGGACAAACCAGCGACACAGTGTTCGATCTCGAGCTTGAAGGCAATCGGCCAGATGCCCTTTCGATCGTCGGTGTCGCCCGTGATCTTGCCGCTCGCCTTGGGCTTGAGTTCACGGTGCCGACACCGTCCGTCGCGTCGGCGCCCCCGACTGCTGCCAACTCTGCGTCAGTCGATATTCAGAGCGACCACCTCTGCAAACGGTTTGGATTAAGGGTGCTCCGCAATGTCACGCTCGGCCAAACGCCGCTCTGGATGGCCAATCGCCTCACGGCGGCCGGCATGCGGCCGATCAACGCCATCGTCGACATCTCCAATTATGTGATGCTCGAACTCGGGCAGCCAAACCACACATACGACCTCGACCTCGTTGCCGACGGCAAGCTTGTCGTCCGGATGGGTCGCGACGGGGAACGAATCGTCACGCTTGACTCAGTCGAGCGCAGCATCACCGAACTCGACGGCGTTATTGCAAACGCGGCCGACGAGCCAATCGGGCTCGCTGGTGTGATGGGAGGCGAATCAACCGAAATTGGTTCGACAACCACAAACGTCTTGCTCGAGGCCGCTATCTGGGATCGCATGACGATCGCCAAGACAACCCGGCGGTTGAATCTGCGTTCCGAAGCATCAACCCGCTACGAACGAGGCGTCGACTACGAGGGCGTAGCGAGAGCGCTTGACCGGTTCTGCGAACTGGCGATTGAGATCTGTGGCGCCGAGATTGCCGACGGTGTCGTCATCGCCGACGGTGCCCTTGAGCCAGCCCCGGTAGTTCGCGTCCGAACCGACAGGGTTAACAGCCTGATCAACACATCGCTCACCGATGCCGACATCAGCAATCTGCTTTCGCCAATCGGCTACATTCCGACCGTTGCGGGTCCAGGCCAACTCGACGTGCGAGTGCCTTCGTGGCGCCCAGACAGCACCATTGAAGTCGACATCATCGAAGAGATCGCACGCCACAACGGTTATGCCAAGAGCGGCAAGCGGGTGCCGAGGCCGGCTCAGACCGGCGAGCTTTCGTCCCTACAGAAGGCAAGACGTCAGATTCGCCAGGCCATGCGAGGCGCTGGCTACTCCGAAGCAATGCCAATGCCGTTCCTCGCTCCTGACGACATCGCCAAGGCCGGGCTCAGCGGTGACGGCATCACGCTCGCCAATCCGTTGGCGGCCGAAGAGTCGGTGCTCCGCACTTCTCTGCTTCCAGGTCTTCTCAAAGCCGTGTCGTATAACCAGTCACACCGCTCGGGACCCATTCAACTCTTCGAGCTAGGCACCGTCTATCACCGATCAGACAACGAGCTCCCTGACGAACCCGAGTGGCTTGCCGCAGTGGCATCCGGCTTCAATTCGAGTGGCGAAGCGGCCGCCACGGCGGTGCGTTTGGTTCACCGTCTTGCCGAGACGCTCGGTCTGGCTAACTTGACCCTGATCAACGGACCCCGCGACGGTTTACACCCGACCCGGTCGGCCGAAATCAAGTTCAGGGGCAAGACAATCGGCGAGGTCGGCGAGGTCGACCCTGGCGTGCTTGAGGCGTACGAAGTCGATGGCCGGGTCGCCTGGCTCCAGCTTGACACGGCTTCGATCGTTGCCGCGTTGGCATCGGTTCCAAAGTACGCACGAATCTCGCGTTACCCCTCGTCAGAGTTCGACCTCTCGTTTGTCGTGCCCCGAGCGGTGCCAGTCGACAAAGTGCTCAACACAATCCGCAAGGCCGGTGGCAAGCTCGTCGCTGGCTCCGCTCTGACCGATGTGTTCCACAGCGAGCAGCTTGGACCTGAGTCTCGCTCGCTGTCGTTTGCGCTTCGGTTGCAAGCAGCCGACCGTACGCTCACCGAGGCCGAGGTCAACGAGGTCAGGGCCGCTGTAATTGCAGCAGTCGCCAAACAGAACGGCGGCGTGCTGCGTTCGTAGGAGGCTGACTGAGTCTTGGCCTCTGGCGGCCAAAGCCAAATGGTTGGGGTGCCATGCGCCTGACGACCATCGGTCGACGGACCGGTAAAGAACGTGGCGTGATGGTTGGCTACTTCGAGGATGGCGCAAACCTCGTGACCATGGCCATGAATGGCTGGGGAGAAGGGGAGCCAGTCTGGTGGTTGAACCTGCAAGCCAATCCCGAAGTTCGTGTCAACCTTGCCAGCGGACCTCGCCTAGTGACCGGCCGCGCGGCAGAGGGAACTGAGCGGGAACGGTTGTGGTCTCGCTGGCAGGAGATCGACGAGGGTCTCGACAGTCTTGCTGCCCGCCGTTCGACCGAGACGGCGGTCGTAGTGCTAGAGCCTCGAGCGGCCGCCTAGCCCTTCGAAAGACTAGCCCTTCGGAACGAGCGCTCGCCTGGCGGCGAACATCGCAACGATGACACCGGCGAGCAGGATGGCAATGCCGGCCCAGAGTGTGCCAGACGAGTCTGACCCGGTATCGATTGGTGACTTCTCTTGCACTGCGGCGAGCACGGTTGGTTCTGGACCGTCGGTGGCGTCACTCGCGACGGAAGTCGACGTAGTCGTGGTCGAAGCGGTGGTGCTCGTGGTGCTGGCGGTCGTGGTTGGTGCGGTCGTCGATGGCGCAGCGGTGCTCGGTCGAGTTGTCGTGGTTTGCTGGGTGGTGGTGGAACGACGAGTGGTTGTTGGCTTGCTGGTCGTTGGAATTTTGGTCGTTGGCGCGGCAGTTGTTGCCACCGTGGTGTTTGTCGCGGTGACCGCGGGGCCAAGCTCCGGAGCAATCGTTGGTCTTGGGGTCGTCGACGTGGATGACTTGGGCGGCAGAATTGCGAGGTGGACTAGCGCCGGGTCAGGAGATTTGGCGAAGATGACGTCGGCCGCAACGATTGGCGCTTTGGGGTCAACCCCGAAGGTCGCATCGACGAGCGCCTGCAAGTCGGCGACGGCAGCGCGCTGATCGTCGGTTGCAACAGCCAGGTCGTAGTTGGCGGTGTAGGTCCAGATGGTGAGTTGGATGATGCCGTCGATGCCGCCGTTGGCGGCCACCTTGGCCAACCGCGAACCTTCTGCAAACGTGTGGTCTCGGGCGCCGATGACGACCGCCACAACCGACTCATCAAACTCGCTTAGCGTGACATCGTGATCGTCGATTGTGTAGACAGCGCCCGCAGTTGGAAGCTGACTTTGGAAGTCGAGTGTGAAACATTCGAGCTGTGTGCCGCCGACGGCGATTGAGTTTGGACCGCTTGGCCACTGCGAGAAATCGGTTGTAACGGTGCCTTCGGCGACGGCCTGGGCGAAGCTCGGAGTCGGCGAAGCGAGCACCATTGCCATTGCGGCGATGCTAAAGACGAACGCGCCGAGAAGTTGACGCAGAGAGTGATCGTGGCCCATTGGCACCGACGCTAGCGGAAGGACGTGGCCGTGATGCACCGCTCTGTGGAGTCAAGATGGCAGAATACCTGTTGATGTCTTCCTCAGTTGCAACAGAACGTTCACCCCAGCAAGACGACCTTGAGGCGCGAAATGTCGCGTGGGACTTAGATCCCCTGCTAGACGGCGCGCCCTCGGCCGACGACCTGCTCGATATCGCCGATGCGATGGCCGATGAGATGTCCGAGCTTCGCGGCAGCGTCGCCACCTTGGGTGTCGAAGAACTTGGAAAAACAATTGAACGGCTCGCTCGTATGAACGAGCTTGTGAGTCGCGCAGGTCACTTCGCCATGCTCCGATTCAGCGAAAACACGCTCGATCCGGCCGCTGGGGCGCTCATGCAGGCGGTAACCGAGCGGAGCACCGCCATCGGAACCAAGCTGATCTTTTTTGACCTTGAGTGGGCGGCCGCCGACGATGCGCATGTCGATGAAGTACTGGCCGACGAACGATTCGCCACATCACGCCACTACCTGCGGAATCTTCGCCGAAACCGCCCCCATCTTCTGAGCGAAGAGGCCGAGACCATCCTGTCAGAGAAGTCGGTGAGTGGTGCGAGTGCGTGGAACCGTCTCTTCTCTGAAGAGATGTCGTCGCTCACCGTCGAGATGCCAAACGAGGCGGGCGAGTCGCAGACACTTCCGTTCGAGGCCGGTCTGTCTGCCCTCGGCGATGCCGATCGGTCGAAGCGGGCCGCGGCGCAACAAGCCGTGACCGATGCGCTGCAACCGGGGCTTCGAACCCGCTCGTTCATCGTCAACACCCTCCTGTTCGACAAGTCGGTCGATGACCGATTCCGCTCCTTCCCGACATGGGTGTCAAGCCGCAACCTCGAAAACGAGGCGTCAGACGAGTCGGTCGATGCATTGGTCGAGGCTGTTGTTGGCCGCTACGACATACCGCAACGCTGGTACAAGGTGAAGGCTGAAGCGCTCGGTCTCGAGCGGCTCGCCGACTACGACCGAATGGCCACAGTCGCCGACTCGACCGCCAAGATTGGGTGGGAGGAAGCTCGAAGCATTGTTCAGACGGCCTACCGGTCGTTCTCTCCCGAGCTCGCCGACGTGACCGAACTGTTCTTCGAGAACGACTGGATCGATGCACCGACCCGCGAGGGCAAGCGGGGCGGTGCGTTCTGTGCATACACCGTTCCCCAGCATCACCCATACGTCTTTCTCAACTGGACCGGCGAGCATCGTGACGTGCTTACACTCGCCCACGAACTCGGCCACGCCGCCCACGCCTACTTGGCCAGAGAGCAAGGCATCTTCCACCAGTCGACGCCGCTTACTCTCGCCGAGACAGCTTCTGTTTTCGGTGAGACGGTCACCAACAAGCAGTTGCTCAGCACGCTCGAAAGCCCGGAGGCTCGCTTCTCCCTACTGGCCGCCACGATGGACGACACGGTTGCCACAGTGTTCCGCCAAGTTGCGATGAATCGCTTTGAACACGGGATCCACACTGCACGGCGCGAAGAGGGCGAGCTGTCAATCGAGCGCTTCGGCGACATCTGGGCCAAGTCGCAGAACGACATGATGGGCGACTCGGTCGAGATCACCGACAACTACCGCTCGTGGTGGTCATACGTGGGGCACTTCGTCGCCGTTCCCGGATATGTCTACGCCTATGCCTATGGGCAGCTGCTTGCGTTGTCGGTCTATGCGCAATATGAGCAGCGAGGCCAAGAGTTTGTGCCCCTCTATCTCGACATGCTGAAGGCTGGTGGCTCACGACCGCCAGAAGAGCTGGGCAAGATGGTCGACTGCGATCTCACCGACCCCGGCTTCTGGGACGCAGGCCTCGACATCGTCGAACGCCAGCTCGAAGCCGCCATCGAGGCCGCCCAGGCATCGGGCCGCATCTCCAATTAGTACACGTACCAGGTACGTGTACTAATTACAGCTTTTTGAGGTGCTCAAGCACAACGAGGG